>CALGBW010000050.1 GCA_937884635.1 uncultured Chlamydiaceae bacterium
AGCACAGGATAGTCGTGTTGCTAGGAATTCCTAATTGATGTGCTGTTCTATGGATATTCAGATATTCTTCTGATGATAAACGATTAGGGGCTAGGTAACGGCGCACTTCATCAACCAGAATTTCTGCCCCTCCCCCAGGGATGGAGTCCAAACCCGCATCTTTTAAAGCGAGAAAAATATTTTGTACGGGAGTTTGATGCAGATTAGCAAGGTAGGCATACTCAACCGCGGATAGAGCTTTAATATGCAGATCAGGGAAGTTTGCCCTTATTTTAGAAAGAAGCTCTTGGTAATAGGATAAATCGCAGTCAGGATAACACCCCGCAACAATATGTACTTCTGTAATGGGTTGCTTTGTTTGATGAATCTGAGCAATTAGCTCATCAGGGGTGAAGAACCACCCTTTAGGATCCCCAGGTTTCGCGTAATACGAACAGAAAGTGCAATTGAAATGACAAATATTCGTTGGATATAAATACAGGGTAGAAGAGTAATAGACTGTATTTCCTACTTTTTGTTCTCGAATGAGATCAGCAAAAGCATGAATGGCTTGGACATCTGCCGGATCTTCTATGAGTAAGAGTCGTAGCAGATGCTCCTCAGAAAGACGCTTACCAGCAAGATAATCAGAAAATAACGTCTTTAACCAAGAACTTCTTGGTAAAATTTTTAAAGAATCTATTGTCATTATGTATGGTCACGGTCTGTAGTAGATGACAGCCCTTGATCACAGTTGTCCTTATTATGGCAGCAGTTTGGTCTGCCACATCCTTTCTTAGATAAAGGCTTCCCTAGAAGCCAAGAACCCAATAAAACCGATGCAACACCGAGAATAAGTAAAGCAGACGCTGAACAAATCAAAAGAAGCAAAGGACTCATTTACTGCAGATCCACCCAAATGGGAGAGCTCCATGCCATAGCAGAATCCTCTTGCGTGACTCTCAAATAGTAGAAAGCAAAAGGAGCTCCTCCGGCAGGATCATTAAGCACTACAGAAGGCAAGGGCTCCATATCATCGAATTCATAATCTAAATCAAAACCTTCAGGGTGGAAGGTTTTCAACACATCACCGTTACGAATGATCTCCACCGTTTTGAGTTTTGCAGTTCCTGCTACATAGCCAGAGATGTGTCTATTTACTGAAAGTCCTGGTTTAGTCATTGTAGACAACTCAGAACCCATAGGTGCAGAAGTAATATTAAAGCTAACGATGATCCTTGCACCCGTTGTGGCGTAACAGTGACGACGGTATAATGCTTCTACAAAGGATTCCCTTGTATACTTATTACATATCACTGCTGTTAACCCTGGAGTATACTGATACTGGTTAGAGTCGAAAAATGGCTCATAAATACCACGGTCGTCTAATCCTCCGGCAACGAAACCAAAGCGTAAATTGCGTTTTAAAGCGCGTACAATCGTTCCTGATTGTTGTTCAGAATCTTCAGGTCCCTTGATGGGGAAGAGGTTGCCCTCTTCTTGCGTGCATTCAGAAGATCCCCAGGCATTGTAAATTTCGACAACGCGTTCTACCTCTGGATAAAACTGATCAAAATTAAAACCAAATCGCTTGGAAGCTGTAAAACAGGGGATAGAAAGAACCTCATGTCCAGATACATTCTTATACATCTTAGACAGGGAAGTATGCTTGCAATCTTTATGCTTATTATGAGACTTAACCTCTTTCGCATGTAGGATATGGCGCACACCTTCTGTTTGAGGATCACCGACATACTGCATCCCAGAAAGAACAACAAAACGATCTTCTTCGTTAAAGTCTGCGATCATTTGATTTGTTAATTTATACAAATCGGAAGAGGTGTTCTCTTGTGTTTCAAACGGAGATGTTGCGAAAAATTGTAAGGAACAGTCATCACGGAAGTAACGGAGACACGTTTCAATATTTTCTTCAGAATCGACTTTCTCAGATTCTCCATGTAATAGGCCCCACATGAGATTCGGAGCGACATCAGCAAAACAACGAATAGGAGCAGAGACAAAAACCTCATTCGTCAGAAGGTTTTTTAGTTGTATTCTGTAAATTCCTGGTTCATTGAAATATAAATTAGGAAGAATGACAAAACCTGTTTCTGGAATAAACAACTGCCAACTGAGATTTTCTCTTAAATGCTCATAAGAAAGCTCAATTCTTGTGCTTTCAGGGGAGAAGTTGGTCAGGTTCCCGAACTCATCTTCAAAACGTACCGTGATATCAAAGCGTTTATTCTTTACAACATAAGATGGGGTAAAAATTCGGATGTTTTTAAGAACATTTCCTCGAATGTCTATGGAGAATATGTCAGGATCTTGGTAATTACCCTTACCGGTAGGATCTACATACAAGTAAAAATGCTTCCGTCTTTGGGTGAACAGCTGAGCCCCATTTCCAGCTTCATCTGTTTGCGTATGATAAGGAGAAGGACCTAAAATAATGGTAAGAGTCTCTCCAATCTCTACTTTTTCGGTAAGGGTAAACTCGTACTGAGAAGAGAACTCCTTAGAAGCTACCCTTTGAGCTGGGATAATCTCCCCTTGAGGCGTCTCTAGGTAGATCACATTATTAGGTTGGGACAAATCTACAGAAGGGGCTTCCCAACTTGTTGGCTTATCTTGAATGCCAAGATCAAATTTCAACTTTGCTCCTTCAGGAAGAAAGTTCGCTGAGGAATACAGAAAATGCCAAGTTGATATTTGCCCTGCTCTGGCTACAGAAGGGTTAATATAACAAACAGATCTACGCATAATATTATGTTGAAACGAGTATATCATCAAATACGCACGGAAGAATGAACCAGTGCGATCTGGCGCTATTATGTTGCAAACATGAATCTAATGCAAGAGCTGTTTTGGATGCGAACAAGAAGAAGATTTAGAGATTCAAGCTTCTGTGCTTTCTAGAGATTGCAGGGCATCCGTAACAGTATTGAACATTTTAAAATACGATAAAAACCCAGTTACGTATAGGGTCTGTTCAATTGTTTTAGGCACAGATGTGAGAACAATTTTCCCAGCTTTTTTCCCTACCTGATGATAACTCTGTAGTAAAACACGAATGCCTGCGCTAGACATGTACTCTAAACTTGCACAATCTAAAACGATATTTTTGGTCCCTGATTCTAAAGACTGCGTGATACTTTCTTGTACTTCAGGAGAAGAAATCCCATCAAGCTTTCCTTGTAGATGTAAGATAGCTGTGCTTCCATTTTCTTCTTTTTGGATATTGCTCATTGGATCTCCAAACAAGGGTTTTTACTTGCCTTCGCATTGAAAAAATCTTTCTTAAGTTGCTTTTAGCGGAATAGGGATTTTTAGGCCTTATTTTTCCTCCAAAGAAATACAATCATGCATGCGTAGCTACATTTAAGATGATAGGTTCTGTTCTCTGGGGGTGATTTTTAATTTCCCAATTTTTCGTTCAGAACATGTCAGAATTTCTATATCAAAGTTTTCATGATGGATTTTCATTCCTTTCTGAGGAACTGTCCCTACTTTATGGAAGACATGCCCATTCAATGTATCGTAATTGCCATGGGGGATTTTAATTTGAAAGGTTTCCTCTGCATCAGATATGTTCATACGACCATCTACAATCCATGAAAGACCTACCTTTTTGTAGAGAATATCTTCCTGCTCATCATCTTCGTCTGAAATCTCTCCAAAGATCTCTTCTATGATGTCCTCCATGGTTACGATCCCTTCAGTAAAACCATACTCATTAACAATGACTGCTAGATGCCGGTGTTTTTGACGGAATTCCTGCAATAAAGAAGAAACTTTTTTAACCTCAGGGGCATAGAAAGGGGATTTAGAAATAGAGCTAAGAGGTTGTGATAGCATATTGGGTGCTAGGTGTGTAGTAAGCAGGTCTTTAACAAATACGATTCCAGTAATGTTATCGATGTTTTTTTTGTACAAAGGGATGCGGCTGTAACGTTCTTCTAAAATGATAGGGAATGCTTCCGATATAGATAGATGTTCAGGCAAGGCAAACACGTCTACTTTTGGAATCATGATTTCACGGACAATTAATTTATCAAAAGAAGACGCAGCGTTAGACAGGAGTAATTCTGATGGGGAAGAGTAGCTGGTTTCTTTAGAAGTGCCTTCTTGGGGGAAGAGATAATCCTGCAGCTCTTCAGGTAAATAAGAGAAAATAGAGAGTCTTTCAGCTAAAACAGTATTTTTTATTAATGATGGCAGGACACATAGAATGAAGACTGCAACGCTAAGGTACAGGAACCAAAAAAAATAAAGAGTAGTATGGGTGGGGAAAAACCGCTCATAGATAGATGTTCCCAGTATGCTATACAACATTAATGCTAGAGATTGAAGGAATAATATCTTGGACGGCAGAGAACGTTCATTTCGTATGCTTTGGCTAAGAGAAGAGCCGAGTAGAAGAACTAGGATCAGAACAGCATAGAAAATGTGAAGCATGTTTACCTACAAAATAGCGGGATCAAGGAGTTCGCATGGCAAGTTGCAGAGAAACAACAACGAAACTCCGGCTTGTAAGACTTTGGCATGATGGTCCTTTCTTACGAAATCATGCCATACACTGCATCAAAAATGAAGAAAATGCTTGAATTAAGGGTGGAGAAGCAAACCCTTTTGTTTTAAAAGGTCTAGCATTTCATTTTCTCTCTCTCTCATGTCTCGTGCCTCCTCATCAGTTTGATCATCATAACCAAGCAAATGAAAGAGGGAATGTACAACGTAACGAGATACCTCCTCGTATACAAGAGAATCAGAAAGCGGTTGATTGTTTTCTTCTAAAAAACGAAAGGCTGCTCTAGGGCTTACAAAAACTTCACCCAATATATGAAAAGGGGAAGATGCACCTGGAGCATCCATGGGTAGGGTAATGGTATCTGTCAGGGAAGGATCAGCAAAAACCTCATCATGTAGTTGAGCTAAAGCTGGATCCGTTAAAAAATAGACAGAAACTTGCTGCGTAGCAACCTTCCAGTACTGCAAAAAATACAGAACAAGAGAGACTACAGAAGACTCATGAATAGGAAGGTCTTCTTGTTCGATGAAAACGCAAACTTGAGCAACAAATTCTTCCGACACAAACTAATGATAAAAATTATTTCACAATAGGTGTCTTAGGAAGCCCAGTTACTCTTTTAGCGGTTTCGTCGTTCCAACGACCTAACTTACGAAGAACCTCAACACGTTCGAAACGTTTAAGAACGTTTCTTTTGGTTTCTCCCTTCACAGATTTACCATAACTACGGTGTCTGGACATAATAACTCTACTCTAACCAATTTGAGGAATAAAAATATTTTTACTTTCTAAAACATTCTTGTGTGCTTTGTAAGCAATTCTAGGGGCTGGCGCTGGGTGCTCAATCGCATAAATAGGTTTGCGTTTCTTTGGATTTTGAGCCCTACGGCGAGCTTGTTTACTCATTCGTGTCATAGAAATAACCCGTTACTGAATTCTTGTATTCTCCGAAAGGAAGGGAGAACAATCACTATAGGCAAAAAATTAAAAAAAAGCAGAGGACAGAAGTCTTGCTGTTAAGAATCCTGCGTGCAACGGAGATCATACAATGATCTGGAGATATTTGGAATACAAAAAAATGTAACTACTTCAGAGGACGACTTTAGGTAAAAGGAGTTTCTGTAAAGGGAGTGGTTGGATTTGCCGGTTGAGAAAAAGGGGAGCAAACGTGGCAGGCTTCGGAATTCAAGACTCCACAGGAGATAATATACTTGAATGCATCCTCAATTTTCATATCTAAGAAAACAACATCAGATCTTTTGAATAGGGTAAGGAACCCAGATGTAGGGTTTGGAGTTGTTGGGATAAAGACAGTTAATAATGGGTCTTTTGGATCCACGTTACTACAGATAGAGGGGGCGTCTCCCGCAATTAAGCCGATACAATACACGCCTCGATTAGGGAAGGGAACCATAACGACTTGTTTGAATGAACCAGATTGTGATCCGAAGATTGTCGTCATTACTTGTTGTGCGGCCTTATACACAGTCTTAATAATGGGAATGCGGTGCAAGACTTTGTCGTAAACAGATAATAGAGATTTAAAGACCATCAATCGCGTTAAGAAACCGAGAAGTACCGTAGCAAAGAACAAACCGAAGAGAAGAATGATTTGTAAAACTATTTTTAGATAGCCTTTATGTTTTGCGTAAAAGCTAAATCGCTCACACAGATCAGATACAAGTCCCACAAAAGGCTGAGTGAGAAAGTTAATAATCATTCCTACAACTACTAGAGTAATTGCTAAAGGAAGCAGAATAACTAAGCCAGTGATGAAATGTTTTCTCATTATGCGATAAAAACCGAATAAGTATGCGTGTGAAAAATGGGGTGTCTTTCTCTCCTAGTATTGCGGACACATTCTATGAACCGACTATAATCTGCTGAATAGGAAAATGCAAGCATTCAAAATTTTCTTTTAATTTTAAAAGAATGCTTCGCATGACAATCCATTAGTATATATCCTAGTGGCGGTTCTTTTGTTTATTCCTTCTACTTTTTCCCTGCCAGTGAAGATTAGAACTGGCTTCACAGATCATTCAGATGGATTTATTTTTCTATTTCATTCATTTAAATATATCTAGGTGTGTTTTTTATGTGTTTTATTTCCAAGCTTTAAATTGAAAACATGTTTTAGTCTATTATTTCATTTTGTTTTTATTTTTGCTTTTAAGGGTATTCCACAGCTTGTTTTAGTCTTTGACTATAAAGGATCAGCGTTTTCTTCACGTTTATTCGTTCTGAAATTGCATTATAGAGGCGAATTTTCGCTTAGAAAGAGATCGGTTGTATCTAAGCTTTTAAGAATAGGGTTATTGATATATTGCTTTGGATGCATTTTTTTTGACGTTGCTGATCTGTTGTTTTTTTCATCTTCAAAAACATCCTTAGATATACTTCTAAGCGTATTTTTCTTTTAATTTTTTAATTAACGAAATTGTTATTTCGTCGATTTTTCTTTTTTTTTTTTTTTTTTTTTTGCTCTGGTTATCTTTCAACAGCGTTTTTTAATAAATTAATCGAGGTTGTTTATATGTCGATTTCTGTAAATAGTGGTGGCTGGCAGGATAATAGTGGTTGTTGGTGGACAAATGGACCAGATGGCAAGCCAACTGCTCCCGGTGATCTTGAACAGGGTGGTATTCAAGGGACTCCTGAAGGAGGTGTTGGAGGAATCAATAACGATGGTGGGGATGGCAGAGAAGGTAACGAAAGTGGTTTCTCCGGTATGCCTTTGGGAGCTCCAAAAGCCTAAAGAGTTTCAGAGAACTTGATCAACCAAACGATACCAAGCATGAGTCAGATGCTTGGTATCTACAAACCCACTACTTCGAATAAGTATCTACATAGTACAGGAGTGTAGTTCCTCCTCCATGCACCCCAGAGTGATGTTATTCATACTGTTTATTTTTGGAAAGCGTCTTAATCGAAATTTCTAAAGAAAAATATCCAATAAATTTTAAAGTTATCACCTTCCTTGTATCTGTTGTTTCTAGAAGATCTGATACTTGTATGTACATGATGTGATTGGGGGAATGAGGTATAGAGTCGAGCCGTTTTATTCATAGGAATTACTAAGGCTAGGCTATCATCGAGGTTGAATCTACTATTGCTGTTTTCTTATTGAATTGTAGATTTGACCATACAGTCAGTTGTGTGCCAAATAAATTAAATGTCAGATCTTTTCAAATATTCTCTATATCAATGCATCAACAAGTTAAAGAATGTAGAAATTCATTGATTTAAAGCGCTTTTTTCCCTATGATCCTTTTTCTGAAATGGCTAGATAGCTCAGCTGGTAGAGCAGAGGACTGAAGATCCTTGTGTCGTCGGTTCGATCCCGGCTCTGGCCATATTCATTAATAAGTGTCCGATCTTTCTCCAGGGGTATGTTTATTCTGGAGTGGGTCTTTTTACCGTCATCGTCTTCAGTTCATTATTTGTGTTTAGCGAAAGTGATGAGAGATTTCGGTCTTTGATCTTAAGTATAGAGTCTAGTCTTAGGTATTGAAACTATTCATTAAGGAAAGAATTGATGGAGCCATACGCTATAATTCAGACCGGAAGCAAACAGTACCTGGTCCGCAAAGGTGACGTGATTGATGTCGAGTTGTTGGACTGTGTTGCCGAGGGACAAGAAGTAATTTTTCAAGAAGTATTGTTTACTTTCGACGGATCCAAAGCTTCTTTAGGAACTCCGACTGTAGGTAATGCGGCTGTTAAAGGTCGTTTTATTGCTCATACACGAGGGGAAAAAGTTGTTGCTTACAAATATAAAAAGCGAAAAAACTACCATAAGAAAATAGGACACCGTCAGAATTATTTGAGAGTCGAGATTAGCGACCTCGTAATGTAATGTGGATAACTAGAGGGTTTTGAAATGGCACATAAGAAAGGTCAGGGAGCAAGCCGTAACGGTCGTGATTCGGAGTCGAAACGCCTCGGTTTGAAAGTAGGTGCTGGCCAGAGGGTTTCCACTGGTAGCATTCTTGTTAGACAAAGAGGAACAAAGTGGCATCCTGCTGCTAATGTTGGCAGAGGAAGAGACGATACCCTATTTGCTTTAGTTGATGGTATCGTTGTTATGAAGAAGACAGATCGTACGTACGTTTCGGTTCTTCCTTCAGAAGCTTAAGGATCTAATTTTTTCATGTACTCTTAACCCCAACGAAAGTTGGGGTTTTTGCTTTCTATAAAAGAGAATCGTTACATCTTTATTATCTCGTTTCTTGTATAATCTTCGCATTGTTTGAACGCTTAGACCGAATTCACGCTTAACAGTTTACGAGCATGAGTCTATGAAGCGTAGCCAGCAGCAGTGTCTTGTTTGGTGGCAATTTTGATCTGCTTGTTAGCGGATACAATCAATCTCTAAAATATATCTCTGGTTTGAGGCCGTATGTTTGTTGACCAAATTACTTTAGAGTTACGTGCTGGAAAAGGGGGTAACGGAGTTGTTGCTTGGAGAAAGGAAAAATACCTACCTAAGGGTGGTCCTTATGGTGGAAATGGCGGTCTTGGGGGATCGGTTATTATCGAAGCTGCCACTCATGTGTATTCCTTTGAGGCCTACCGTAATCTAAGATTCCTAAAAGCTGATGATGGCCAGCCAGGAGCAACGAATAATCGCACAGGCAGGAATGGTAAGGATCTCGTATTAAAAGTTCCTGAAGGGACTTTATTGCGTGATGCTGTTACAAAAGAGATTTTGCATGATTTTACTAAGGACGGGGATCGCTTGGTTGTCTGTCAAGGAGGAAGGGGAGGAAAGGGAAATACCTTTTTCAAAACTTCAACAAACCGAGCCCCTACAAAAGCTACTCCTGGAAAACCAGGGGAAGTATGTCAGGTAGAGTTAGAGTTAAAGTTGATAGCAGATATTGGTTTGCTAGGGTTCCCTAATGCTGGGAAGTCCACGTTATTTAATACTCTGGCTCGGGCAGAGGTAAAGGTCGGCGCATTTCCTTTTACAACTTTACAGCCTGCTTTAGGGTTGGTTCCTAGAAACGATGCCTTATATCAAAGGCCTTGGGTATTGGCTGATATTCCAGGGATTATCGAGGGTGCTAGTCAGAATAAAGGGTTAGGTCTAGCTTTTCTTAGACATATAGAGAGGACCCGTTTACTGCTATTTGTTGTAGACGTTTCTGGTATAGAGCGCTCTGCTCCAGAAGAAGATTTAGAAGTTTTGATGCAAGAACTAGCTTGTTATAAACAAGAGCTTGCTGATAAGCATATGATCGTCGCTCTCAACAAAATAGATAACTTGCTTCCAGATGAAAGGGAAGAATGTTTGCAGAAATTGCAAAGCCGTTTCCCTAGTCAAGAGTTCGTTCTTATTTCCGGTTTAACTGGAGAAGGAACCGAAGCCTTACACGCCCTGTTTACAAACAAGCTTAATACGTAAATGAATCCCATCAGCACGGCAATGGCGGGGCCTACTGGTAAATCTAGAAAGTAGGCCAAGACAATGCCGCAGATGGAACAGACGGCATTGAGTAAAACAGAGAGGCCCATGATGTGAGTCAGCTTATAAGAAAACCGGCTGGCAATAGATATGGGTAGGACAAGCATGCTCAGCATGAGAATGATTCCCATAACGTACATTAATAGCACTGTAGTGATAGCTGTCAAAACGAGTAAGAGGTAGTACCAGCGTTGGACCTTGTATTGGTTTAATGTCATATACTTCTCATCAAAGCAAAGAGCTAAGAAACGTGTATGACAAATTTTTACAGTTAGAAGGATAAATAGGTCCAAGGCTAGTAAGCAGTACAAGTCTTGTGTGGTTACCCAAAGGATATTTCCGAATAAAAAGTTAACTAATTCAGAATTGAATGAGGGTAGCTTAGAAAAAAACAGCATTCCAATAGCCATTCCTACAGACCAAATCATGGAAATCAGGGCGTCTTCTCTTTCCCTATACTTGAGGTGTACTTTTCCAATGCATAGGGCTGTTAGGATGGAACCAAGAATCACTCCTAGGATAGGGGAGAAATGCAGGTGAAATGTGTATTGGATCCAAAGAGTAATACCAATGCCCCCAAGGATAGAGTGTGCGATACTTCCGCTTAAGGAGACGATGCGTTTAACAACGATGTAAGAACCTACAATACCACCAGCTACCGATGCGCCTATAGCAGCTAAGAAGGAAGGGAATAGGATGGGAGCAGCATAGAAAAAGGATAACATAGAAATTAAGACTCCCTACATTTGGTTGGGCAACAAAACTGTTTGGATATGTGTTGTGTATCAGAAACTGTAGTCAAGGTTCTATTCATAAGGAAGACCTTGTTAAAACAGTTGGCTGTATGGTGTAGATCGTGAGTGATCATTAAAATGGTGCAGTCTTTATTCAGGTCAGAAAGAATACGTAAAATGCGTTGTTGGTTTTCAGGATCAATATTGGCTGTCGGTTCGTCTAAAATGAGTAATTCGGGGTGAGAAGCAAGAGCCCTAGCTAAAAGCACCCGTTGCATCTGCCCCCCGGATAATCGAGAAAAACAAGCTTCTTTATGAGTCAGAAGACCAACAATGTCTAATGCTTCATTTGTGCATTGACGGTCATAGTCAGAGTATCTCCCATGCCAGGGTAAAGTTCCTAGTCGTCCTGATAGGACGACTTCTTCTACGGAAATTGGGAACAAATGGTCATAAGCAAAATGCTGAGGAACCCAACCAATGGTAAGGTGGGAACTAGACTCCGGAGGTATAGTACGAATCTCCCCGGAAGAAGGTTTCAATAACCCCAACATGAGTAAGGCTAAAGAGGTTTTTCCTCCGCCATTAGGGCCGATAATACCAATGAAATCACCCCTATGTACGGTGCAGGATGCGTTTGAAACAATCCAGGGGCCGGTATGTTCGTAACGAAAGAATACCTCTTGGATAGATAGTAATGCAGTCATAGATTAGAGAAGACAGTGGCAATGGTTTTCAAATTATTTATAACATCTTCTGCGTAGGGATCGAGTAAAATAGGATCCAAATTAAAACGTTTAATCAGTGCCGCACTGCTTCGTTTGCCTGCATTTTTTAGCAGGATAACAGAAGAGATATTGTATTGTTTGATATCTTGAGAAACTTGTAAGACCGCCTTAGGCGATGGTTCACTATTGCAATTTTTTTCAATGGTGTGCTGGATAAAGTCATAATCCCGGCAAAAATAGGCAAAAGCTCCGTGTGAAACAAGCACATGGCGTTGTTTAGCTCGTTTGGTTTTTGTAAGGATTTCCTTGTCTAAGGCATCTAGGGTATCTAATAGGCGTCGGCTATTTCTTTTGTATAATTCAGAGTGTTCAGGAAAGTGAAAGGCAAGAGCCTCTGCTATGTGTTTGGTTTGTATTTTTAAATTTCGGGGGCTTAGCCAGGTATGTGTATCTAGGCAGTACGCATGGTGTGCACAGGAAGGATGAGAGTAGATCAGATCTACCCCTTCGGTGAGATCAATTTGTGGACATGTCAAAAAATTTTGACAAATCTTTTCAAATCCTTCTCCTATCTTGAACCATAACTGTGCCGTACGTAAATTCTCCATGTGTTTGGGTGGGATATCATAGGAATGAGGATCTATGTCACTTTTTACAATAGAATACACATGGCATGTGTCTCCTGCTATCTCTTCAACAAGAGATTTATAGGGGACGATGCTAACAAGGACATGAGGCTTAGAGCTAGCGCTTTCTCCATAAAAAGATATACAGAGAAGGAAAAGAAGGAGTATTCTTCGCATACACCAATGATGAACCTTAAAGTCCCGATTATAGTTTGTGTAGAGAGAAAAACTCAAGAATTCAAAAATTCTTCTATTTTTTAGTTATCACTGTATTTGTAGTGTAGGCTCTTTAATAATCTTATTATTTTCCCTAATAAGACATAGCCAGAAGCTTTCATGTTAATTGGTAATCCTTCTCTGAGGGAACTGGGAAGTCAAGTAGATCGATTTTGCTCATGACTTATTCATCTTCTTTGGTTAAGATTGGCCTGTAGATATAGATGAGCAGACAAGGAGGATGACCGCTCCTGTTTTATGGCGTGGTGAATGAGATGAGAAAGTCTATACATTTGTTGTTAACTGCGACTGTTTTTTCTGGAATTTCTATAACGAACTTCGAAGGGCTTGCTGCTTATAAGAAAGAAAGTAAACCAGAATTGTCTCAAGAAGTAATTTTAAAAGAGGTTTCAGCAGGATTTTCACGTGTCGCTGAAAAGGCTACTCCTGGGGTTGTTTATATTGAAAGTTTCCCTAAAAATGCACGTACGTCTTCCTCTCCAGCGAGAAAGGGAAATGGAGAGAATCCATTTGATTACTTCAATGATGAGTTCTTCAATCGTTTCTTTGGTCTTCCCTCTCCGAAGGAACGCCCACAGTCTAATAAAGAGGCTGTTCGAGGAACAGGGTTTATTGTTTCTTCCGATGGCTATATCGTGACAAATCACCACGTGGTGGAAGATGCTGGAAAGATTCATGTAACTCTGCACAACGGGCAGAAATACCCAGCTAAAGTAGTTGGATTGGACCCAAAAACTGATTTAGCTGTTATCAAGATTTCAGCAGAGAATTTGACTCATCTGTCTTTTGGTAATTCAGACAATTTAAAGATAGGGGATTGGGCTATTGCTATTGGAAATCCCTTTGGCTTGCAGGCTACAGTTACTGTAGGTGTCATTAGTGCTAAGGGAAGAAATCAGCTACATATCGCTGATTTCGAAGACTTTATCCAAACGGATGCAGCAATTAATCCTGGGAATTCAGGAGGTCCTCTTTTAAATATTGATGGACAAGTGATTGGTGTAAACACGGCGATTGTCAGTGGTAACGGCGGTTATATTGGTATTAGCTTTGCTATTCCCAGCTTAATGGCAAAGCGGATCATTGATCAGCTCATTCATGACGGGCAAGTAACGCGTGGATTCTTAGGAGTTACACTGCAACCTATTGATGCTGATCTTGCATCTTGTTACAAATTAGGTCGGGTATACGGTGCTTTGATTACAGATGTAGTCAGTGGTTCTCCTGCAGAGAAGGCTGGATTAAAGCAAGAGGATGTGATTATTGCCTGCAATGGTAAGGAAGTAGAGTCGCTAAGTTCTTTCCGTAATGCTATTTCCCTTACAACACCGAACACGCGCGTGGTGTTAAGAATTATGCGTGAGGGCAAGGAAATTGAAATTCCTGTTACGGTGACACAAGCTCCCCAAGATGATGGGACATCCGCTTTGCAGCGTGTAGGAATTCGTGTACAGAACGTAACTCCAGAGATCGCGAAGAAACTGGGTATTCCTACTGACACGAAGGGAGTCATGGTCGCTTCTGTAGAAGCAAGCTCTCCAGCTGCCTCCGCAGGTATTGCACCAGGACAGTTGATCCTGGCTGTAAATAGACAAAGGGTTTCTTCTGTAGAGGAGCTTAATCATGTCCTCAAAGACTTTAAGGGAAGTAACATCCTCTTGATGGTTTCTCAAGGAGAAGTCATTCGATTCGTCGCATTAAAACCTGAAGATTAATGTATAATCAGCCCGAAGGTTAACCTTCGGGCTGAAGTCTTCCCTATGGGAAGACAGGAGTAAGATAGATGGAAGATGAAGATTACTTTGAAAATCGTAGTAAGGATTTTCTAGAGGAGTTTGCCCAATTTCTGCATTTTTCTTCTGTGAGTTGTGATGCACATTATTTGCCTAATTGTCATGAGTGTGCTCATTTTTTAGTAGATAGATTGCGTTCTATCTTTGCGGTAGAGCTTTGGGAAGAGCCGGGACATCCACCTATTATCTTTGCTTCTTATAAGAGCCCTGATCCTTCAGCCCAGACGTTATTGTTGTACAATCACTATGATGTTCAACCAGCCAATCTTTCTGATGGTTGGTTGGGGGATCCCTTTACTATGAGAAGGGTAGAGGAGCGGTTGTTGGCTAGAGGAGCTTCTGATAATAAAGGGCAGTGTTTTTATACTTGGAAGGCATTGGAATATTTCTATAGCCTTCATAGTGACTTTCCTTTGAATATTTCTTGGGTTATTGAAGGTGAAGAAGAGAGCGGTAGCTCGCTTTTGAAAAAGATTGCAGAGAAAAAACACGAGCAATTGCGGGCAGATCATTTTCTTATCGTAGATGGAGGATTTGCGTCTAAAGAATCTCCTAGTGTTCTAGTAGGAGGGCGGGGGATTGTGACGATGGTGCTTACTCTTGAAGAGGGCTCTCAGGATATGCATTCGGGTACATTTGGAGGTATTGCTTATAATGTAAATAGGGCTTTAGCTGAGGCTCTTGCATCTCTTCACAATGAAGACAACTCTATTGCTGTAGAGGGATTCTATGAAGGGATGATCGCGCCAATAGGTTCTGCTGAGGACGATGAGCCTTTAGTTTTTGCATTTACTCCTACCTTATACCCACCAGCTAAAACACCTCAAGAGGCAGCGAGTCTCTATCCAACTATAGAAATTAATGGTATTTCTGGTGGGTATACTGGCCCAGGGTTTAAAACAGTCATTCCTTATAAAGCTGTAGCCTATCTTTCTTGTCGTTTGATTCCTAATCAAGATCCTCAGTTTGTCTTCGAATGTGTATCCAAACATGTGAAAAGTCGAATCCCAGATTCTATCTCATGTTCCCTAGAGATGATTGATGGCTCTCAAGGATGGAGAAGCCCTAATGGTCTACGAATTTCTTCCTTACTATGTGGTATTTACGAGAAGATATATAACAAACCTTGTAAAGAAAAAAATATGACGGGTTCTATTCCTGTAGCTCCTCTATTAGCTAAGGTATCAGGAGCCTCTGCTGTAGTTTGTGGAACTTCCTACCATAGCGACCGTATTCATGCTGCCGAGGAAAACTTTTCTATCGAACAACTCAGAAATGGGTTTTTATCCATTGTTAGACTTTTAGAGGCTTTTGCACAGTAAACAAATCCTCTATCTTGATAAAAATGAAGATTTTCGGATATCCTTTTATTTTCCTTATGGAGAGATGTCCGAGTGGCTTAAGGAGCACGCTTGGAAAGCGTGTGTGCGTTAACGCGTACCGTGGGTTCGAATCCCACTCTTTCCGTCTTTGAAAAAGGGTCATAGCTTAACGGCTATGACCCTTTTTCTTTTAGAAGATCATACGAGCACCGGCATTAGCCGTTTGGGTTAGTGTGTACATACCAGCATCGATAGCATAGGCACCGTAGAGAGTCCAGTAAGGACCAAGATATAACTGCGTACTGTATTCAGCTCTACCCGCGCTACGTGTGGGGATACTTGCTATGATCAAACCTTCCTTACCAGTTGATAAGACTCTGTATTTGCAACGAGGAGCATTTCTGTAGAGAACAGGTAGGTAACCAATAGACAGCTTATTGTACATCAAAATGTTGTATTGCATAAAGGCACCCTCGAAGGCAACACCAAATGGCACAGCAAGATTTCTGAATGTACAGTTGTCAAAGAACCTAGGATCGTAATCCACCTCTGTAAATTGTTTCTGGCGGATGCTAGTATATTCAATTTCTGTGTAGAAGGAGAGTCGCGTACTCGCTTGTTGCGTTGGCTCTTTAAAGTCTACTGTGCAGCGAATATCAGCCAACCAACCTAAATCTTCCCAGTCACCAATGTTCCTTTCATGAATAGATGGGTAATACGTCGTTGTATCATGTTTGATATACCCGAATGAAAGCACACCTTGAAGAAGAACTGGCCGTCTTGGTTGGTATCTTCTGTAGGGAAGATAGAATGATGATCCTGTATATAAAGTTCCTTGGAAGGCATGGTCAGAGCCTTTATGGTGGTAATTATCAATATGGCGGATAGACTTGGATTTTCCAAATGTCTCACTAAATGCAGCACCCAGGATGAAATCAGGTCTAGGTTTTGCATCGATAGCAGCTGAGAACCCTCGTGTATGGTAGCTCAGCTCCATAGAGCGATCTTCTCCAGCATGTTGGATAAAGGAGCCTACTCCTGACAACCAAATATTGTTATACGCTGCATCATCGAAACGAGCGCTGTTCAACATGTTGTTGATAATGCCCTGTTTGACAGCAACCATAGAGTTTTGCGTACCTAGGATAGAGTTCACGTAAAAGTGATTATCTCTAGGGATATAAATCCATCTGCGATACTGCTCAAAAGTCCATTTGGCTTTGATTTCTTTAGGGTCTTGTTCTGGTTTTACGAGCTCCCAAGTGCCAATATAACCTTTCTGTGGGACAAGGTCTCCGGTTAGTTTTAAATCAGAAGAGACAGTGACTGAACCGCCTGTAGTGCCTTTTTCTAGTGAAAGTAAAGTAATTACTTGGTCTTGGCCTAAAGCCGGATTTTGATAGAAATCACCAGCAGGATCTACTATAGAGATAGAACCGGAAACATTGATAGTATTTTGATCAGCTGTGTTTTGAGTTTGACTGGAGCCACCCGTGTTAGCAGTCGTAACAAGAGTAAGGGTTGGAGGAGCAAATAGATTACTTTCTGTCTTATCCTTTATAGTTACGTCGCTGAGATTAATGCCAACATTATCTACAACGATGCCACCATCTGCAAGGTTTTGTGTTAGAAGTTTGGCTCCTGGTCCAAGAAGGAGTTGCGATCCAGGTTTTTGTTCAAAAGAGATAAGGTGGAGTTCAACTTCTTTGCCTAGAGAAAGGGTTCCTCCATGTAGTACTGCTTTTTGAGAAATATAGGATTTGTTCTCATGTAAGTCTGCAGAAAAGAATATGGTTCCCCAGTAATAGGTAGAATTGTTTTTATTAATATCTAGAGTCTCATAAACACTTCCTATAGCTGTTGGTCCTGGGGAGACATTGACACTGTCGAAAAAGTTAACAGAATATCCTGCTGCGGCGTTGAGTGCTAACTTTACTTTTCCAGCTATACTGCAGTATTTAGTAGGTGCGGTATCTGTTGTTTGTAGTCCATTGTTTCTAAAAGTAATATCGCTGGATTCTGCTGTTAATGTAAGAGGGAGATTTGCTGGTTCAGGAGGAGGGGTTTGTTCTATATTTTTTCCAAATATAGCCGCGCCTAGGTTGTCAGTGTTAGACTGCTGAGTTCCTCCCGATGTTTGTTGCGTCCCTGTAGAATCTTTTGTAACTAGATTACCCTCAAACAGGATAGGTGCTTTAGCTGTAATGGAACAGTCTTTAGTAAAGTAAATAGCACTTCCATCATGTCCAGATGTGTTATTTAAAAATTTTATGCAGCCGTTTGTAATAGAAAGGCTAGGGGTAGAGATTGTTCCGCGTTCGTTTGCTATGTTATTTTCGAATAAGATTGTTCCGATGCTCGCAAGAGAAATTTTTTGATCAGTGTATGAGGTGTCTTTAGAATAGCAACTAATAGCAGACCCTTTATCGGCCTGGTTGCCTGAAAAAGAAAGGTTAACCTGATTTTTGGTTTCTAGTTTATTCTGCACGGCTATTGCGCCGCCTAAAGCAGCTTTGGGATCTGTTATGGGGGAAGTTGGTGATGTGCTGGGGCTTAAAGTCCCCAAAGATGCAGAGTTATTAGAAAAAACTGCAAAACAATTTTCCAAAGCAAGATCTTTGCAGTAAATAGCTCCTCCTGCAATTTGCCCCTCAGTTTTTTCTTTTACCGTAGATACAGAGTTTTCTGAAAAAATTAAAGATAACATGGACCCGTTGTTTTTTAGAGACAACGCATTATTTTCAGCGTATAAAGCCCCTCCAAATACTGAAGGATATGTATCATTGGTGCTTCCTGTGTTATTGTTGCTTCCACCTATTATAGCATTAGGTTTGTAAGGATTTGGGTTCAAATCTGTAATACTATTTCCAACAAAAGCACATACTCCTCGAACATTATCAAATTCAATTGCGTTTAGGTAAAAGCCAGCACCTCCAAGAGTTCGGTAAGAGTGGGCAGCATCCGCCTGTATGGAATTATGACTGACTATCATTCCATTATTTAAATTGGAGAACGATAATTTTGGGCCGCTACCAGATGTTGCATTGATCCCTGCACCAGACTGGTATGTTATGTTATTGGCAATAGTAATGCTACCAATGTTATCAAAGGTAATTGAAGTAGCGCTGAGTCCACCACCATACGTTTGGGCTGAGTTGTTGACAATATCTAGGGCATCTATATTGGAGAATGTCACGGTATCCGCATGGATACCTCCTCCATCGTTACCATGATTGTCAGACAGCGTTACGGACACAATATGATTGAATATTGTATTTGTGACTGTTTGATTTTTCTTGTTATAAATTCCACCGCCATTTTCAATAGCTGAGTTAGAGCTAATGCTAACGGATTCCAAATAAGAGAAAGTAATTGAACCTTCGCTATATATTCCCCCTCCGACAGCTTTATCAACGTCATTACTTCCTGATAAATTTGAAGGTTTATTTGCTTGGTTATTCTCAATAGAAACGGAGCCATAGATTTTTGATCCATCATTGCCAAAAGTAACTTGGCTGGCATAGATCCCACCACCATTTCCATCTTCTGCAATATTCCCAGAGATAGTTGTTGCACCTACATTGGAGCAAGAGAACGCACTTGCATAGATCCCCCCCCCTTGTTTTCCCGCAGATCCTGAAGAAATAATGAGTTGATCGCAGTCAGAAACAGCAATGTTTTTACTTGAAAATAAGTTCCCCCCACACAGAGGAGTTTTGTTATCAGAAAACTCCAAGTTTTCTGTTATGTTGGAGAAAAAGAGGTTTCCTCCTCCGTAAATTGCTCCACCACCACCTGTTGTACTAGCAGTTTGTTCTGTACTAGTAACGTTTGAATAGTTTGTAGAGAATACAACATTATTGGAGGAGGAGATAGTAAGATCATCAGCACAATAGATAGCCCCACCACATTTGTCTGCAGAGTTGGCATTGAATAGCAGGGATTTAGAAATCCCATCTATTGTTAGAGCCCCTTTAGAATAAATACTACCGCCACTTTGCTTACTTGTATTTTCCTGAAAGAGTAAGGAAGCAATCGAAGAAAGATTAATATCTTGTGCACAGAAGATAGAACCTCCATTTCCTGTTGCGGAATTGGAAGAAAATTCTGATAACCCAGGGCTGTGAGTAATAGAAAGAGCGCCTAAAGAACAAATAGCTCCCCCTGCCCCTGTATACTCAGTATCTATTGTTGCTGCAGCTGCTGTAGTTCCCGAAGTTATTGAGGATGTGGTGGCAGTAGTAGTAGGTGTTGTTGTAGGTGTAGGTGGTGTGTAAGGAGTGAAACTTGCTTTGTTATTGGAGAATAACATAGAGCCATAGGCTGCGATAGTTGTAGCCCCTTCTGTGAAAATAGCTCCACCATTTCCTGCTTGCATAGGATCTGTGACTACTGTTTGAGCAACTGTTTTGGCGGAGTTGTTTGTAAAGGTAATGGCTTCAGCAATGTTAGTGATAGATAGGGTAGAGTTGGTGGACAGGGCACCACCTGAGTTGCGAGAAGAATTGTTATTAAAAGTTAAGCTTTTCAGACCATCAAAGGAGATAGGACCTAAGGAGAAAATAGCTCCGCCAGGTCCAGATATATTGATTGAGTCTAGGGTCAGCGATCCAGGGGCTCCTACGTTTGTAATGAAAGTCAAAGGGCCTTTATGAGGGTTGCTAAAAGCTCCTCCACCAACTACGTCTGTGCTTGTTGCAGAAGTAGCTGCAAATAAATTTGGTATGAAAGAACTATGCGGGGAGAGCGTGTGCATTGCTAATAGTTGGGAAAAGCTCGTTCCATTCCCTGGTTGGTAGGAGTAGAGCAAGGACTCTAGCAGATTGAGGTAACGTGAGAATGGGTAGTTCTCTCCTGCGGTAGAGAGAGAGGGGTGTTTGCTTGAGAGAGAGGATAAAGCGGAAATAGCAGATCCGCCAAAATTAGAATAAATTACATCCCCATAAACGGTATATGTAACACCGGCATCACTATTTGTTTTTTCTGTAAAATCACCACCTGATCCACCTTGCTTGTTTTTATTTAGCTCTTTTGAAATTGGAACGCTGAGCACTGTAGAGGGAAGAACGGCAGCAAAAACAGCTGTAGCTGATAGCCACTTCATAGAAAAAACCCATTGAGAAATTCACTAACTAGATATGCGTTAGATAAATTAGACCGGCAAATTAGGCAAGATTTTTAACGGAGTATCAGAGGTGATTTTGTAAGGAAGGAGCCTCTCTTTACTAGCAAAGAGAGGCGATAGATTTTCTAGAAGGAACAGGAGATTCCGCCGAACCCATCTCCGGAGAAGTTGTGACCCTCTCTTTCAGTTGTTGTAATGCCTAAGTAGGAAGTCAGGAACTTATATTTGAGTGTAGATCTCAATTTAAAGCTAATGGCTTCTGTGCCAACTGAGCAACCGCTGACATTCCAAGCATGCTGGTTTAAGATAAGAGATGCTTGGTTTTTTGGATCTTCGCGTTGAATATCCTTACTATATGCCAAGCTCAGTTGTGACAGTAACGAATACTGCTTACCGAATAGACGGATTTCTATCGATACTCCTGTTGGTAGGGAAATATTGTACAGGTGAGAAGAGGAGAAGTATCGAGGATCATGGCCTGTTTCAATAAATGGTGTTAGGGAGAGAGCTGTATATTCGAGGTCAATGAATGGAGTGATCTTAATGCAGTGTATTCCCTTAGGATAGGCATAGGAAACCCCTATAGCTCCTTGTACGCCTTGGTTTTTCCATATCCCTTGTGATAGATCTTTTTTCGTTGTTTGCAATTTAGATTCAAAGGACTCTTCACAGTAAGTAACTAGGGAACGGAAAGAAAACGCTCTCCAATTTTTAAAGAGAGCTAATGTCCCTGCATACATGTGGGAGTGAGCACGGTCAGAGGCCGGTTGGGATACATGCCCATATAATTTGGTGAATGTCCCGCAAAGTACAGTATTGGATTCTATGGGTAAGTGAATACCGACGTTATGCCCCAATCGTTTTGTTGTGAATTTCCCATGGGCATCTGAATGCTGTTCCGTTATAGAGGATAGAACACTTCCAAAACAGCAAGCGTGGTTGATAGGGAAGAGCAAGTTATTATTTAGATAGTTATCTGCAATAGCATGGGTTGTTGCCTGAAGACCATAGAAAGTTCCCCATAAAGAGGTGGGGACTAGAACTCCTTTTCTCTTAGGATCTAAAACAAACTGTCCTGTAGGAATCCATGTTGCTTTGAGTACCTTTTTCTTTTTTGTATCTTCTGGTGACCAACTGAAATTCCAAGATCCCTGATAGCCATAAGCATCGTGAGCGATGTGAATTTCTTTAGGAGAAAATCCTTCCGTATGAATGCCTTTATCTGAAGTAAGCAGAATTTGCATATGGTATGGATAGGATGCCAGAGAGTGATCCTGATAAAAGCTTTCTTCAGCGTCATAAATTTTAGGAGAGCCTAGTAAGACTAACTCGGAGCTGCCAGCTCGTATTTCAGCGGGAAGCTGTGAGTTGGTGTTGCTCAAACCAAAGCTAAGGTTGGCAATCACCATGTCTTCTTTCCCAGTGTTATTGTAGGTTGTGAGGACAGAGCCGGGGCTTAGGTTTAGGAGACCGCCATCTTGTTTAAACGTTTGCACGGCAAGGATGGCTCCGCCTTCTATAGATAGAATCCCGTTATGTAACAACACAGGCTGGTTAAGAATGGAAGTTTTATTCGCCTTGTTCTGATATTCGTTGGGAGAGAGTTGATCGCCAGAGAAGATAATGGATCCTTTATGTGCAGTATGATCCTTGGTGTTAATATGGATGGGGTTAGTGCCACAAGCAACCGAGAGAATAGGGTCGTAAAAAATAACAGAGCAATTCTCATGTGCAACCAGATTGCATTCTTTAGGGGCGTCTTTGATGAGAATCGCATTATGGGTATAGAGGGAATCGTCTTTCGCAGAGGACAACATCATGTTATTTTGGAAGATAATATCCCCTTGATGTGCTCGTAAGTTTAGTTTTGGTTGGGAGCCGCTAAGGTAGATAGCTCCTCCTCCTAAATTCCCTGTTGTATTCTCAGAAAAGAGAATTGTTTCGGTAGCTGTGATATTGCAGATGGATGTAGATAAAGCTCCTCCTCCTTTTGACGAAGTGTTCTGACTGAAGGTGACAGGACCTTCATTATCTTTAACGGTAATGAAAGGGGCCTGTATAGCCCCACCAAGTTGTTGAGCATGATTTTTATAGAATAAGACTCCTTGTTCTTGTCTGCTTATGTCTAAGGAGTTGGAATAGATTCCCCCTCCATCTTGTTCTGCTCTATTGGAGGAGAAAGTAACCTGAGCTCTATTTCCAGCAAATTCTACAGCTCCTTGAGGATTGAAAATACCCCCACCATTTTGTGCTGCATTATTTTCAAAAATTACGTCTTCATTGTAGCAAAAGGTGATGGACGATCCCGGTACTTCGCTGCTAATTGCCCCTCCACTTCCAGTAGATGTAGCAACGCGGTTACGGATAAAGGCTATGCTTCCAGATTGTTCATTAAAGATCAGCTTGGAGGGTTGTGAGCCTGTTAAGAAAATGCCTCCCCCGTGGTTCAGTCCCACGTTATCTAGGAAGAGGATATATGAATTCTTATCGAAGCAAATATCTTGCTTGCCTGTGATAATCCCTCCTGAACCTTGACAATTTTCTACAACGATTTTTTTCAATCGTTCAAATCGAATTGGTGTATTGGAGAATACCCCAGCTCCCTTGTTTTCTACGCTTAGGGATCTGAAGATTAAAGAGGATAGGGGAGTCGTTCCAGAAAAGGTCAAGTTTCCTTCTAAGTTACAGAAAGCACCTCCTTGCTTCTGGTTAGAGGAAGGAGAGTAATTACATAAAAGAAACTCACCTCTCAGGGTGTAGTTGGTTCCTTGAGGGGAGGTGGTTAGCATGGTAAAGAGTTCTGGGTCTTCTCCTGAGCGAGTGCCGGATAAGGGGAGAACAAGATTGGCAAATGAAGAAGAAGTAGATAATAAAGAGAAAAAGAGAGCTTTTTGGAAAACAGTCTGCTTCATCATTTCGCGCAAAGTCCTCTTTTCGGAAGAATCGCGCTTCCTCCTTTTTAGGTTTTTGTTTGTTTATTTCTTAATTTAACTTGCGCATATGCGTTGAAAGACCTCTTGAATATCAACAATATCTTTCAACATAATTTCCCCTAATTGTTCACAAGCTAGTTTTTGCTGCGTGCGGTTTGTATCGGTATTCAGTAAGTCTAAAGATGCAGCAATCTCTTCTGGCATACAGTCTTCCTTTCCACCAATAAACTCTGGGAAAATATAGGAAGACATAATGAGGTTGGGGAGTGAATAGGCTTTCAGGAAAATACGAAAGACGTATTTTGCTAAAAATACATCAAAAGGTCTCAATAAACATGTCACAATAGTAGGGGTTTGATTCAAGGCTGTCTCTAGCACAATAGTGCCACATTTAGCTAATGCACAATCGCAATCACGCATAAGCTCATATCGAAAACGAGAAGGAACTACCTTTCCTTGCTTACACCCCTCTTGGTCTAAAAGAGATTGGATTAAGGAATCATACTTCTCATGAGAAGAAGATACTAACAGTTGGTGCGTTTGCGCTAGAGATGACATCATGAACGCACGAATATGGATATGTAAGTTTCTTATAATATCGCTTTTCCGACTTCCAGGGAAAGCTGCAATAATAGGCAGGGAAGAAATACCTAATTCATCTTTCCAGGATGCATTATGTTGAAACTCTTGCACGGACTGTATTAGAGGATGTCCTAGGTAAGCTGTCTGTAGAGTAGATTTTGCAAATAGCTCTTTTTCAAAAGGTAAAATTAGGAATAAAGCATCTAAATATTTTTCTAGAGTTGCTTTTCTTTTGGGGCGCCAAGCCCAAATACTAGGACAAACATAATGAATGATTTTCCCTTTGAATCCTTTTTTTCTCAGTTTTTTTACTAAGAGTAAGTGAAAGTCTGGGAAATCTATGCATACAACAACCTTAGGATTTGCTTTTAGTATGCTTTTGTATAGATACCGGTACTTACGATACAGAGAAACAAAAGAAGTTGCTACTTCTAAGAATCCTGATACTTGGAAATCCTCCATGCGCAGGATAGGATGGAGCCCTTCCGCGCGCATGTGAGGACCACCGACTCCAAAGAACTGTGTGTCGGGGTAAAGATCACGAAGAGAACGAAGAAGGTTTGCTCCTAATATGTCCCCACTCATCTCCCCAGCTGAAAAAAAGAAACTATTGTCTGGAAGAAGAGGGTCGCGTTTTTTTCTTCTTAGTATGCGTAAGTTTGCTAGCGTAGGCACGATTCCACAACTATAACCTAAAATGTTAACGGGATCTCCTACACGGATAAAGTAGGCTAAGGTCAGAACTCCTCCTAATAAACCTGCTATCCAAAATGCCTCGGAAAGGGAAGAGTCCTCATAGGTTTCTAAGCGATACCACTGAATGAAGAACCGAGAAGAAAAGGTAATAAGTCCTAAACTTCCAAGGCACTGCCAGGCTAAAGTAGGCTGTTGTATAGGTAAATTGAGCACATTGGGAGCAGCCATCCACTGCATGTTAGGTAGGAACAAAGCTCCAATTAAAAAAGGTGAAGAAGAAACTAAGACCAGAGCTCCTAGACACAGCAGGGTAGTACTGAAAGCAATACGGTGCTTAGAGTGCATGTTCAAATGGCGGAAATAAATAATGAAATTTATGGAATACAGAAGCGTAATAAGGAACTGACTCTGAATAATACCATGAAAGATCATCAGAACAGCACCAGCTAGCGAAAAAATCCAAAATATTTTTGGTGCGCAGGAATGACGCCGCCGCTCACTGAGTATCCATTGGATGGAGAAAGCTGTGCCAAAAACTAAATTAGCTATAAGCCCTATAGGATACAGAGCATGAACGAGAGTGGAAGGAAACATTGTGGCTCAAAGTTTGACCTAAACAGCGAGAATCCGTTAGCATGAGGTTCACCTACTTAATCATACCACGATAAGAATAATTCTGGTATGGAATCTCTTTTTAACAATTTTTTTTGTCTTTTGTCTTAGTGTTTTTAGTCATTGGGGTAAAAGCTAATCATATTTTGTGAGTTCGAATTGGCAAGCAGGGATCGTGGAAATCTTTCTGTATAGAGAACTTTGAAGGTTTCCGCTTTTCGTCTTAGTCTGAAAATTGTATAAAGGTAAGAGCCTCTAGGCTATGTAAGTTCTATGGCTTTTGCATCTTTGTTGCTGAAACTCTCTTTTCTTGGGATTTGCTAGTGTTTAGAAAATCTTCGAAACCGGGTCTTACTCCTGTTGTCTACTCCTTTGAGGATCATAACATCCAATTACAAGATTTCTCTCCTAACGCTCTTTCTGTGGTTAAGGCTCTTAGAAATGCGGGGCACACAGCTTATATCGTTGGGGGATGTATCCGCGATTTGTTGCTTAGTAATACACCCAAGGATTTCGATATCTCTACTTCAGCAAAACCTGAAGAAATTAAAGCGGTATTTAGAAACTGTATCTTAGTTGGCAGGCGTTTTCGTTTAGCACACGTAAGATTTGCTAATCAGATTATAGAAGTATCTACTTTTCGTTCGGGAAGCAATGAAGAGGACTCTCTTATCACTAAGGATGATCTTTGGGGATCTCCTGAAGAAGATGTGTTAAGAAGAGATTTTACAATTAACGGTTTATTCTATGATCCTTCAGAGGAGTCTATTATAGATTATACTGGGGGAGTAAGTGATTTACGTAATCGTTATTTGAGGACTATTGGGGATCCTACAGTGCGTTTTAGACAGGACCCGGTCCGCATGTTGCGATTATTGAAGATCCTGTCACGTTTTTCTTTTGACGTGGATCCTAAGACATTGGATGCTCTTCAAGAGTGTCGTTGGGAAATTGTAAAAAGCTCTCCTGTACGTGTGTTCGAGGAAATGATCAAAGTTTTGGGCTCTGGGGCATCAGAACAATTTTTCCGATTAGCTGCAGAATACAATTTACTGGAAGTTTTATTCCCCTATATGGATAAAGCTTTCCGTCTTAATCAAACGTTGCGAGAGCAAACGTTTTCTTGTTTAGAAGCATTGGACAAGAAGGTCCAGAAAAAACAGTCTTATGAAAGGCATCAACT
Organism: uncultured Chlamydiaceae bacterium; assembly: GCA_937884635.1. GTDB lineage: Bacteria > Chlamydiota > Chlamydiia > Chlamydiales > Chlamydiaceae > Chlamydia. The sequence continues at coordinate 26,549 of CALGBW010000050.1, forward strand.
TCTTGCCATTCTTCTGTTTCCTTTAGTGAACTTCAATGTTCGCTATAAGTTCCGAGAACAGGAGAATATTCCTATTGCTAGTGTATTTGATTATATTAGGAATTTCTTAGGACAATTTTTCGCTGATTCATTTACCAGTTGTTCTAAGAAAAATTTCATTCTGTCTACGTTAATTTTGCAAATGCAATACCGACTCACCCCTTTGTCTCCTACGAAAAAAGTGAGTTTTTTTAATAAGAAGCTTTTGAAACATGTGCATTTTTCAGATGCACTGTCTTTGTTAGATATTCGTCGATCCGTTTACCCCGGATTAGATAAGATTTATATGGCTTGGTCTCATTATTCTCATAAAAGCCACAATCTGACTTCTTCTAAGAAGTAAACTGACGATTCAAAACTAACAATAGGGGCGTCGCTGTATTGTTTTGTACAGGAGCAGGTATGACAGGACAAGAGATACAAGTATTATTTGGTACAGATGGGATTCGTGGAAAAGCTAACCATGAGCCTATGACTGTGGAGACTTCTGTTTTATTGGGTAAGGCCGTTGCTGGCGTTCTTTTGGAAAAACGTGCTGGTAAGCATAGGGTCGTTGTTGGAAAGGATACCCGTTTGTCAGGATATATGTTTGAGAATGCTCTGATTGCAGGGCTGACATCAATGGGAATTGAAACATTAGTTTTGGGCCCTATTCCTACTCCGGGTGTTGCATTCATTACAAGAGCATACCGCGCTGATGCCGGTATTATGATTTCTGCATCTCATAATCCCTACCCCGATAATGGAATTAAGATTTTTTCTTCTGAGGGTTTCAAGATTGGACAACCCTTGGAACGACGTATTGAAGAGATGGTTGCTTCGGGAACATTTGGTTACCTTCCTTATGACCATGAAGTTGGGAAGAACAAACGCGTCATAGATGCTATGGGCCGCTATATTGAATTTGCGAAGGCTACCTTCCCTAGGGGAGTAACATTAAAGGGATTAAAAATTGTCTTAGATTGCGCTCATGGTGCTGCTTATAAAGTGGCCCCTTCTGTTTTTGAGGAATTAGATGCAGAAGTTATCTGTTACGGATGTGAACCAACAGGTTGCAATATTAATGATCAATGTGGAGCCTTATACCCATCTGTTATTCAAAAAGCGGTCATAGAACATAAAGCACATGTAGGTATTGCCCTAGATGGGGATGGTGATCGTGTGATTATGGTAGATGAAAAAGGACATATTGTTGATGGGGATTTAATCCTTGGTATTTGCGCTTCTGAATTGAAAAAACGAGAGGCATTGCAAGAGGATCGTGTCGTGGCTACCGTTATGACGAACTTCGGGGTGGTTCGTTATCTTGAATCTTTGGGTATTGATGTTCTGACATCACCAGTTGGTGATCGCCATGTTCTACAAAAAATGTTAGAGTCTCGCGCTATTCTAGGTGGGGAGCAAAGCGGTCATACTATTTTTCTAGATTATAATACAACTGGTGATGGGATTGTCTCTGCTTTGCAGGTACTGCGTATTATGATTGAGAGTGAGTCTACTTTGTCTGATTTGACCGCTCCCATTGATAAGAGCCCTCAAGCTTTAATTAATGTTGCTGTAAGAGATAAGATTCCTTTAGATACGCTTCCCTCTGTTCAAGAAGTATTAAACGATGTAAAGGCATCTCTAGGTGATTTTGGGCGGGTTTTATTAAGATACTCTGGAACCGAAAATACATGCAGAGTTATGGTTGAGGGGGCAAAGAAACATCAAGTTGACAGCCTTGCCAAGGCTATCGCTGATGTTGTAGACTCAGAGCTAGGGGTACTAAATTAGGAATATGTGCGGGATTTTTGGGTATTTAGGTAAACGACGAGCAGTTCCTATAGTCTTAGATGGTTTGTCACGATTAGAGTATCGAGGATATGATTCTGCTGGTATTGCGTTAGTTGATTCTGGAGAGCTTGTTTTAAACAAGACTTTAGGACAGGTATCCGTATTGGCTGAGGTCTTTCAGGGAAGGGAATATCCAGCTCAAATGGCGATAGGACATACGCGTTGGGCAACGCATGGTGAGCCCTCCGTTACTAATGCCCACCCTCATGTTGATCAGCATAACTCCTGTGCTGTGGTGCATAATGGCATTATTGAAAACTATAAAGAATTGCGATCAGAGTTATTGGAAAGGGGTGTCGTTTTTCGCTCAGAAACAGACTCTGAGGTGATAGCTCAGCTTTTTGCTTTACATTACGCTGTTTCTAAAGACCTAGTATTTAGTTTTTCTTTGACCTTATCACAGTTAAAGGGAACTTTTGCTTGTGCTTTGTTGCACAAGGATTATCCAGAGACATTGTTGTGTGCTGCACAAGAAAGCCCTTTGCTTTTGGGGTTAGGAGAAGATGAGGTGTTTCTTGCTTCTGATGTGCATGCTTTTTCTAAATATACAAATAGTTCTCAGGCATTGTCTTCAGGGGAGTTAGCTGTTATTCGTTCTGGAAAAGGGATAGAGACATATAACTTTTCTTTACAAAAAATTGAAAAAGAAGTGAGGTTGATTTCTTGCTTAGATGCAGAAATAGGCAAGGATGGATATAACTACTACATGCTGAAAGAGATATATGAGCAGCCAGATATCTTTTCTCGTTTGACGCAGAAGTATTTAAGTGAATGTGGAGACCTTCAGGAGTCATTTTTACCGGAGCTTTCCTTAAAGGACTTTGATTCTATTCATATTGTTGCATGTGGCTCTTCGTATCATGCTGGTTTCTTAGCCAAGTATTTGATGGAATCTCTAGCCGGGATCCCTGTTCAGGTTGAAATTGCCTCTGAATTTCGTTATCGCGATGCATACATAGGAGAGAATAGTTTAGTTATTCTCATTAGCCAGTCAGGAGAAACAGCAGATACTTTAGCAGCTTTACGTGAATTTCGTCGTAAGGAAGTGAAGAAGATCCTAGGGATCTGTAATGTTCAAGGTTCCGCTTTAGCTTTAGGTGTAGATGAGTGCCTCTTTTTAGAGGTAGGCATTGAAGTAGGGGTTGCCTCTACTAAAGCATTTTCTTCCCAGCTTTTGCTTCTGATTTTACTTGGAATGAAATGCGCAAAGGAAAGACAGACGTGCTCTGTAGAGGAACTCAGAGAAATAGGATTAGGCTTGCGGGAGCTTCCTTCTCTCAGTCGTCGATTATTGCGTAATGATAAATTACTTTCTTGGGCTCGGGCTTATAAAGAACAACGTTCTTTTATTTTTCTAGGCCGTCGTTTTATGTACCCTATTTGTATGGAAGCAGCTCTAAAATTAAAAGAGATTGCTTACGTCGAAGCCAATGCATATCCTGCGGGGGAAATGAAACATGGCCCTATCGCTTTGATCAGTAAAGGGTCAACAGTTATTGCCTTTTGTGGTGATTCCTACGTTTATAATAAAATGGTTGGCTCCATTATGGAGGTGAAGGCTAGACAAGCTCATGTGGTAGCCCTGGCTCCGGAGTCTAACAAGGATATCGCTGCTGTATCGGATGAACAGATCTTGATTCCCGATAGCCATATTATGGCCACACCTATCCTGTATGCAATGGCAGGACAGGTGATGGCCTATCATATAGCTTTACAAAATGGGTTAGAGATAGATAAACCGAGAAATCTGGCTAAGTCTGTCACTGTTGAGTAGTAATCAACAGTTATCAAAATTTCCATATCAAAAATTATAGGCCGATTAGGGCTGTAGTAACTTGTTAAGGCGTGTTGTTCTATAACAAGACTCTATAGTTTTCTAGAAGGCTTTGCACTCCTTTCCCTCATAGAGGGAGAGGAGTGCCTGTAGTAAAGTAATAAGTTCAGGATTGTTATATGTCAGGTAAAATTTTAGGAGGAGCTCTCATCATTGTTGGGACAACCATAGGAGCAGGTGTTTTAGCCGTTCCTGTTTTGACAGCTGCGGGAGGTTTTTTCCCTGCAACGTTTTTATACTGTATTGCGTGGTTATTCTCTATAGCTTCAGCTTTGGGCTATTTAGAAGTAATGACCTGGTTCAAGGGACAAAAAGATCTCAATATGATCTCTATGGTGCAAAATACTTTAGGCGGTAAGGCTAAAGTGGCCATGTGGCTTGTATATATGTTTTTGTTTTATTCCCTATTGATTGCGTATTTTCGAGAGGGAGGTAATGTTATTATCCGTGTATTTGAATGCCAAGGAATTGATCTTTCTTGGATGCAGAATATTGCTCCTATTGTATTTGGAGTTTGTTTCTGCCCGCTTCTCATGCTAGGGATGAAGGTGTCCGACTATGCTAATCGTATTCTTATGGTAGGGCTTATCATGGCTTTTGGAGCATTTGTTGTGCTAGGGTGTATGCATATGAAGGCCTCTCTTTTATTGAGAAGCTCCTGGCGAGACTCTATAAGTAGTTTGCCTATTATGTTTTTGGCCTTTGGTTTTCAAAATGTGATTCCTTCTTTGTATTACTATATGGAAGGAAATGTAAGGAACATTAAAAAAGCTATTATCATCGGTGGTTTTATTCCGCTGCTTTTGTATGTCATCTGGGAAGGGTTGGTTCTAGGTATTGTTCCTTTAGAAAATCTTCTAGGTGCGAAAGAACTCGGTTATACAGCTGCCGGAGCTTTAAGAAATGCTTTACAGTGTGCTGCTTTTTATGTAGCGGGTGAATTTTTTGCTCTCTTTGCTTTGGTCTCTTCTTTTGTCGGTGTAGCACTCAGCATTATGGACTTTTTTGTAGATGCTTTTTCTTGGGACAGAAAAAAACATCGATTCGCTATTTACTCTCTAACTTTTTTAATCCCTCTCGTATGGTCTATGAGCTATCCTAAAATTGCTTTAGAGTGCTTACGATATGCTGGAGGAATCGGTGAAGCCTTAATTATCGGAGTCTTTCCTTCTCTTATGTTATGGAAAGTTCGTTATGGGAAAAAACCTCCTAAAGAAAAACATTTAGTTCCAGGTGGACGGATTGTTTTGTTCGGAATGCTCTTTTTAGTTTTCGTAAATTTTGTAGCGCTATTTTCTTTAGCCTAATTTAGCAAGCTACTTCCACAATATGTGGAAGTAGTTCTTATTTATGGTGTGGAGAATTTTGTTTTAGATAATTCTTATTTAGGATACAATCGGGCTTTCTCTGTTGTCTCTGTTTTGAGACAATAGGGCGTTTGTATTCGTTTCTGGATGTACAGATAATGTTCTATTATCGTCTGTTAAGACAATCAAATACTTGGCTTTTTTAAGGAAAGCCTTTCTGCTTATTCGGCTGCATTTATTGCCGAGGATTTTTTCTTAATTTTTTTGATTTTAAATACGTTTTTTTGGTGCTCCTATGTCTAGTAAAATTTTTGGAGGCTCACTTCTTATTGCTGGTACAAGCATAGGTGCCGGAGTTCTGGCTATTCCTGTGTTAACCGCTGCCGGTGGGTTTTTTCCCGCAATATGTATCTATTTTCTTTGCTGGTTATTCTCCATTTTTTCTGGTTATTGTTATTTGGAAGTGCTTTCTTGGTTTAAATCAAAAGAAAATGTGAATTTAGTTTCTATGGTACAGCGTACTTTAGGAAATTCAGCTAAAGTGGGGTTATGGATTGTCTATATGATCCTATTCTACTCCTTGCTCATTGCTTACTTTTGTGAAGGAGGCAATATGGTTCTGCGTATCTTTAACTCAGAAGCCTCCGGTTCTTTAATTAAGCATATAGCTCCTATTGGATTTGCTGTGCTTGTATGTCCCTTACTCACACTAGGAACACGAGTGTCGGATTATTTTAACCGAGTTTGCACGGTCGGTTTAGGGTGTGCCTTTGCAGCCTTCTGTGTCTTGAGTTTTTTGCAGTTTAAACCTGCTTTATTGTTAGAGAGCTCTTGGAAGGATGCTATTCCCGGGTTCCCAATCATCTTTTTAGCTTTTGGGTACCAAAACGTTTTGCCATCTCTTTATTACTATATGGAAGGAAATGTCAAAGATCTAAAGAAAACAATTTTGATAGGAAGCTCCATTCCTTTCATCCTATACATCTTATGGGAAGCTTTAGTCTTGGGGGTTGTTCCTATGCCAATGCTCTTACAGGCTAAAGCTCATGGATGTACAGCTGTTAGCGCTTTAAAAAATAGTTTACATAGCCAGGAAGTCTATGTTGTAGGAGAGGTCTTTTCCTTTTTTGCCCTAGTATCCTCGTTTATTGGTGTGGCTATTGGAGTAATGGACTTTTTTTCCGACGCTTTTCACTGGCAGAAAAAACAACGTAGGGGGGTGCTGTTTATTCTGACCTTTCTTATTCCTATGATGTGGGCAATAGTTTATCCCGGTATTGCATTAAAATGCTTGAATTATGCCGGAGGGCTTGGAGTTGCCTTTATTGTCGGGGTGTTTCCTTTAGCCATGGTATGGACTGGGCGTTATGGTAAAAATAATTTTTCTAAAAAGCATCTACTGTTTGGAGGAAAAAGTGTCTTGCTCTTGATGGGAATTTTTATTTTAATCAACTTTTTCGGATTAATTAAATAAAATATACTGCTTTATCCTCCTATCTGGTTTTTGTTTAAACAAAGATTTTTTAGAGATTATTTTGGATCCTTGTTAACATATGTAATAAATCGGATAGTAGGATCTTAACAAGTGGGAGGTTGTATGGGATGGCGTGATCTCGATTATGTTCAAGATTCTCGTTACCAAGGAACGTTTGCTTCCAGAGTGTATGGTTGGATGACAGCAGGGTTAGCTGTAACAGCCGTTGTATCTTTGGGGTTGTACTTTTCTGGCTTTTATAGGACGTTATTCCCTTTGTGGTGGATTTGGTGTTTCGCTACTTTAGGAGTTTCTTTTTTCATTAACGCGAGAATTCACTCTCTTTCAGTCCCTGCTGTTATGGGATTATTCTTAGCGTACTCTGTATTAGAAGGGCTATTTTTCGGAACGGTTGTTCCTATTTATGCGGCTCAATATGGAGGGGGAGTCGTCTGGGCTGCATTTGGATCGGCAGCATTGATTTTCGGCTTGGCAGCTGGATACGGGGCATTTACAAAAAGCGATCTAACACAAATGCGTAAGATCTTATTTTTGACCTTAATAGGATTTTGTGTGCTCACGGCAATTTTTGCTATTGTCTCTATTTTTGTCTCTATGCCAGCTTTGTACCTGCTTATGTGTTACGTTGGCCTAGCTTTATTTGTTGGGCTCACGGTTGTAGATGCGCAGATGATTCGCAGGGTTGCTCATAGCGTCGGAGATAGTGGAGAACTAAGTTACAAGTTATCTTTGATTGTAGCTCTCAAAATGTACTGCAACGTCATTATGATGTTTTGGTACCTGTTGCAGATCTTCTCTTCTGGAGACAGACGTAAGTAAGTCTTTGGGCTGGATTTCATAGTCCAGCCATACACACCCTTCTTAGTTTTCCAGCAGTTTTTCTAAGAATCGATCTATCTGAAATACTTCTAAATCTTCTACGGACTCGCCGTAACCAACAAATTTTGTTGGAATTTGTTGCTGTTTGGCTATGCGGAAAAGTGTTCCGCCTTTTGCTGATCCATCCATTTTTGTAAAAATCAATCCTGAAAGGGGAACCGCTTCGTTGAATAAACGAACCTGTTCTAACGTGTTACCACCTAAAGTAGCATCTATAGTTAATAGTACTTCATGAGGAGAACCTGGGCATGCCTTATTACACACTTTAGCCATTTTTGCTAATTCTTGAAGCAAGTGACCGTGAGTATGCAGCCTACCAGAGGTATCAATCAATACATGAGAATAGTGACGAGAAAGAGCCGCTGTAATCCCATCATAAGCAATAGCGGCTGGGTCTCCACCTGGTTTTCCTGAAACAAAGCCGCAACCTAATTGCTCGGCCCATAGTTTCATTTGGTCCATTCCTGCTGCTCGGAAAGTATCAGTGGCAACAATAAGAACATTCTCACCCTGTTTTTGATAGTAGCGGGCGAGTTTAGCCACCGTTGTGGTTTTTCCTGAACCGTTGACTCCTAAGATAAGCGTGATATGAGGCATAGGTTTAGAGGGAATACGGACAGGAGGAGGTGCTGCAATTGTTTCTTTGAGAAGAGAGGAGATAATGGCTTTCACAGCAGCCTCATCAGGATTGCGCTGTTTACGCAAACGCGCACATAACTCTTCTGTTAGCTGTGCGCCAAAGTCTCCCTCGTAAAATATACTTTCAGCAAATTCTAAGATGTCTTCTGGGATTTCTTTTTTGAAAAAAGATTTAATTTTTTGACTTAAAAATTTCAGCACAAATAAGTCCTTTTTCTTTATTGGCTCCACATTGTTTTTCAGTATGCCGACGTTCACGTGAACAAAGCAGCAAGTATTAGGAAGAACACCAGACGGTCAGGCTATAACAACCGACAGTTTAAGGCGCATTGGGTAAAAAAGACTAGGCTATTTTTGATTCCAAATATCTCATTGTCGAGATATGATTCCCGAGTATTAGAGCATTGGTGGATTGAGATGAAGGCTGGGGACACATATAGAAATTTCGTCATTAAATCGAGTCAGGATCTTCCTGAAATAGAAAGTAAGCTATTGGAAGCAGAGCATAAACCTTCCGGTGCTTCTATTATGATGATTGTAAATAATGACGATGAGAATGTTTTCAACATTTGTTTTCGTACTTGCCCTCAAACATCAAATGGTATTGCACATGTCTTAGAGCATATGGCTCTTTGTGGGTCGGAGAACTATCCTGTTCGAGATCCGTTTTTTTCTATGACACGCCGCAGTCTGAATACGTTCATGAATGCATTTACGGGTGCTGATTTTACCTGTTACCCAGCTGCCTCGCAAATACCAGAGGATTTTTATAATCTACTCAGCGTGTATATTGATGCAGCTTTTCATCCCTTGCTAACGGAAAATAGCTTTTTCCAAGAGGGATGGCGGTATGAATTGTCTTCTGACAAGCGTCTTTCTTATACAGGAATTGTGTTTAATGAAATGAAGGGCGCTTTAATGTCTGGGGAGGCTAGACTCGCAGAAGCATTGAACGCAGCCTTATTCCCTTCTGTGACATATGGTGTGAATTCTGGTGGGGAGCCTAAAGAAATTGTTTCATTGTCTTTACAGGACATACGTCAGTTCCATCAGAGTCAATATGCATTAAATCGGTGTCTATTCTATTTTTATGGAAATATCAAGCCATCTAGACACTTAGATTTTTTAGAAGAGAAGCTGCTACGCCATGTAGGTAAAGTAGAAAAACAAACGGTTTCTGTTCCCTTGCAAAAACGATTTAAAGAACCTGTAAGGGATATTCTTAAGTATCCGTCGGATGGTTTGGCAGAAGATAAAGTTTTGTTTGGTATTTCTTGGTTAACCTGCTCTATCCTGGACCAGAGTGAGCTTCTCGCGCTGCATGTATTAGATCTCGTTCTAATGGGAACGGATGCAGCACCTCTTAAATCCCGCTTGTTGAAGTCAGGTTTTTGTAAACAAGCAGATATGAATATTGATAGTGAAATACGAGAAATTCCTGTCACGATTGTTTGTAAAGGGTGTTCGCATGCGGGAGCACAAAAATTGGAGTCTTGGATTTTTGCTTGTTTAGAGGAGATTCTTCGAGAGGGGATACCCCCACATCTTGTAGAAGGAGCTGTACACCAGCTAGAGATATCTAGGAAGGAAATATCCGGGTATTCTTTACCATATGGCCTTCTTCTATTCTTCCGTTCTGGGTTGTTAAAAATGCATGGAGGGCAGCCTGAGGATGGTTTGCGCATTCATAGTCTGTTTGCAGATTTAAGACAAAAATTGCAACAGCCGGGGTATTTAGAGAAATTAATACGTAAGCACTTTTTAGATAATTCGCATTTTTCTCGTATTATTTTACTTCCAGATGCGCAGCTTGTCTCTCTTGAAAACCAAGAAGAACTCTCCCGTCTCAGTAAGATTCAAGGGGGAATGACGGAGGAAGATTTACAGCAGATACAAGATATTGCTCAACGTTTAGAAGAATATAGAGATCAGGAAGAAGATTTAGATAAGATTCTACCGAATTTTTCCTTAGATAAGGTCCCTAATACTGGGAAGGAATTTCCTTTAGAGAAGCATAGTATCTCTGGTGGAGAGGTATTACACCATGATTGCTTCACTAATGATTTGGTTTTTGCAGAGATTATAGTTGATCTCCCGCCGTTATCTATGGAGGAGCTGCCCTGGCTTCGCTTGCTTGTATTTTTAGCTATGCAATTGGGATCTGGAGGCCGTTCGTATAAAGAAAATCTAGAGTTTCTATTACAACATACAGGTGGGGCGGATGTTTCATATGAATATTCCCCTCATGCTAGCGATAATCATATGCTCAGCCCTTCGATTTCTATTCGAGGAAAATCTCTGATAGAAAAACGACAGTATCTTTTCCGTATTTTACGTGATACGTTGACTAGCGTAGACTTTACGGATAAAGAGCGTTTGAAAGAGCTATTTATGCAACATCATGAGTCATTAACAAATAGTGTACGCAATAGTCCTCTTGGCTACGCTATTAGTATGGCGTGTTTAGACAAATCTATTGCAGCATCTATGACTCATTTGTCTTCAGGATTGCCCTATGTCAGCATGATTCATGATTTAATGATGCATTTTGATGAACGTGCGGATGAAATTATTGAGAAGCTACAGGAATTATATAAGAAATGCTTTGCTGGTAAACGTCAGTTAATCTTGAGTTGTAGTCAGCAGAATTTTCAAGATTTGCAAAAAGAAGAGTTTTTCCAGGTTTTATCAGGAACACGGGAACAAAAAGAAGCTTGGTGTAATCCTGAGATGACCATGAGCTCTATCTCAAAAGGAATAGCCATTCCTGTGCGTGCAGCCTTTAACGTACTTGCTTTTTCTTTAGGGAATCTTGCTTATGATCACCCTGATGCCGCAGTTCTAACAGTAGCTGCAGAAATCTTGGATAGTGTCGCGTTGCATACAAAGATTCGAGAACAGGGTGGGGCTTACGGTTCAGGGGCTGTTGCTAACTTTGGTAGAGGTGCCTTTTATTGTTACAGTTATCGTGATCCTGAAATTCAAGCGACATACCGTCATTTCATTCAAGGGATTCATGAAATTGCTAGTGGAGCTTTCACAGAAGAGGATATACGAGAAGGGGTATTGGGTGTAATCCAAAATTTGGATTCTCCGCTAGCCCCAGGAAGTCGTGCTTCCTCAGGGTATTTCCGCTTGCGCAGTGGTAAGATTCCTAGCGTGAGACAGGCATTTCGTAGGGGCGTTCTCTCTGTCACAAAAGAACAAATTTGTGAAGTCATGAAACGATATTTGGAGGATCACATAAGTGAGGGGACTTTCATTTCGTTTGCAGGGGAAGAAATGCTACAGAGGGTCTCGGAAATAGAGGGCTTTTCCTGGAGTAATCTGCCTCTATAACCAATAAGCGCAGAGCTCTGACGACTAAAGTTGTGGAGTATGTTAGGAGGGGACCTCTTCTTTTATGTTCGTAGGTGTTTCCTCTATAACAAGGGGAGCATCTATCGTTTGTGATGGGGAGGTAATTTCTAGCCGTTCGAATTTTCTCAATGTAGGAAACACCCTTTGTTGTAGGCTAGAGATCAGTCGGTTATAGTGCTGAACGGAGAGAGAGAGACTATTTCCTACTTTAGAAAAGTGTGCGCACATATTGCTGAGCCGCTGGTGCAGCTCCTTCCCCAGAAGTCCTATTTCTTGAATCTGCCTTTGTATGTTTTCTTGCTTCCATGTGTGAGCTACTGTTTTGAGTAAGGCAAGGAGTGTCAAGGGACCGCAAAGGATAACATTGGAATTTGCTGCAAGTTCGAAGAGCTCTGGAGCAAGCCGAATTGTATCGCTGAATAGTCCCTCTCCAGGAAGGAAAAGAATCACAAATTCAGGAGAATGCTCTGTTTTATCCCAATAGCTTTTTGTTTTCAGAGTTTTGATATGGCTTTTTACTTTTAGGATGAGATCTAACTTGTCCTCTTCTGTGTTTGCAAAGTAGGCATTAGATAAGGGGGTTTTTGCATCGATGACTAAGCTACGGTTGTGAGGTAGGCGTACGATGACATCTGCTCTCGCTAGTCCTTCTTTGTCTGTAGTTTGTGTGTTATAGTCGCAATACTTCAGTAGGCCGGATAACTCTAAAATCCTTTCTAGCTGAATTTCTCCCCAGCGTCCCCGAGAACCAGGGTGTTTTAAAATATCCGTTAAAGTCTGCGTTTCCTTTTCTAGTTTTTTTTCTGCTGTAAGGAGATGAGCAATTTGCTCTTTAAGAGCACCCCTGTCTTCGGCATGCTTTTCTTCAAAAGCATCTAGGTTGTGTTTAAATGCTGTTAAAGTTGTTTGTACGGGAACAAGAACTGCTTCGATAGAGTCTGATTTTTCAGAGAAATATTGCTTTGTTTCCTCTTTTATTTCTTTTATGAAATCTCGAGAAGAAGAAGCTAGGTTTTGTTGAAAACGTTCCATTAACTTCTCTTGAGTCTGACTAAAAGACAAAGACTGTTTTAATTTTTCATTTTCTAGTGCCAACTGATTGCGAAGTATCACGTCTTGCAAAGATTTCTTTCTGTAAAACAGAGAGGCTACATACAAGCCTAGAAAGAAACCTATGAGGGAAAACACAAACACATTTGTAGTTAAAGTGATCTGCATTAGTGCGCTTTTCTTTTATGAATAGATGAAAATATGGGGAACACTATCAGCACATATGACCAAGATGCAAGGAAAAAAACCTCTGGAAAATGGTCAACAACTCCTAGTAGGAATAAACATGCAGAACAGCACGTTGCTGTTACAATGAGGAATGAAGACACTTTAAAACGCAAATTTTTCAAACTAGGAAATTTCCAAGGAGAGATCATCAACCCTCCAATAAAAAGTAACCCTACAGAGAGTAGGCCAGCGCGAAGATGATCTGGTATGACTGCAACGATATCAGCAGATGTCAGGAATAGAGATAACGAGACAATACATGCCGCTCCAGAAGGGATCGGCAATCCTATAAAGTATGAAACTTTTGGTGTATTATCAGTGGCAGAAGAAAATAGATTGTAACGAACTAAGCGTAAGACTCCACAAAGAGAATACAAAATCGTTGTAACAAGAAGTAATGAGGAAAAGAAGCTGCTTAACGTCGCTCCATGTAAACTTTTAATGGCAATTAACGGTGGAGCAATACCAAATGTAATCGCATCAGAAAGAGAATCAAATTGAGCACCAAAAGCGCTTTCTACTTTCATAATTCGAGCGAGCGTTCCATCAGAGAAGTCCGCAATAATTGCGCTGATTAGCAAAAGAGAAAGACCTTGTAGACGATGGAATAATTCTGTAGAAGATGAGGTGTTCAGTACGCTCTTAAAAATGATGAATAAGCCACAACACAAACCAAATGCTGTAATCACATTGGGAGTCATAGCTCTACGTTTATTTCGAAGATCAAAATCCATCTTCTACATTACCCCTAGCTAATTGCGCATAAGAAAACGGAATACCATTTTCTCTAGTCTCTATGAAAGTTCTCTTTTCATCAAGACACCTTTCTGTTTGTGCAAAGTTGCTAAAGAAAAGAAGGGACTTTTTAGGCTAAATTTGCTTCTCTTATTGCTGTCATTTTTGTGTGAAAGGTCTTTTGTATTAGGAACGGTATAGTCAATTTTTTGAGAAAAAACGCCCATTTTTTTGAGCAGATTTTTCCAGAGAATAGGGCCATTTTTCAATTGCAGGAAACAGGTTCAGTTCCTATATATAGTACATAAGAGCGCAACGTTTCACTAGATGTTGGGTTTTTTATTTAGAAACGTGTTCTTGATAACACAAAAATAATTCATTCGTTTTTTATTAATTTAGCTAATTTGCAGCTCCTATTTTTTCTGCTAACAAGAACAGGGGTTTTTTGTTTTGTCACGTTAAGGGTGGAGCCTCGTTTTAAAAGGGATTTCTATGATCGAAGTAAAGGAAAAGCAATATACGGTTGTTAAACGTAATGGTATGTTTGTCCCTTTTAATGAAGAAAGGATTAATTTAGCCTTGGAGGCTGCCTTCCGTGATGCACGGAAGTTAAGTTCTTATGACCCCTTGCCTGATGATTTACAGCGGGCCATAGCCACAGTGACCAGACTTGTTGTTGAAGAGGTATTTGAGAAAATTTCTAGTGGTTTGCTTGTCACAGTTGAGCGCATACAAGATATGGTTGAAGAGCAGTTGTATGTGAGCGGATGGCACGATGTAGCACGTTGTTATATTGTTTACAGAGATCAAAGGAAAGCTTGTCGGGAAAATTCTTGGCAGTGTGTAACCGTTGTTCGTAGAGGTGGTGGTACGGTTAAGTTCAATCCCATGAAGATATCGGCAGCTCTAGAGAAAGCTTTTCGAGCTACAAGCGTAATAGAAGGTCGCACTCCTAATGAAATTCTCCGAGAGATTAATGGGATCACTATCAAGATCATAGAAGAAATTCTTTCTGTTTGTTCTTCTGAGGATAAACGCATCGGTATTGAGACTATACAAGATATTGTAGAGCAACAGCTGATGGTAATGGGACATTATGATGTAGCAAAGAATTACATCTTGTATCGAGCTGAAAGAGCAAGAATCAGAGATAATAAAGAAGAAGTAGAGCTTTCTGAAGATATTGATGAAGAACAATTTATAGAGGTGGAAAAAGCAGACGGTTCTTCTTACGTTCTGAGCAAGCTGCAATTATTAGATAGAATGGTTTGGGCTTGCCGTGGGCTTCCTACAACCAATCCTCATATGTTAGCCGATATGGCTTTTGTGAATTTTTATTCCGGCGTTAAAGAATTTGAAGTTACCTCTGCTTGCATCATGGCAGCACGTGCAAGTATTGAAAAAGAACCTGATTATGCTTTTGTTGCTGCAAGGATCTTATTAGATTCTATTTATCAAGAAACGTTGGGATGTTCCTCTAAAGATCGGAATATTCAAGAAATACAGAAAGCCTGTTTTAAAAAATATATTCAAGATGGCGAAAATTATCGATTAAGTCCCAGATTATTAGAATTTGATCTAGATGCTTTAGCTAACGCGTTAGACTTATCTAGAGACCAACAGTTCTCTTACATGGGAGTACAAAATCTCTATGATAGGTACTTAAATCATCAAGATGGTAGACGCTTAGAAACGACCCAGATGTTTTGGATGCGTGTCGCTATGGGGCTCGCTCTAAATGAGTCAGAAGATAGTAAAACTTCCTGGGCTATTACATTCTACAATTTGTTGTCTACCTTCCGTTATACGCCTGCAACACCTACTTTGTTTAACTCAGGCATGCGTCATTCTCAGTTGAGCTCTTGTTATTTATCTACAGTCAAAGATGACTTAGCTCATATTTATAAAGTGATTTCCGATAACGCTATGTTGTCTAAATGGGCTGGTGGAATTGGTAATGACTGGACATATGTGCGAGCAACAGGGGCTTTAATTAAGGGAACAAATGGAAAAAGCCAGGGAGTAATACCATTTATTAAAGTAGCAAATGATACGGCCATCGCAGTGAACCAAGGTGGTAAGCGAAAAGGGGCTATGTGCATGTATTTGGAAAATTGGCACCTCGATTACGAAGACTTCCTGGAATTGCGAAGAAATACTGGTGATGATCGTCGTCGTGCTCATGATATTAATACTGCTAGTTGGATCCCAGATCTTTTCTTTAAACGTTTATTAGCAAAAGATACATGGACTTTATTTAGTCCTGATGATGTTCCTGGTCTTCATGATGCTTATGGAGAAGAGTTTGATCGGCTTTATGAAGAATATGAGAGGAAAATAGATACAGGAGAAATTCGGTTGTACAAGAAGATTGCAGCCGAAGATCTTTGGCGTAAAATGTTGAGCATGCTTTATGAAACGGGCCATCCTTGGATGACATTCAAAGATCCTTCTAATATCCGCTCAACTCAAGATCATAGAGGTGTGGTACACTGCTCTAACCTATGTACGGAGATTCTTCTGAACTGTTCTGAAGAAGAGACGGCTGTTTGTAACTTAGGCTCGATTAACCTAGTTGAGCATATTGAGAATGGTCAGTTCAATGAGAAGAAATTAGAAGAAACTATTTCTATTGCTGTCCGTATGTTGGATAACGTAATAGATCTAAACTTTTATCCTACAAAAGAAGCAGCTCATGCAAACCTTTCTCATAGGGCAATTGGCTTGGGAGTAATGGGATTTCAGGATGCGTTATATAAATTGGAAATAGGCTATGCATCTCAAGAAGCTGTCGATTTTGCTGATTTGAGTTCTGAGTTAATTGCATATTATGCCATTCAAGCGTCCTGCTTATTAGCTAAAGAACGAGGAGCATACAGTTCTTACGCAGGTTCGAAATGGGATCGAGGCTTCCTACCTATCGATACTATTGATTTAATGAAACAATATCGTGGGGAAGAGAATGTTTTAATGGATACAATGTGTTCCAAAGATTGGACGCCTGTAAGAGAACTGATTAAGGCACATGGAATGAGAAACTGTCAGCTGATGGCTATCGCTCCTACAGCAACAATCTCTAATATTATAGGTGTAACACAGTCTATAGAACCTACTTATAAGCACCTCTTTGTAAAATCTAACTTATCTGGTGAATTTACTATTCCTAACGTCTATCTGATCCAAAAATTGAAGGATCTTCATTTGTGGGATGAGGAAATGTTAGATGATCTTAAGTACTTTGATGGGTCATTGTTAGAAATTGAACGCATTCCAGAAGAGGTTAAAAAGATTTTCTTAACTGCATTTGAAATAGAACCAGAGTGGATTATTGAATGTGCCTCTCGAAGACAAAAATGGATCGATATGGGGCAGTCTTTGAATCTTTATTTGGCACAGCCCGACGGTAAGAAATTATCCAGCATGTATTTGACGGCATGGAAGAAAGGATTGAAAACAACGTATTATTTGCGATCCTCTGCTGCAACATCTGTAGAGAAGTCATTTACAGATATTAACAAGAGGGGGATTCAACCTAGATGGATGAAAAATAAGTCTGCATCTGCAGGCATCGTTGTAGATAGGCCTAAAGTCCCTACTTGTTCATTAGGGGAAGGCTGTGAGTCCTGTCAATAAATATAGTAAAGTATGTCCTGTGAGTTTCAGAGATGAAAACAGATATTTTAAATGGAAGACTTAAGAGAGTAAATGTAAATAGCAAACGCTTGGTCAATTGTAACCAGGTAGATGTCAATCAGCTTGTTCCTATCAAGTATAAATGGGCTTGGGAACATTACCTGAACGGTTGTGCAAATAACTGGATGCCTACCGAAGTTCCAATGGCTCGTGATATAGAACTTTGGAAATCTAAAGTTCTTTCCGAAGATGAGCGTAGGGTGATTTTAATAAACTTAGGCTTTTTCAGTACTGCAGAGAGCTTAGTAGGAAATAACATTGTATTGGCTATTTTCAAACATATCACGAACCCTGAAGCTAGACAGTACTTGCTTAGACAAGCCTTTGAAGAAGCTGTACATACGCATACGTTTTTATATATCTGTGAGTCCTTAGGGTTAGATGAAGGGGAGATATTCAACGCATATAATGAGCGAAGCTCCATCAAGGCAAAAGATGATTTCCAGATGGAAATCACGGGTGGGGTTTTAGATCCTGATTTTAGTACTGCAACTACAGAAGGGTTACACCAATTTATTAAGAATTTGGTTGGCTACTACATAATTATGGAAGGAATTTTCTTCTATAGTGGTTTTGTCATGATTCTATCTTTCCATCGTCAAAATAAAATGACTGGAATAGGCGAGCAGTATCAGTATATCTTGCGAGACGAAACGATTCACTTGAATTTTGGTATTGATTTGATCAATGGAATCAAAGAAGAAAATCCAGAAGTCTGGACGCCTCAACTGCAAGAAGAGATTGTAGCTATGATTCAAAAAGCTGTGGAACTCGAAATAGCATATGCAGAAGATTGTCTGCCTAGGGGTATTCTGGGGTTGCGTTCCTCAATGTTTATTGATTATGTGCGTCATGTTGCAGATCGTCGCTTAGAAAGAATTGGTTTGAAACCTATTTATCATACGAAAAATCCATTCCCATGGATGAGTGAGACAATAGACCTAAATAAAGAAAAGAATTTCTTTGAAACTAGAGTAACAGAGTATCAAACAGCAGCCAATCTTACTTGGTAGTTCTTTTTCTTATTTTATAAGGGGAATATCTTCTTTATAGATCCCCTTAATCAAAATCTTAATATTTTAGATAAAAGTATTAAGAAAAAAACTCTTTCTATTATCATTTTTTCTCATTCATTTACTTAGCCTTTATCCTCTAGTAAATGAATGAGAAATTTTTTCTTTCAGATTCGGAATATCGCGTAATTCTAGTATTGCATTCCTAATGCGAAATATTTGGTTCACAATATTCTTTGTACAAATGGGTAGGCACGCGTTTTTGGTATAAGGAGATTCTTCATGAAACCGCAAGATCTACAGTCGCCTTTTCTTTGGGAAGAGCGAAGACCATGGTTAGCAGATAATGTCCTGCATATTCCAAAACATTATTTTTTGCATGAAGAGTTTTCTATGCCTTCGTGGGAGGAACTCTTTGGAAACACAAACCCTGTTTTTTGCGAGCTTTGCTCTGGAAATGGTGATTGGGTTGTGGAACAAGCTCGTAGTCGACCAGAGGTGAATTGGATTGCTGTAGAAAAGCGATTTGACCGAGTAAGGAAAATCTGGTCCAAGATGCATAATTTTCATGTATCTAATCTTAGGATCGTGAGAGGGGAAGCAGAGATCTTTTTCCGATATTATGTTCAGGATCAATCGCTGCAAAAAATTGTAGTGAACTTCCCCGATCCATGGCCGAAAATGAGACACCGTAAACATAGGTTATTCCAAGAACCATTTATGAAAGATGTAGTGCGAGTGCTCATCCCATCTGGAAATCTCATCCTTGTTTCGGATGACTTACAGTATGTAGAAAACGCTATTAACGTGATGCAAGAGCAGCTATCCGCAGAAATTCCTTTCCCTCATTACAAGAGAGTTGAGGAGAATTACGGCAGTTCGTGGTTTGAAAATTTATGGCGTTCTAAAGGACTTGAGATCTTTTATACAGAATTCAAGAAAGATTGAGTTGGGATATAGCTGACTCGAACAGCCGACCTTCACGATGTCAACGTGACGCTCTAACCAACTGAGCTAATACCCCAGACATTGAAGGAAACATGTTATAGGGAGATAGGTATCTTTGCAAGTGCCTTTAGCAAAATTGTTAGAATTCTTTCGCTAGTCACCTACAGCGGTATACTTTTTATTGGCAAAGGATCGAATTGTCTATTTGATATTGAGAGAACGTATGATTTTTTCTAGTAATGTAGTGAAAATGTCTCATGCAATTTTTAAAGAATTTGTTGGTCCAGGAGATACAGTGGTGGATGCCACTTGTGGTAATGGTTGGGATACATTGACGCTTGCTTATTTGTTAAAAGGAAAGGGGAAGCTGGTATCTTACGATATACAACAGCAAGCCTTGGATGCTGCACGAAAATTATTAGAGGATAATTTATCAGAAGCAGAGAGAGAGATTATCACATTAAAATTAGCTTCTCATGAGGATCTTGAAGAAGAAGGGGCTAAGATTATTCATTATAACTTAGGGTATTTACCTAAGGGTGATAAGCAGATCACGACAGTAAAGGAAACTTCTTTAGCTAGTATAAAAAAAGCCCTGACTCTTGTTGCTGACAATGGGGTTATCACTATTGTTTGTTACCCGGGACACGAAGAAGGCAAGGAAGAAACAGCATGTATCGAATCTTTTGCGGAGGAGTTGGATCCTAGAGATTGGTTGGTGCAGCACTACTACATCATGAATAGAAAAAAAACGCCGAGATTATTAGTCATTCGTCGTCAGAATTCCTAAATCTTTATTAATGGGCTAAGATGTTTTTTTGTAGGGAATCGAACGGATTTCTTCTTTTAACTCTACTCCTAGAGAAAGCATCTTACCTCTAATAACCTGGATTAGTTCTTTTACCTCACCTGAGGTTGCCTTTCCCGTATTAATAATAAAATTGCCGTGTTTTTCTGAAATTTGTGCACCACCAATGGAGAGGCCTTTTAACCCAGCTCTATCGATTAACGCACCTGCGGAGCTTCCTGGCGGATTACGAAAAATACAACCTAAAGAAGGATGCTGATAGGGCTGTGTTGTTAACCTATGGTTGAGTAACTCTTTCATGCGGTACATAGCCAGCGGATCTTTTGTCAAAGCAAAGGTGGCCGATAAGATGAACTCTTGGGAAGTGTGGAATTTTGATGTACGGTAGCCAAGATCTAGTTCTTCTTTGGGATAACTGAGGATCTCACCCTCTGGCGTAATTACCTCCACCTCTACCAATACAGACGAGACGTCTTGCTTGCCAATGCCAGCATTCATAAAAATAGCCCCGCCAACAGATCCAGGAATGCCCACAGCAAATTCTAAACCAGAATAGCCGGAGGAAACTAAAGTTTTTCCTAGAGCGGCAAAAGAAGTGCCAGAATATACCTTGACCAGAGTCTCAGAGAGAAATTCTTTGCCCTGGATATTGTTATACACAACAAAGCCATCAAACCCCTGATCATCAAATAGACAATTCGATCCTTTGCCAATAACGATGAAAGGAATGTTTTGCTTATGTAAATAGGGCAAGACTTCTTGAGCTTCTTTTACGGTCTGAATCTCTTTAAAGTAACGTGCTGGACCACCTATGCGGAATGTGGAATATCTGCTTAGCCAAATACCTTTACGAACAGAAAAAGGAAAACAGACTGTTGCCATACAATTGCCGAATTCTTATCTCGTGGACGCTCTTAACAACACGAAAGATGTGTTTTTTCCTCTTGAGGAACTAACAATTGAAAAATGTCATTCAAGACGGCATGGACAAAACTGCATGCCTCTTTATAGCTAAATTTTTTCGTTAATCTAGTAGCCTCTGCAATTAAAATAGCTGGGCTAATAGGCTGACCTTGAAGGTACTCAAAAACAATTAAACGTAAAACATTTTTTTCCATAAGAGTGATCTTATGAATAGGGGTACTCTTGATTGCTTTGCTTACTAGTAGATCTAATTCGGTAGAGTTTTCAAGGATTTTTTTTGCATAGAGTAGGCCAGACAAGGCATGTCTTTGAGCTACAGCGATTTCAGCCATTAGCAGTCCGACTAATCCATCTTCTGTAGACGGATCAATTTCCAGTGCGTACAGCATCTGTAACACAATTTCTCTCATTTTTTGTTTTGGAAGGGGGTGAGAAACATAAATTCCAGAACCTTCAGAAGAGTGTTTTTGCGTAGACACAGACACAATAGCTCCATTAACAGAGATAAAATTTTATTTCCGTCGCACAGCCATCATTCGCCAACAAAACATATCCGAAACAATACCATTAATGTTCGGCAGGAATGGCAAAACTAGGCTATAACTAAATCTCGAACCTAACTCAGTAGGAAACAGCATAAGCCAGAGAGGGCAGCTAGTTTCCAAGAAATGTAGAAAAATACAGCGGAGTATAAATTATAGTATATTTTATGAAAAGAAGGGATTTTTTCTAAGAAGTGCATAGCCTGAGAAGGCCATCTTGGTGACAAACAAACTGTCTTCTTCCATAAAAATCTTATTCTTTGTATTCTTTTCTGCGATAGGGTTTTGACAGTTATCTTGAATGATATTAGAAGTTAAGCTAATTTTTTCTTTCGACCGTTGAGGTTTAAAGAGGATGTCAAAAAACCGAGACTGTCGTGCTTCGTACGTTATAGTGAGATGAAGCGCTTCTAGGTGACGAAGTTTTCGTGATTAAGAAATTTTTCCGCGGTCATAAGTTGTTAAAAGATTATTTTAATCTCAACTTTTGTTTTGTGGGTTCCTCAAAGGTCGTGTTAACGGGAGATCAGGATAAAGAGTGGCCTTAAATCTAAAAATTAATAGACAAATTCGTGCTCCAAAAGTCCGGGTAATAGGTTCTAGCGGCGAACAGTTAGGTATTTTGAGTATCAAGGAAGCTCTTGATATTGCTAGAGAGGCTGATCTGGACTTGGTGGAAGTGGCTTCTAACTCCGAGCCTCCCGTTTGTAAGATCATGGATTACGGGAAATATCGTTACGATGTAACGAAGAAGGAAAAAGATAGTAAGAAGGCCCAGCATCAAGTTCGGATAAAAGAAGTGAAGTTAAAACCGAATATTGATGAAAATGATTTTTCCACGAAGCTGAAGCAGGCTAGATCTTTCATGGAGAAGGGTAACAAAGTGAAGATCACCTGTATGTTCCGCGGTCGTGAACTGGCTTATCCAGAGCATGGGTTTAAGGTGGTCCAGAAGATGAGTCAGGGACTCGCTGATTTAGGTTTTATAGAAGCAGAGCCCAAGCTTAATGGACGTTCCTTAATTTGTGTGATGTCTCCAGGAACGGTAAAAACTAAGAAAAAGCAGGAGAAAGTCCATGCCCAAAATGAAAAGTAACAAGTCTGTGGCGGCTCGTTTCAAATTAACAGGTTCAGGACTGTTAAAGAGAACTCGTCCAGGTAGAAGACATAAATTATCAAAAAAATCTTCGCAAAGAAAATGTAACTTATCCAAACACCCTCTTGTTGATGGGGGCCAAGTTGGTATGTATAAGCGAATGATGCTCGTCTAAAGGAATTGGGATTTTATTATGGTCAGAGCAACAGGTTCAGTAGCTTCCAGACGCCGCCGTAAGCGTATATTGAAACAAGCGAAAGGTTTCTGGGGTGATAGAAAAGGTCATTTTCGCCAAAGCCGATCTTCCGTAATGAGGGCTATGGCGTTTAACTATGCACATAGAAAAGACAGAAAAGGTGATTTTCGTAGTTTGTGGATAGTTCGTTTGAATGTGGCTGCCAGAATTAACGGTTTGTCTTATAGCCGTTTGATTAATGGCTTAAAATGCGCAGGAGCTTGTTTGAATAGAAAAATGCTTTCTGAAATGGCTATTCACAATCCAGAAGGATTTGCTGAAGTCGCTAGACAAGCAAAACTTGCTTTGGAAGCCACAGTTTAGGGATTAGGTACATGTCACTTCAAGAGGAACTTGAATTAACTAAGCAGCAATTTTGTACTGAGTTATCACAAGTTAACTCTTTGAAGCACTTGTCTAGTCTCAAAATTAAATACTTAGGCAAGAAAGGGATATTTCGTAGTTTCGTCGAAGCTCTAAGATCAGCTTCTGCTGAAGAAAAAGCTGAGTTAGGCTCTTTGATTAATTCTCTTAGAGATTATATGGAGAAGAGCCTTCAAGGTAGGGAGCAATCCTTATCTCGTTTGGAGAAGGCGGCAGAGTTTCATAAAGAACGAGTCGATGTATCCTTGCCTGGAGAACCTAAGTGTTGTGCTGTGAAGCACATTTTGAAGAAGGTGCTGGATGAGGTAGTTGATACCTTTGTCAGAATTGGCTTTTGTGTTTGTGAGGCGCCCAATATTGAAAGCGAGGCATTTAATTTTTCTTTATTGAATTTTGAGGAAGATCATCCGGCAAGACAGATGCATGACACGTTTTATTTGGATGATTCTACGGTGTTGCGTACGCATACCTCTAATGTGCAAGCAAGAGAGATAGCGAAAAGACAGCCCCCAATGAAGATAGTTGCCCCTGGTGTGTGTTTTCGGAATGAAGATATTTCGTCTCGTTCGCACGTTATTTTTCATCAGGTAGAAGCTTTTTATATTGATTCCCATGTCACTCTTTCTGACTTGACTTCTGTATTGACAGAGTTTTACCATGCATTCTTTGGGCGTGCAGTTGAACTTAGATTGCGACATAGTTACTTCCCATTTGTGGAGCCAGGTATCGAGGTCGATGTGTCTTGTGAGTGCGCTGGTTCAGGCTGTTCCTTATGTAAGCATACAGGGTGGCTGGAAGTTGCTGGGGCTGGTATGATTCATCCTCAGGTTTTGCGTAACGGGAATATAGATCCAGAGAAGTATTCTGGTTATGCTCTTGGTATGGGTATCGAACGTTTGGCCATGTTAAGGCACAAAATTTCTGATATTCGTCTTTTTAGTGAAAATGACTTGCGGTTCTTGCAACAGTTTTCATAGCTTTCTTTTTCTACGGAAGAATGGCAGAGCGGTTTAATGCACCTGTCTTGAAAACAGGAGACCTGAAAGGGTCCGGGGGTTCGAATCCCTCTTCTTCCGTTTTTTCTTTCATTGTTTAATTCTTTGATTATTTTTTTTATTTCCTAATCTCTTTTGTTTAATTATTTATTCTATTTCCTTTGGTTTTGTTTTAATTTAAAATTGAAAATTAAATTTTTAATTTAATAAATTAGAATTTGAGCCGTATTTTTAACTATCCGTTTTTTTTGATATATTTGGGGGAGTTAATGAGGAAATCACGGAATAATTTTGAAAAAGCTTTAGAAGATTTAAAAAGATTAAAACGAATTTCCTATGGCTCTTCTTCCGATGTCTTATTCGGTCAGATGTCGCCTTCTTATGAACAAGTTTCTAATCGTCAAGATTCTGTTTCTGAGATTAAACAAACTCTAAAGGATTTAGAAGGGTATTTCAAACTAACGGAAGAACTTCCTAAGGGAGATGCGGGGAAAGCATTAAAAGAGATTGATTTTCTGATTTCTGGGGTTCAGAACGTATTTTCTTTTTTGGAAAATAGAGATGAGAATGTCTATCAGTCTCTTTCCAAGGAGTATTCTGAATTAAATCAGGTATATGATCATGTGCGTTCTGGTCTTAACCAAAGAATTCTTGAAACAGAAGACCATAAAGAGAAAGAACGAGATTTAGAATCATTTTATGAACATGAACAGTTTTTAAATAACCTTGTAGAGGTAAAACGCGACCGCTCCTACGAGTTATTCTATATGCTGGATGAGGAGAATAAACGATTCTATACAGACACCTTGTCTCAAATTATCTATAAGCAGGGTAAGTTCAATGAAACCTCTAATGAGGGGGATCCTTTAACTAAAACAATTCTTTGGAATAGCGAAACAACTCATAAAACAGCATTAGGACTTGTAGCTTCTAGCGATACCCCTATGTGTTTATTTTATGAAAATGGATTAGGGAAATTAGAAGCAGAGGATTTTCTACACATGCATAATGCTGTGATGGCATTATTCTTTGCTAAATATGAATCTACCACCGTTCGTAAGCAACCTACTAAGAATAATCTCGCCTACTTTAATGATTTTCTCTTCTTTCTGAGAAAATATTGGGCATTTACCAATAGTATTTCTGCTGAACAAACGCATGTAGGTGCTAGAAATTTGGCTGAAAACTTGTGCTCAGGCATTTTTGAAAATAAATTAAACTTTGATGACGTTTCTAAGTACCTTTATTTTAAGATTCAATCTAAATTACAACCGGATCAGGATAAAAAATCCTTGTATGCTGGTCAGTATATTTCTGAAGTGTATGATGAACTGTATCGTTTTCTAGCAAAGTTCCCTAATGGTCCTATATTCAAGGCTATGGATAAATTATTAGATCCTTACTTGAATACATTTGATCCTATGCTTCTAGGGTACCACCCTAGTTTGGAAGGGGTATTGACTTTAGGGGATAAGACGATCAAGGTTATCCGGTCTCCAAGCCCAGTAAATCAAGGATCGATCTTATATGCTACCTGTAATGAGGAATTTTCAGGGTTCCTGCAGGCAAAGACAAAGCAAGGAGAGACGATTCTTATTTTGAACATTCAAAATAGGCTGGCTCGTAAAGACAAAGCTCGTAGTCGTGTTCTGGAAGAATGTTTCGATCCAGATGAGGCACAGCCGAAAACGTTTGTTTTTTCTTTTCCCGAACCAGAAGATTTATTGCTTACCATAGAGCGGGCTTATGGGGAGCAGGAAACATTTACTGATTTCTTTTCTGTTATTCGTTCAGAGTTTGCAAAAGCAAAAACAGAATCCTTATTTTTCCTTCCAGAACAGGTAAAAAACGATATTCTTCTTTTTTTAGATCATAGTTTACCTATGCTGAAAGATGTTTTCTTTTCTAAAAAGAAAATTTTATTTAAGAATGATAAAACTCTATTAATGCATATTATCTCTTATCTTATTGTCTTTAAGCTTATAGAGTTATTAGATCCAAATATTATAGTAGCGACATCTAAAGATGGACTCGACTATGTTTCTGTATTTATCTCTGGATTTGCCTTTTTCTCTAAAGAGGGTGAGAGTGTCTGGGATGAACATCGATTGAAGCTATTGATGACTAAAATCTTATCTCCAACTTTGGTTGCGAGAGATCGTTTAGTTTTTGCTAATCACATGGACACATTCAGTAAGTTTTTGAATTGCCTACGTAAAAATAGACAGAACTTAAAAGGTATAAGTACTTTGTTCCAGTACAATTTAGAGGATTGGCAATTCGATAATTATGTGAATGAGATTATTGAAGTTTCGCATATGCATAATTTGTAGCTAAAAGTAATAAGGCTAACGGTAGGAACATAGTAGGAAACACAGGTAATACGCTGCCATTAGCAAGAACCATGCCTGCTTTCAACAGAACAAAGAAGATATTTAAACTGCCTAGGGGAACTAAGTACGCCAAAGTAACCTTGGGAATACGGCTGAATCGTAGGCATAAGTATGCTGATAAGATCATAGCTGCTAATGTAGAGAGCGGAGATATCAGCATATAGTAAAAAGTGGATAACAGGGATAAAATACGTTGAGGCGTATCTGTAGAGAATCCTAATCCCGATGCGTTCCATGGAATTGCTTGAAAAGATTCTGTAATGCGATTTTTCCCACCTGCTGTGAAGATCTTAGAAAAAGGATTGTCATAGAAGCTAAATTCAATCTCAGGGAACTCTTTCATATCAAAGACTTGTGTAAGAGTCATCTCTCCTGATTCTGAGGAAAAACATAATACATCAATGCCAATGGGAAGAGAGGGTGTTGTAAATGCCAGCTTTTCTATAGAAAAGATTGTGTTGGGGTTCTTAATCCAAAATACTTTGCTTAGTGTAGCTGTTTTGTGCTCGATGGAGGAATAAAGAAGGACTGTCTGATCTTTTAAAAATAAGGCTGGAACCTTGTCATTCAGTTTTTCAATCAGTCCTTTATCTAGATGTTCTTTAGTTTCAGAAATCCTTTCGCATATTGGGTGTAGCCATTGAAAATTTGCATACAATAAGCTTGTGATAATAAGCCCAGAATAGATAAGTGGGCGCATAAGATCTTTCAGAGAAAGCCCTGCAGCCTGCAGTAATAGTATTTCTCGTTTACTTTGCATCGAGAACAAAGTCAGTGTCGTTGCAACGGCTACAAGTTGTGGAACCAGGAACTCAGCTTTCAGAGCAATTTGAGCTAAGTAATACAGCAATGACAATTGTAAAGGGGCTTTTGACTGTAATGCAGAAGAGCTCCCTTTAATGGCGTGTAGGGAGTGGTGAATCGAAGCGTAAAAGATCACAGATATGAGAAACAAAGAAAGAAGAGATAACCAAAATCTTGAAAGCAAGTAACGTTTCCAGGTCAGCATGTTAGGCTCGTCCTTGGTTTTCTCTATATGAACGGCAAGCAAAAATAACCCAAGAAAGTAATTGGGGGAGGATAAACAAAATAAACGAAGGAATCAACCTTGTTGTGTTTTTCCCTACAATCAGTAGGATCAGCGACAGGATTGGGAGTAGACAATAAGGGATCATAGGTTTGCGAAATCTAGGTTTATATGTTCCCAGTACAATGCCTGAATAAGTAAAAGTAATGCAGAGAAAGCCAATAGCAATTCTACGAATAACCTCAGGCAAATGTAAGATATTAAATGGCTCTTTAAGTAGCTGTTTCCAAGGAAGATAGTCTGTGCGTGTTCTCATATAGGATTTACCAGCAAACAAAGTAGATGTTACCTTGGGGATCAGAAGTTCATCAAGAGTTTCGATATAATATTCTTGTGCATGTGTTGAGGCTGAATTTGTCAAAGAAGAGGGGATCTTTGATATAAGTGCTACGTCTTTAGCATGTACGGAATCATTTGCTATGTCAGGGATAATTGTTTGTGCAATGCCGATATTTGCTATTTCATTATTTTTTCTAAGAGCAATGATCACATTATCGAATTTTCTATTTGCACAGCGATCTACGGCGATAAATATACGGTTGTTTTCTTGTTTTTGTAAGGTTTGGAGAAGAAGAACGGGAGAAGTCATAGCGATATTCGCGATTTCCTTACATGTTTGAAAACGACAAATAGAAGCCAGCTCAGAACACGTATAAAAGTTAATGCAACACAAGGCTACTGATGTGATGAGTATTGGAAAGCGGATAATGGCTTGCGAGGCACCAGAAGCTTTAAGGAAAGTGATTTGGTTGTTTTCTGAAAGCTTACGGAATAGTGTTAAAGCAGAAAGAAAACAAGAAATAGGAAGAATAAAAGGGAGTAGATAGGGGATCTGATATGCTGTGAGACGGAAAATTGTAGGATAAGGGATGTCCTTAGCAATATAACTAACAATTTCTTGGAAAGAGCTAATGATAGAAATGCAAATCAAGCTGAAAGAACAGAAAACTACAGTTTTCAGGTAACGAGAGATAAGAGTCTTCCATAGAATAGGCATGCGACATCCGAGAGCTTATGATTTGTAGGCTGGAAAGCCTACCATTGAGTTGCGGGATGGAAGTCCGTTAACTTTTCTTCAGCATTGTTGTTTAGTTTGTATTTGTTTGCAATTTCTCTCTGAAAAAAGAGGAATTTAGCATAAAGATCATCATTATCAATCTTATTTTGGGTAGTTTGCTATCGTAAGGAGATTGCTTGACTGGGATCAGAGAGCTCCCTATACTTTTTTTGCTGACTCTATTGAGCGCCTTGGTATTGTAGTTTTCTAGAAAAGTTTTGTTTATGAAGCTTCCTTTCTCTAGTATTTTTTCTAGATTCAGAAAGTCTTTGCCTTTTGTAGGCCCTACTTCTTGTTCCGTGAGAGAGGATTTTTTTTCTTTAGACAAGGATTTAATTTCTTTCTTTTCTTCCCTTGATAAGGAACAGACTTATCTGTTGGCTTTTTCTGGTGGTTGTGATTCTCTTTTTTTGTTTTATCTTCTTAAAACACAAAATGTCCCTTTTATTGCTGTCCATGTTGATTATGGATGGCGTGCATCGTCCTATGCTGAAGCATGTGCATTGGAATCCTTATGTGCAAAGGAACAGGTTCCGTTTATCTTGCGAAGAGTTCCTTCAGAAGAGAGAACGGAGAAAGATATGGAGAATCACGCAAGGCGATTCCGGTATGCTTTATTTCGTGAACTTGCTGTTAGCAAGGGATGTGCTGGGGTTTTCCTGGGACATCATGCTGACGATCAAGCGGAAACTGTGCTGAAGCGAACTCTGGAAGGAGCTCATCTTGATTCTCTTAGGGGAATGAGGGTAAGATCTTATTACGATAATCTTTGTTTGTTACGTCCGTTACTACATGTTTCTAAACGCGAGATTCAAAAGACATTAGATTCTAAGGGCATTGTATACATTAGAGACAGCACAAACTTGGATCAAAAGTTTTTAAGAGGTCGGTTACGCGTTACAATTTTCCCCTTGCTCTCATCTTTATTTGGAAAGAATATTGTTCCACCATTACTTACATTAGCTGAAGATTCTGAAGGGTTATCAGATCATTTACATATGCTTGCAGATGCCTTTTTAGCTGAAATCAAAGAAGATAATGTGGTGAGTTTATCTTTTCCTACTCATTTACTGGAGGATGCATTTTTAGCAAAATGGGTGATAAGGGAGTTTTTCCGAAAGTACTCTCTTACAGTTTCTCGTCACTTGTTACAAGTGATTTATCAACATATGGTCCAACGTTCTCAGGTTTCTTTGCGTGTTTCACGTTTTCACGTGCGTGTAGATCGTAATATTATTATTTTGCCTCGTGCTGTACTGTCTACCTTAAAAAGAGAGTAGAAGATCTTAGATATTAAGCTAATAGGTCATTGCAACAGTTTTCCTTTAATTATCAGCGATAATTTCCAATCCTATTAATAGAATTAATCATGTTTATTTTGTGTATAAAATATATTGTTTTAGTATGTTTTGATGTAGTTTGTTAGTTTTGCTCTAACGTTTTTTATAAAAATAATGAATATATGGTATATTTAAGTTCACTATCCTGATTTCCTAATCTTTTCATAAAGGTGATTAAGGATGGGGGAATTTTTCCTAAGGGTGTAACCAATTGTCGTTAAAAAGCTCTTTGCTTTACCTGTGGGGATATAAGATGACATTTGATAAACTAAAGGAGCTATAGGATTCTTAGCCATTAGGAAGAAGTAGAAACCTATGTGTTAGGGTGGTATGTTGCCCGATCCCTTCCAGGGAATAAATTATATCTGTAGTCTGATTTAGCTTAGTTGTGAATATATGGCCAAAGATAAAAAATTAAAGCCAGAACCTAAAAAGAGTTTCCCTTCGTTATTTTTTTTCCTTTTATTCGGAGTCATTTTTGGCGTGGTTATGGTGCAAAACTTGCTTGTTGCTAAGAAAGGCCAAGTTAGTTTCAGCCATCAGTTAGAGCATTTAGTTAATTTAAAATTAATCCTGCCTGAAGAGAGCCGTAAAGTTTCCCTGAATGATAATCTCGTTTCGTTCAGTGGACGTTTTCGTGAAAATACGACGTCGGAGAGCATCGCTCGTTATCGCTATCTGGAGAGTATTGATCAAAGGAATCAGCTGAATGTCAAAGTTGATGAAGCTGAAAAATCTTTGGAAGCATTGGCTAAGGATGTTCAATCTGCTGTTCTTTGGTTTTCTTCTATATCTGGAATTTCCGTTCCTGAGTCGGGTTACATGATTGCCCGTGGAATAGAGTTAGATGGACGACAAGTACCCCCTTTAGTAGTTAGGGAACAGGCTGATCCGCAATTGATTAATTTGCAGTCCTTAGAAAAAAGGTTGCAGATGCTTCCTAGCTCATTAGATGCAGTGAAGACTTTTGGCTCTGATTTATATGAGCTATTAGGTAAGTACCTTTCACCAACTCTAGGAATTGGTTCTGAAGGAATTAAACGTGAACTCAAAGAATGGTACCAAGAGGTAGAACGCTCACTTACACAGCAGATTTCTTTAGATGAGACTTTAACGTTATACCGTAATGTTTTGTCTGTTTTGCAAAGGGTATCTTCTGCCTTAGTGCTTTCTGAAGAAGGGGAGCGTTTCGGACAATTGCGTTCCGTTCGCCTATATCGGGAAGAACATAGTAAAATTGAAAAGTTATTCGAAGAAGCACAAGTTAACTATGCGCAATTAGAGAAATTGCGTGGAGAACTGAGTCAAGCAACATGGTTCTTTAATAACCAAGAAATGTCTTCTCGGATTTTAGAAAGACAGGATCCAGAGGCATTTGCGCATTGGTTTGCTGGAGCTAAAGCAGAGTGGGAAGCATTTCCTACGAATCGATCTTTGGTTTTCAAAGCTCCTGACCAACCTAGAAATTTGGTTTTGGAAAAAACCTTTAAGAGTGAAGAGCCTGCTCCTCATTATGCAGGTTATATCGTCACTTTCTTGCCTGTCATGTTGATTCTCTTCTTTATTTATTTCATCTTTTCTCGGCAGGTAAAGGGAATCAATGGCTCTGCCATGTCATTTGGTAAATCACCAGCTCGGTTACTTTTAAAGGGACAGAATAAAGTCACTTTTGCAGATGTAGCTGGAATTGAAGAGGCAAAAGAAGAGTTAGTTGAGATTGTTGATTTTCTGAAAAACCCTACGAAGTTCACAAGTTTAGGTGGACGTATTCCTAAAGGGATTTTATTAATTGGCCCTCCAGGAACAGGAAAAACATTAATAGCTAAAGCTGTGGCAGGTGAGGCTGATAGACCCTTTTTCTCTATTGCCGGTTCTGATTTTGTTGAAATGTTCGTGGGAGTCGGTGCCAGCCGTATCCGTGATATGTTCGAGCAAGCCAAGAGAAATGCACCATGCATTATCTTTATTGATGAGATCGATGCTGTAGGACGTCATAGAGGAGCTGGAATTGGCGGAGGTCATGACGAAAGGGAACAAACGTTAAACCAGCTGCTTGTCGAGATGGATGGGTTTGGAACCAATGAAGGTGTCATCTTAATGGCTGCAACAAACCGTCCGGATGTTTTGGATAAGGCTTTGTTACGACCTGGCCGTTTTGATCGTCGTGTTGTTATGGGGTTGCCTGATATTAAAGGACGATTTGAAATTCTTATGGTGCACGCAAAACGCATTAAACTAGACCCAACCGTCGATTTAATGGCTATTGCTCGAAGTACACCTGGAGCTTCCGGAGCAGACCTGGAAAATCTACTTAATGAAGCTGCGTTATTGGCTGCCAGAAGAGATCGCTCTGCGGTGACAGCAGTAGATATTGCTGAGGCACGAGATAAAGTTCTCTATGGAAAAGAGCGTCGTAGTTTAGAGATGGATGCTCAAGAAAGAAAAAATACGGCTTACCATGAGTCCGGTCACACGGTTGTAAGTCTCTGTGTTACTCATGCTGACCCAGTTGATAAGGTTACGATTATTCCTAGAGGGCTATCTTTAGGGGCTACACACTTTCTTCCTGAGAAGAATAAATTGAGTTATTGGAAGAAAGAGTTGTTCGATCAGCTAGCTGTCCTTATGGGTGGTCGTGCTGCTGAAGAGGTATTTCTTGGGGACGTTTCTAGTGGAGCTCAGCAGGATATAGCACAGGCGACGAAATTAGTGCGTAGCATGATCTGCGAGTGGGGTATGAGCGATCAGTTAGGAACTGTTGCCTATGATGAACGTTCTGACAGCTCCACCGGTTACGGGGTATATCATGAAAAGAGTTACTCTGAGGAAACCGCGAAGACAATTGATAATGAATTAAAAGTGTTATTGGAATCAGCTTATCGTCGTGCTGTACAGATTGTACAAGATCATCGGGAAGAAATTGAGTTGATGACACAAATGTTAATTGAGTTTGAAACGCTTGATTCTAAAGATGTGAAAGAAATTATGGAGCATGTTTGGGATCCTGAGAAAAAACGAGCTCGTTTGAAAGAAGAGGGAATGATGTTTAAAAAAGCATCGGATGATTTACCTCCCCCTCCTCCTCAAGAAGAGTCCTGGCAAGAAGGAAACAATAGTTTAAACTTCAATGCTGGGGCTTAGGCCTGAACGCTTACCTCGCTCGTTATAGAGCGGGGTGAGATTCTTTTTTATCAAATTTATCCAATACCTTGCTGTAAGTAGGTGAGATATTAACTGTTACCTCGCAAAAGCATAAACATTCCGCTTATAGTCTCTAGACTACTGCTCAATTTTTGGTTTTGTATTCTAACCACTATGATATGAGATAAAGAACGTAGAGATAATAAAAGAGGAAAGAGAGCCACAAAGGCTCTCTTTATTTAGTCTGCTGCTAATGCGGCTTTATGACTTAACTTAAGCTGGCCTTTCTCATTGATTCCAAGCAGTTTAACGGCTAAGGTGTCACCTTGTTTAACTATTTGGTCTAGGGATTCTAAACGTTGGTTTGAGAATTCAGAGATATGGCACAAACCTTCTTTACCTGGCAGAATCTCAACAAACGCACCAAAAGATACAACAGAGACAACTCGGCCTTGGTAGATTTTACCAACTTCTACTTCACCAACCAATCCTTCTATGATTTGTTTCGCTTGCTCTATCGCTTCTAGAGATGGAGCTGAAATGCTGACAACACCGGAGTCATTGATATCAATTTGTACTCCTGTTTTCTCAACAATTTGACGGATTTGTTTACCGCCGGGACCAATCACAGAAGCAATCTTAGATGGCTTGATTTGCATTGTTTCAATACGAGGAGCATATTGAGATAGGGAATCTTTAGGTTTAGCCAATGTATTGTTCATGATCCCTAGGATATGCTTCCTACCTTCTTTAGCTTGAGCTAATGCTTGGCGCATGATCTCTTGAGTGATTCCTTCAACTTTAATATCCATTTGGAATGCAGTAATGCTTTCAGCGTTCCCTGCAACCTTAAAGTCCATATCACCCAAATGGTCTTCAATGCCTGAAATATCTGATAAAATTGTTACTTGGTTATCGTCCAAAATCAAGCCCATAGCAATACCTGCTACAGGAGTCTTAATAGGAACCCCCGCATCCATTAAAGCTAAACATCCTCCACAAACAGAGGCCATGGATGAGGAACCATTAGATTCTGTAATATTCGATTCGACACGAATAGTGTAGGGGAAGGTAGCCTGGTCAGGTAGAATGTGAGCCAGAGCTTTCTCAGCTAGTTTTCCGTGACCTATTTCTCTACGGCCAGGGGAGCCTATTCTGCCCACCTCACCTACAGAAAATGGAGGGAAGGAATACTGAAGGTAAAAGTGTGAAACGCCTTCACCATTTAGATCTTCATAGCGTTGCGCCATGGACTCATTTCCCAACGTACATACCGCTACTGTTTGTGTTTGTCCTCTAGTGAAGATACAACTTCCGTGAGTTCTTGGTAGATATGCCAGGTCTATCGTGATTGGGCGAATGTCTGTTACAGTGCGGTCATCTAAACGAACTCCTCGATTTGTAATGAGGGAACGCATATAAGCTGATTTGGCTGTTTTGTAGGCATATTTTAAGTTAAATTCAGAAGAAAAATCGCCTTCTTCTTGTTTGAGTTGAATAAGTAGTTGTGCCTCTAGTTCTTGAGAGGCTTTTTCTAATTCCTGCTTATCCTTGATCTCAAATAACTTAGGAAACTTATCTTTAATGAATGCATCGACAGCAGATTGAACAGTTTCTGGTAAATCAGAAACAGCATCGGCATTTTTTACTTTGCCAATTCTTTTTTGCCACCCTTCTAAAGCATGACAAATAGAAGCGATATGCTTATGCCCAAAATCTATGGCGTTCAATACCTGTTCTTCTGTAAAGAAGTCACAGTGCCCCTCAATCATGAGAATAGCTGTCGCAGTCCCAGCCAAGACTAAATCTAAGGAAGAACGATTGAGTTCTGATTGTGTAGGGTTGACGACCCATTGTCCGTCTACACACCCGACGCGCACACCGGCCACAATATTCGCTTGTGGAACGTCAGATAGAGCCAGGGCAGCAGATGCACTGCAAATTGCTAAAGGATCCGGAAGTGTCTCTCCATCGTATGACCAAACGTAAGACAGTACCTGAACGTTTTGCATCAATCGACTAGGGAAAGAAGGACGCAATGAACGGTCTATCAACCGGGAAATCAGGATTTCCTTCTCAGAGGGACGACCTTCCCTCTTGATAAAACCACCAAGGGTTTTCCCTATAGATGAAAATTTTTCTTGATAATCAACTCGGAAGGGTAGGAAGTCAACATTTTCATCTAATGGAGCCGAACAAACAGAAGAAAACACCAAAGTCTCCTGTAAACGAGCTACCACAGCTCCATTAGCTTGCCGAGCTATTTTCCCCGTTTCAAATGTTATCGTTTTACCTTCTTCTAAAGTGACAGAAATAGTCTCGAAAGTCATAAAGATTACCTATTGCAAAGTATGAAGACGGGGACAAGAACATCACCCATTTCTTAAAATCAAAAAGACATGGGTAATAAAAATTTTACTTTCTAAGATTGAGCCGAGCAATCAAACTTTTGTATCGTTCTGTATCTGTGGAATTGAGGTACTCTAATAACTTTCTTCTTTGACCAACTAACTTAAGAAGGGCTAGACGGGAGTTTTGGTCTTTAGGAGAACGTTCCAGGTGCTCTTTCAGTTCAGTGATATGCTCTGTTAAAATAGCAATCTGAACGTCTGCAGAACCAGTATCTTTCTCATGAAGCTGGAACTTTTTTGTAATTTCTTCTTTTGTGCCCTTGTCTAAAGACATTTCAATGTCTCCTCAAAAATATAATAATTACTGCAAGAGCGCATTATACTTGAGAAGAGCGTTAATGTACATCTTTTGGTATTTTTGGTCGCGTTTTTTCAATTGAGAGTTTTTTCTTAGAAAATAAAAAATATAACTTTGTGCCTTCTATGTTTGGCAGAAGGTTTTTTTTAAATAAAAATTTTATCTTGTTTGTTGGTTGTGATGATGGAAAGAGATGAGTTTTTTATGCAGCAAGCACTGAGGGAGGCTAGAAAAGCTTTTGATAAGGATGAGGTTCCTGTTGGTTGTGTGATTGTGAAAGATAATCAAATTATTGCTAGAGGGCACAATGCCGTCGAAGGGTTAAAGGATCCAACGGCGCATGCAGAAATTTTATGTATAGGGGCGGCTGCAGCTTATTTAGACAATTGGAGACTCATTGATGCTGACCTTTATTGTTCCTTAGAACCTTGTCTCATGTGTGCAGGAGCTATACAGTTGGCACGTCTTCGTAGAGTGATTTGGGCGGCTCCAGATTTGCGTTTAGGGGCAGGAGGAAGTTGGATAAATGTATTTCAACAAAAACATCCCTTTCATGAAGTAGAAGTCCATTCAGGGATTTGTTGTCACGAAGCTGAAAAATTAATGAAAGATTTTTTCTTGATGAAAAGAAAGCAAAAGAAATCAGAGTAAAGCTATCTAGCTATTCTCCTATGTTTGTGTTGTGATTTTATGTTTGGGAATAGTTCACGATGATATCACGAATAGCTATAAGCTATACAATTTGATATGGATTGGGAATTTTCTCTTTCCGGCAAAATGCTACAGCTAGTGCCATTGAGAAAATGGATCCTAATAGTAAGGCAACCGCCCCTGCGACAGTAAGTAAGAAACAGTAAAAGGCTAGCAAGACAAGGAAGATCCATTTATTTGCTACAGTAAGAGGCAAGGGACCAAGTTGTGTACGTTTTTCTGGATCTAAGAAAACGGAAATTAAGATTAAAGAGCAAATGAGGCATTCTGGGCCAAATAAAGCCTGTGAACTGCCACATAATTTAAATAAGATCCAAATGAATAACCCATTTGATAGTGTCTGTGCAAGGCTGAAAAATAAAAAATTATAAGGGCCTAGCTTTGCTATGATATTTTTTGTGGATTTGTAGAAAAAGATAAAACATAGCGTATTTCTAATGAGTAGACGCTGGGAAACTTCTACGCATTGTTCTTTGTAAATGCACAAGGTATCAGCGGTCACAAATGGATAGGTAAGAAATTGCCAAAATCTATGCTTCTGGATTCCTGAGACTGATAAAGAAAGGTATTCTATTAGAGTAGGGAAGCCAAATAGCCTTGATGCAAGATAGGAAAATATAGGTGCTAGACAAGAAGTAAGAAAGACAATAAGAGGAATTTTTTCTAGGACGTGACCTAACTTGGAATTTCTGTATTTATCAGGAAAAATGATCCTCATAGGTGGGTCTAGCCTTATTGTTTCCTAACAGCCCAGAGGAAGCTTGTTCGTTCAAAAGCCTCCTGCAAGATTCTTGATTTTTCATTAAACATGGAATTAAAGCAATAGGAAAGGAAATGAGTAAGAAGACTCTTATTTGTTCTAATGCGATGTTGTAAGGTTTGCTTTTATTGTCATTTCTTCCAGAGCAGAAAGTAAAGCTTCCGCCGCTTGTAGCAATTCCATAGATTCCGTTGTATTGGAGTTGACTGTTTTTTGGTTTGCCTGAGCCCTTTGTTGTGCTGAGGATAATTCCAACTGGATGAGCTCCCTATTGGCAGAAATCTGTTCGTTACATGCTTGATAAGCTTGAACCTGGCTCTGATTTTTATACTCATCATCTTTTTTTGAGTCTTTAGGTTGCAAGTCTGGTACCCTGATCAAAGGCATGTTCAGCAGCTCTTTATTTTTTTGTTGCTGTTCAGCAGTATTGTCTTGTAACACTGTCATAATAGCACTGCCGAAGTCAGTGATCGATGTAGAAAGTTGAAGCATAACTGTGATGCAAAAGTGGATGGCAGAGCGTTTATCAATAATGATTTCTCTAGATACAACTTTTGTACTTTCTGGGACAACAATAGGTACGGAAGAGAAGATACTCATATTAGGTTCATCCTTTTTAGATATTAGCAATGAGGTTGGTAATTTGAGAGAAGGTTTGAATTAATGCCTGACCTACTTGTAAGGACTGTTGGATAATATTGTTATCGGTATTCAAGTTACTTGTAATAACCTGGGATGAGTTTTGCAGTCCGGAAATTTGGTTTTGTAGTGCTTGTCGAGATGCAGCTACAGCTTGGTTCGTTGCTTGCACGTTTTGCAATGTTGAAGAGTCGTCGGACCCCATTTTATCTTTTGGGATTGTAATGTATTGATAGAGAGCTTCTTGGTTGTTTACAAATGTTTGAGCAGCAGCATTTGCTTGTACCTCTTCTGCGATGATGCTTAAGTTGTCTTGAGCAACCAATACAGACTGGTAAACGTAGTACACAGTGACAATCAGTGGGTTTGAATCTCGAGAAAACTTCTCTATTAGATCATCAGCTGTTGTTGAATTTGCCCCACCTGTTATCGTGGCTGAGCTTGGAATCTCTACAGAAGATTTTGGAGACGGATTTATGTAAGGAGAGGACCACATAATGACTATTCCTTAAATTAGGGTTACGATAACGGTTTATTTAAATCGTTAACTGTGCTGCCGATAGCGCTGGTCGTTTTAAGGAATGCAGAATCTTGAGAGGCTAATTGTTGCATGATGTTGATGTTCGTAGAGGCGTTGGAAAGGATAATTTGTCCGTTTTGTCGCGCAGTAACTAGTTCGTCTTGAATATTAGAACGTTGTGCGGAGTAGTTTTGGTTTTGGTTTTGGACTTGAGTAATTTCAGCTTCTTTTGCCCCTGCACTTACAACGGCAAATTTGATTTGATTACTTTCTTGGTTTAATTGTTGTTGAATATTAGTATTGTCGTTCAATTGTTCTGATTGAATTAGGATAGTCTCTTGGCGGATTCTTATTGCATCTAGCAGCAAGTTGAAAACTTCAAAGAGGACTGTTCCTATGGGTGGTGTATTTAATGGTTCCAAAGGAGGAAGGCCGCAGGTTTGAGCTTGTAATGTAACAGAGCTTGTACTTCCCAAAACTTGTGTCGTCATAATTAAAAAAATATCTTTCT
Source organism: uncultured Chlamydiaceae bacterium (assembly GCA_937884635.1). Classification (GTDB taxonomy): domain Bacteria; phylum Chlamydiota; class Chlamydiia; order Chlamydiales; family Chlamydiaceae; genus Chlamydia. The sequence continues at coordinate 65,457 of CALGBW010000050.1, forward strand.
TTTTCTTTTTATTTTACCAATGAGGGAAGTGTTTATTTAAAATAATTATTTGGTTTGAATTTATTCTTTCTTTTAAATCTTTTTCTTTTAGTCGCGAATGAAAGTAAAAAAAATCAAAGTAGTGAAAATTGTTTGCTCTAGGATTTAGTGATTCTAAAGAAATAGTGAGACTTGTTATCTGTCAGTTAGATATGACTTAGAGCTGTATCGGGGTTGATATTCTGGTTGGGTGTAGAGGTCGTTTATGGAAAAGCAGGAGCTTTCTGAAAATGAGTGGGATGAATCACAAGAATTATTGGAAGATTTTAGTGCGTATGTCTTGGTGACCTGTGGGAAGCCATCAGCAGATGGGAAGATGACTGTGGAAATGACCTATGAAGGGGATCCATCCGTAATCAGTTACTTGTTAACTCAAGCAAAGGATTCTTTGGAGTGAGAAACCTAGGTTGTTTATTTATAAAGCGATGATAAACAGAGGGAACTGTTATTAGGGTTAGGTATCATGCGCTTTTTTCCGGCACATTTTCTCCAAAAGGATATAGTTCACCTGTTCTCATGGAATATCCTACGTACGTTCAGAAAACTTCCATTTGAGTGGGCTATTCTCTTTGCCATTAGTCAGACCCTATTCTGTATCGTATGTGTTTCGTTCGTCAGTTTAAGCTCTGTTTTTTCTGTTTCTCTGTGGTCAATCTTTGCTTTCTTCGCTATAGCCCTTTTTAGGGGATGGGGCTTTTATCTTTCGTTTTTATCTTTTTTTCTTTTCCATGGTAGTGCGCTGCTTTCTTTAAGTGGCTCAATGGGTTGGTTTTGGGTTTTTGGTTCTTTGTGTAGTTTCCTTTTATCATGGTATTCTGTTTTAGAAGCGTTTCTCTTGCTAGGGGAAGAAGAAGGCATACAAGAAGCTGACCAACTAGAGCTAACTAGTCAGTTAGAGGAGATGAAAAAGGCTTATGATGAGCTGCTTCTGAGTAAGCAGATTGAGTCAGGGACGCTTTTGGAAAAATTAGAAAACTTGCAAAAAGACTTGGATACTGTTTCTTGTAAGTATTCTCAAGTAAAAGTAGATCTACAGGTGCTAACAGAGCAAAAGCATTGTTGGCTAGAGGATTACACTGCGTTGCATGATACGTATATTAAAGAAATCACAGGTGATCATGTTCTACCCTCCTCTGTTTCATGGATTTTAGGTGAAAAGAAGCAGGAAGTTTTTGAGCAGGTTGGATCTTCTGTAGAGACCGAGTGTATTAAAAATCAGGCTGAGCAGGAACAAATGGCTCAACTTTTAGAGGACAAAACCTCAGAGTTGGAAAGGATCAAAGGGCAGCTAGATGAGCATAAAGCTTTGTTAGCAAGCAAAGAAGAGCAGTGGAAGAAGATGTCTCATCAAGTATTGGATACTCAAGACAGCTCAAATTATAAAAGTAGATATCAGCAGCTTAGAGGGCAATTTGAAGAGCAGAAACATTCCCTTTCTAGTGCAAGAAAAGAACTATTTCTTTCCCAAGAGGAGTGTTTGCTTCTTAGGAAAGAAAAAGAGGAGGGAAGATATGAAACAGACCTTACTGATATAGAGCTTATACATAGTCTACTGTCTTCTATAGAGTCTCTAGAACAAGAGGTTGCCCATTTAGAAGAGTTAGTATTTCGTAACCATCATCTGTAATCAATACAGTATGTTCCCATTGAGCACTGGGTTTGCTATCGATCGTCCGCGCTTCCCATTGATTAGATGGGTCTATAACCCCTTCTTTCTTTCCAACGTTAATCATTGGCTCTATGGTAAAAATCATGCCAGTCTCTAAGGGAATAGGACAGTGGTTCTTATGATGGGCTACGTAGGGATTTTCATGGAATTTGATCCCTACCCCATGTCCAACAAATTGATCAACGACAGAAAAGCCATATTTAGCTGCGCATTCCTCTATAACATCACCGATAGCATACAGAGGGATGCCGGGTTTCAAAATAGCTATCGATTCATGTAAACACTCTAAAGAAGCCTGGCAAACCTGTTTCTTGATTTCAGGAACATTACCTATTAATACCATGCGGCTACAATCTCCATAGTAGCCATCTACAATGCAAGAGACGTCTATATTCATAATGTCACCATCTTTTAATGGAACATCATTAGGAATGCCGTGACAAATGACTTCATTTAAGGAAGTACAAATCGTTTTTGGAAAAGGGGGGACGCCGTAGTTTAAGGGAGCTGGTATAGCATCATATTTCTTATGCAATTCTCTTGAGTATTGATCCAATTCTTCCGTAGAAACACCCTTTTTAGCTGCTCGACATAACTCATCCAAAATGCGAGCTGTAATCTGACAAGCATTGCGAATTTTTTTAATTTGCTCGGGTGTTTTTAATATAATTTCATATCGAGAGGCATAAAAACGCTTCTTGTCTTCCCAGGAAAGAGTAGGTTTTTCTGGATAGTGACAGTGTTTCCATTTGCGTTGGCTTCCGCACCAGCAAAGATCATTTCGTTTCATTTTGCACCTTGACTACTCCCATGGCCGAAGCACTGGGGTTCTAATATACATGTTAGGCTGTAGTTGTATAAGAGCATTAGCCTAAAAGAAAAATTTTGTCTTACAGCATTGACGTTTGTATAGAAGGTATTTTAATGACATTAAGACAATTAATTACCGGGATCATACGCTTGCTAGCAATCTGTTGCCAAGCACTTTCTTACGGTAATAGGCTTATGTAGAAGTTGGTTGGCATAATTATACGACCCTGTATCATTCTGGAAAATCATGTTGGCAATGATTTTGTGTTGTAGAGAAGTCGAATATCAACATGCAATCTATTCAAAACTAGTTTTGGCTAGCTTTGAATAGATTCTCAGGTAGGTTATGAATACAATGAACCAATGCTGAATGCTGTTGAAATACTTTTTAGGATTAAATTTACGGACATAAACAGTAGCGAAAGGCTAAAAAGTCTCTCTAAAGCCAAAAGTCCTGATGTTTTCAGTAAGCGATTACATAAGCTGGAACAAAGTAACGTCAGCGTAGAGAAGAACCAAGCTACAAAGATAGAAAGGAAAATCACCTCTTTCGGAAAAGCTTTTTCTGCTATGCAGCTTAGCAATGAAGTGATCACGGCAGGCCCGGTAATAACAGGAAAAGCTAAGGGATAAAAAACAGGATCCGAGGCGAGAGTTTTTTGTTCTTGCGTGGTAGGCAACGCTGTCATCATTTCTAGTGACACATTACAGAGCAAAATACCCCCTATAAACTGAAAGGCATATAGGGAAATATTGAGAAAGCGGAATAGTCCTGTACCGCAAAGGATAAAAACCAGCAAAAATATTAAAGCTAAAACAGATTCCCTTAAGATGATTACGTTTTGTTTTTTTGGGGAATGGTGCTTGAGTAGTGTCACAAATACAGGAATACTGCCCGGTGCATTAAAAAGCATATAAAACAATAAGCTAAGATGAAAAACAGAAAGAAACATATCAGAGCACTCCTATAAAAATGTTTTTTGTAGGCCACTAATAAGAATCTGAGTGCCTAGAATCGTTGTTAAAAAACCAAAAACAGTTTGTATGGAGAGTAGAACTCGAGCTTTTTCTTGCTTGTATAACCCTATTTGCAATCCTAGGGTAACACTAGTAATAAGAATCCAGGACATTGCTAGGATAATGGCAACGGAGGAAAGAGGAGTTTGGTTACTGATAAGAGTTCCGCAAGCAGAGAGCCACGAAGGACCAAGGATAATAGGAAGAGTGATGGGGACAATTCTTGGTAATCCTGTAGTTGAGGATAGAATTGTCCAGTTTTCTGTTGAAGTTTTTCTTAACACAGCTCGCAATCCTGCGGTGCTTACGCCTATTCCAGCTGCAACCTGAATGGCATGGGATGGGGTTTGCAGGATAAAAAGCAGAAGTTTAAGAGCGAAATATAGCAGGAACATGCTTGCTAGGGAATATATGCTTTCTTTTAATAACATGTATAGGCGTGTTTTTTTCCCTAGCCCAGATAAAACCTGATGTAAAGCTACGGAATTAGTTAAAGCATCTGCGGCTATGAGCATAATGCAGCTTTTTGATAGTAAAGAGTACATCTGGTTCATCATCATTTCACACAATTCCTTCTCTAGTTTAAGAGGAGATTGCCTCCTATTATGTTAATTACATTGTTTGATGACGGAATTTAACACAAATGGCTCTTGAAATCCTAGAGGTCTTTTATGGGGCTAAGTCTTCTATGGTAAGTGACTAATGCTCTTGACTTTCTATATAGCAAAAGTGAAGATGAATGACCTCATGATAGGGCTGATCAGTTGTTCTTGCTAAGATATTCTTTTATCGAAGTCACAGAATTTCCTATCGGTGAGAAATGGAGCTCTCCATCTGGTTTATAATGGTCTTTATCGAGGAAATTTATGAATCTGTTTACAGCATGTGTTACACCATTTTCTAAGCAAGGTTCTATTGATTTTGCGAGCTTAGAACGGCTGCTGTTTTCTCAAGAAAAGGCTAAGAATGGGGTTGTATTATTAGGTAGCACAGGTGAAAGTGCTGCGTTAACCCTAAAAGAAAGGCAAGAGGTTATATCTTTTGTTTGTTCTTTAGATTTAGATATCCCCATTGTGGTAGGCGTCCCAGGACATTCATTGCACGAGGCTCTTTCTTGGATGCAGTTTTGTCATGATTTTCCTCTAGATGGTTTTCTATTGACTTCTCCTATTTATTCTAAGCCGGGTGTAAAGGGGCAAATTGCTTGGTTTACTCGATTACTAGAAGAAAGCCTTTTTCCTGCTATCTTATACAATATTCCCTCTAGGGCAGGAACTCCTCTTTATCAGGAGACCGTCAAAGAACTCGTCGGACATCCAAGACTGTGGGGGGTCAAGGACTCTGGAGGGAATCTAGCGGAAAGTCAGAAGTATGCTGAGGATTCTCGTGTTACAGTATTTTGTGGGGATGATGGTCTCTGGCCTGACATGCGTAATTATGGTGCTCAAGGCTTAATTTCTGTTCTTTCTAATGCTTGGCCTTTTGCGGTGAAGCTATTGGTAGAAGCTCGGCAAGCGGAATCAACACTAGCTATTTGGAAAGAGGCCACATCTTTGCTAGGGTTAGCGACAAATCCTATTGTCATTAAGATCATTCTTACTCATCTCCGTTGCCTTGTTTCTTCCCAGGTGCGCTTGCCTCTTTCTTTAGAGGATTTTCAAGAACACGATCACAGGAATGTCATTAGTGTATGCGAGAAGATGGAGAGGGAGTTTGCTTTTTTTTCCCCTCATATTAGCTAAGTAGTATGCTCATGATCTTTTAGTCTGATGGGGATGGTTTTCTGCAAGGCTGTCCTAATTATGTGATAAACGAGGAAAGTCCGGGAGTTTCCTGGAATGGGAGCGTCTAGTGCTTATTTTTCTCGTGCCTGTATTTGAGCTTGATACTTCGAATGATCAATAGTTTTGAAGCTCTAAGCCGTATGACGTATCAACATTCAAAGGTAAATGATAGAAGCTATTTTGAGGAGTATGTCGTAAATGCTAATGTCAATGTGCCTGTTTTTGTATCGAGATTAAGGCATTTTGTACTTATCCGCAGTTGAAGATATTGAAGGGAGGTCTGGCAAACCTAATAAGGGTAAGTAGAATTTTATCGGAGGATAAATGGTGAGAAGTCGTTTTGTTTCTAATTTATTGGTTGTGTGCTTTTCTTTTCTATGTCTTCCATCTTTGGGGGAAGTTATATCAGAAAGTAGTGTTACAGAAGAAGTATACAATGATAGCGGAGCTTATAATGAGGGAGAGCTCCTTCAGCTTATGAGTGTATTACAATCTTGTTCTGAGGAGTTTCAAGAATTATGTGCAAGATTAGGTTTAAAGGCTGATTCTGAAGAACTAGTATTACGAGAGCCATTAGTAGATAGTTTTGGTGATAAAGTCATTGAAGAAGAGCAAGATGGTTTTCTGGGCTTTTTAGTGGCGCAATTAGAAAATATTGCTCAAGACCTTAATGACTCAGAACAGTTAATTCGCACTCTAATTGAGCGTCAAAAAACAGCTGAGCAAATTGCATATATGCAAAGAGAGTTAGACATTCGTGAACGAGAATTAGAGTTCAAAAAGGAACTGTTGGCGTGGGTCAAGGAAAAGACTGACAGAGAGCTTCAGCAACAGAAAGAACGCCTTATCAGAGATCTTTTCCTTAAGAATAATATTGGAGAGAGAGGCAATTAGTTTAGTATTGCCTTCCTGATCTTATTTTTGTCTAGGTTTACGGGGATCACAACAAATTTGGATAGCCTTTATTAATAGCGCATTAGCTCGCTCACGGTTATTATTTTTCCTTATTTCTTCGAGTACTTCGCTTCGCAATAGGGAAAGTAGTTTTTGCTCTTGTTCTCTAAGCCGTGCATTTTCTTTTTGTAAGCTTTGATTAGTTGTCTCTAAAACTACTAGCTTTCTAGCAACTGGATCCAAGTCCAGTGATTTGTGAGAGTAAATAGGTAATTCGTGTGTATGTATTTGTTCCCTCTTATGTAGAGCTTTAGCAGCTAAAGCAATCATCACTACAACGGAGAGAATGGCCCCTGCGATTAAAATAGCAAATCCAACAGGAGGAAATAACCCTAAGAAGGACAATACGATTCCACCTGTTAGGAGGGATGCAGAGGTTAGGATTGCCAGCGCAGTAGTAACAATTTTTAACGCTGCAACCCTCTTTGAATAAGCGCCTTTATTGATAAGGGAGCTTTCTTGCAAAGATAAGCTAAGGCTATTTCTTACTGATTCCACTTTTTAGTACCTTTTTCTTAATTTAAAAGACCAGACCAGTTAGTGGCATTTAAGGAATATTGGCATAAACCGGTGAATAAGGTGTATCATAAATGGGTTCTGTAACAGGCTCTTCGATTGTACCCGCTGAGTCGATTGTATCCCATTCCAAGACGCTCGAGGAGCAATATGAAGTGCCATCCTTTGCTGATGGGGATAAACTTTTTACCTCATTACGACAGTAAGGGCAGTTAATGCTATTAGGTAAGGAATGGTAGCTTGAAGCCGGAGTTGGTTTACCAGAATAATGGGATTGTTGGCTTAACTGATTCTTTTCCTTATACATGATGATAGCTAATGTGATTGCAGATATGACAGCTATAGTCATGAGAACAATCCCAGCGTAAAAGAGAGATAATCCTATGGGAGTTGAAAGGAAGATAGCTGCAGCTCCCAGTATAGCAAGGGATGCCAAAAGTAAAATGATCGTACAAGCAATAGCGGCACAATTACTCGCACACTTTACTTTGTTCTTTTCGGATAGGGAAAGGCCTTTGATGAGAACGGTCTCCTTTCTATAGCCCCCATTATTATAGTCATAATTTTCGGGTGATTTGCAGCAATCTGTTTGGCTCAATGCTTTCATAATATATCCTCTACAACAGATTTACTATTTCTAGTGGTCTGGTGTGAGTAAATGGGAGTCTAAAGGGGTAGATAGAACTCGATTATAAGGAGATGAATAGGTAAGGAGCTAAGAGATAGAAGAAGCTGTACTTTGGTTTAAAAATAGCAAACTTTTATGAGGGGATTGTACCACATTTGGTGTTTTATTAATAAGCTGTGAGCCAAAGAGATCAGGCGTCTTCCTCAGAGAGATGTCTATAGGGGAAGAGGAATAGAATAAAGATTTCTTGATTTTGAAAAATCGGAAGAGGAGGGATTTGAACCCCCGGTTCCCGTAAAAGAACTTCTGATTTCGAATCAGATGCATTCGGCCACTCTGCCACTCTTCCAAAACTCTCACTATCAGCGCAAGGGATTATAGTATAAGAAATTGGCGTTTGTCAACTTCCCTAGGACTATTGTTTCAGTGGCGAAAAAGCTATTTTGAAATAAGAGTTTTTTAGAGTTTTTTTAGATAAAATTGGGGAAAGAGATTTTATTTTTTATTATTTCATGGATCGCCCCATTACAAATAAGCTAATTGTAGAAAAGTCCCCTTATTTACGATTACATGCGCAAACTCCTATTAACTGGTATCCTTGGGGTTCAGAAGCATTTCAATTGGCTCAATCACAAAATAAACCCATATTTCTATCCATTGGGTGTGCACAATCACGGTTGTGCAGAGTTATGCTTAAAGAAAGCTATGAGGATCCTAAGGTTGTCCACATACTGAATCAACATTTTATTAACATTAAGGTGGATAGGGAGGAACTTCCGTATGTGGCAAATTTATACTTCGAATTAGCGCAAATGCTTTCCGTTTCTTCAGATCGTCAAGAAACACCTTCATGGCCTCTGAATGTATTTTTGACGCCGGATTTGCGCCCTTTTTTTTCTATTAATTACTTAGGTAGTGCTGAGCGGTTCGGTTCTCCTTCATTTTTGCACATGTTAGAACAATTGCACAGTATGTGGGAAAATGAAGTGGAAAAAGAAGTGCTTATGCAACAGGCGGAACGGGTTATAGAGATTATGACCTTGATTGAAAGCTGTTGTAAGAAAGAACTTCTCGCAGAAGAGTCGTTAAAGAATGTTGTAGAGGCTATTTACCGTGATGTAGATGCTCAGTTTGGAGGCGTAAAGGCATTTCCCAAGACAACTCATGGTTTGTTATACCTCTTTCTGCTTCGCTTCAGTGAAGAACAACAGGATAGCCGGGGGCTTTTCTTTGTCGAGCACTCTTTATCAGCCATGTCTAAGGGGGGAATTTTTGATCATGTTAACGGGGGATTCTATCACTGTACAATAGACGATCGGTGGCAGATTCCGTGTTTTGAAAAGCGCATTCTGGACAATATTTTTCTTTTCTTAGCCTACTTGGATATATGGTCTTATACGGGGAAGCAACAGTATCATTTTATTGCTAAGCAAACCCTGCGCTACCTTCTGACAGATCTTTACGATGGTGATACGGGTTTATTTTATACTTCAGAGAATGGTGAGAATTGGGGCAATTCAGAGGAGAATAGCTACTATACCTGGTCTTTTGAAGATATTTTGCATTTGCTAGGGGAAGACGCCGCATTGTTTTGTGAATACTATGGGATCTCTAAGGAAGGGTTTTGTAATGGCCGTAATGTTTTGTATATTCCAGAAGGTTTAGATGTCCAGGATTTAGCAGCAAGACATAGGTATTCTCTTTCTGAACTGTATGATAAATTAGAGGAAGCTAAAAACAAACTCCAGACTCATCAGTCCCTTAAGAATACTTGTTTTAAGGATGACCAATCTCTCACCTGTTATAACGGGTGGATGATGTTTGCTTTGGTGCAAGCTTCTTTTCGTTTCGGGGATATACGTTACTTGAATTTAGCTGAAAAGTGCGCTTCTTTCCTTAAGGAGCATTTATATGAAAACCATCGGATACTGCGTAGATGGCGAGATGGCGAGGCGAAACACCCCGGTGGATTAGACGATTATGCCGCTGTAATTTTTGGCTCTATAGCTCTATTTGAAGCAGGATGTGGGGCATCTTGGTTGGTTTTTGCTGAGGAATTAGTCAAGGATGTTTTAATCTTTTTCCGCTCAGAATCTGGTGGTTTTTATACGACTGATGATCAAGATTCCTTTCTTTTACTAAAGCAGACAAGTATGAGTGACGGCGAAGGTATTTCTGGGAGTGCCTTACTTTGTCGAGCCTTGCTAAAGTTACACATACTAACAGAAAGAAGTCATTATTTGAGCTATGTGGAAGATGTACTGCAAATCGCTCAGGCAAAATGGCGCTCAAATAAGTTTTCTTCTTTAGGAAATTTACTCACAGCTCAAGATTATTTTTCCCGCCAACATAAGAAAGTTTTGATATCTTTAGGGACTTCTGAAGACCGTTTTCTCATCTTGAAGGGGTTAGAAGGGAAATTTCTTCCTTATGTTAGCTTTGTTTGGCTTTCCCATTCTGATAAGGAGGCATTGTATACGCTGCTGCCTGAGTCAGAGCATCATTTGATTCCTAATGAGGGGAATCAAGCTACGACTATTTATCTTCTGGAGAACGGACTAGGAAGAAAATTTGTGAATATAGAAAAATTTCTACAATCGTTATTCGATGAATAACGTTGAGCGTTCTGATTTATAGTAATAGCCCGTTCTGTCTGCGGGTTATAAAATCTTTTTAAGCGTCTATTCCATATTCCATAAAAATCTTGTAACTGCCACAATGTGGCCTAGGCGAGATGAACCGTGTGTGTTACTTGCGGTTCACCCTCAGTTTTCTTATTGTGGTTGGCTATGAGACGCTCTCTTGTTTGTATTCCCTTCTTGGCTTTTGCTTGTTTCTCCAGCGTAGTGATGGGGGTTGATACGCTTTCTTTTATGGATGCAGAGGGCAATGTATCGAAAGAACATAAGGAACCTGCTGGATTTGCTGTGCATAACCGGGTGTTGTTTAAAGTAGATGAAGAGACTGTTGTTACTACTTTGGATGTTATTCACCGGTTGAATGTATTGTTTTATACTTCTTATCCGCAGTTATTAGATACGCTTTCTGCTAGATTACAGTATTACACGGCGATGTGGCCTGTTGTATTGGAGTCTGCCATTGATGAAGCTATGATGGTAGCAGATGCTAAGGTTAAACATATTTCTATAGATCCTACTTCTGTGAATCAGGAGATAGAAAGTGCATTTGGTAAAGATCTTTCTCGTTTTTGCGATCTTTGCGAGATGACGCCACAAGATGTATTTAATGTCGTACATCGTTCCCTAACAGCCCAACGGGTTTTAGGTATGATGGTGCAATCAAAGGTTATGCTGAAGGTAACCCCAGGTAAGATTAAAGAGTATTATAATCAACTTGCTGAAGAAGCTGCTAATACGGTTGTTTGGAATTATAAAATTCTAACAGTTAAGGCTTCTTCAGATCCTGTTGCTAGTAAGATTGCAGAGAGAGTACAGTCCCGTTTACAGGAGTCTCCAAACATAGATGAGGATCGTTTATCCGCTTTAGCCTTATCTTTAGGAGGAACAATCTCCTGTTCTGAGGTCTTTTCTCGAAGTGAAAAGGATCTTTCAGATGCACATAGGCAAGAGTTATCCAGTATTGCATACCCAGAGACTGTTTGCAGTTTCCCTAAAAAGCACTCTTCAGGATATAAATTATTTGTTGTCGTGGATAAAACGACACAGACAATAGGTTCTTTGGAAGATTTGCAACAGCAAATTCGGCAAACTTTGTTTGTCTCATACCTTAAAGATATCGAAGCTCAGTATAAATCAAGGTTGCGCACTCGGTACGGTTGTTCAGATACACTTGTTTCTCAGCTACTTTCAGAAAAAGCCCCTCCTTTATTTTCTTTGCTATAGCGCTCTTTTAGTAGTGAGGGATTCCCCACTGCTCTAGGGTGTTTGTTGTCGTGAGGTTTTGCATGTTGCGTAGTTCTATAGACCAGTTAACCCAGTTTCTTCGCTCTGTCGGAGGTAGGGCTAAGAAAGGGTTGTCTCAAAATTTTTTAGTAGATGGAAATATTTTACGAAAAATAGTAACTACCTCTGAAACTCAAGCAGGGGATTGGGTTCTGGAAATAGGCCCCGGTTTTGGCGCTTTAACTGAAGAGTTAGTTAATCAGGGAGCTCATGTTATTGCTGTAGAGAAGGACCCTCTATTTGAAGATACTTTACGGGAGCTCCCCATAGATCTTGAAATTGCAGACGCCTGCAAATTTTCCTTAGAGGACTTAGATGTTAAGGGATGGTCAGGTAAAGGAAGGGTTGTTGCCAATCTTCCCTATCACGTTACAACTCCCTTGCTGACAAAATTATTTTTAGAAGGGGCTCAACGCTGGAAAACTGTCACTGTCATGATACAAGATGAGGTGGCGAAGAGGATTGTTGCTCAACCAGGAAATAAAGATTTTGGTTCGTTAACCCTGTTCTTACAGTTTTTTGCCGATATTCGGTATGCATTTAAAGTTAGTCCTAATTGTTTTTTCCCAAAACCTCAGGTTCATTCTGCAGTGATTCATATGGTTGTGAAAGAACAATTTCCTTTAGATATTTCTTTACAAAATGCTTTCTTTACCCTGACAAGGGCAGCTTTTTCGCAGCGAAGGAAGCTACTAGCTAATTCTTTAAAAGATCTTTATCCTAAAGAACAGGTCTTCAAAGCTTTGGAAGATCTAGGACTATCAGAAAACGTTAGACCAGAGAATCTTTCCTTAGATGATTACTTGAGAGTATTTTCCCTCTTGCATGGGTAGCCACATAAAGGTATGCTGTCAACTTTCAAAATGTTGAGAGCTTGAATATAAGCATAATCATTATTTTAGAGGGAAAGGTAGAGCCTTTTAAATGCACTAAATGATTAGAGATTTAGAGTATTACGGTAGTCCTGTTTTAAGGAGACAAGCAGATCCTGTGTTAGAACTTACGGATGAAATACGGGTTTTAGTTCAGGATATGTATGAAACCATGGTAGAGCATAAAGGAGTTGGGCTGGCAGCCCCTCAGATTGGGGTGAGTAAGAGCCTTTTCGTTATGTGTGTGGAAAGAGAAACAGAAGATGGGGATTTAATATTCTGTGACTACCCTAGAGTGTTTATCAACCCGACTATCATTAGTACATCAGAAACCCTAGTCAGTGGTAGGGAGGGCTGTTTATCCATTCCAGGATTAAGAGCTGATGTCTTAAGACCACATGCTATTCGTGTGCAGGCTATGAATTTAGATGGACAGGTCTTTATTGATGATTATGAGGGTTTTGTTGCTCGTATTATTATGCATGAGACAGACCACTTAAATGGCATTCTCTATATTGATAAGATGGAAACACCAAAGAACCCGAAAAAGTTTCAGGCGGTATTGGAGCGTATTAAACGAAAGCAACGATAAGGCTGGTTGTACGAATTTCGTTTAAAATCTAGTTTATAAGTATTTTTAGTGGTGTTTCCCGTTTTCTAGAAAAATAACCTGTTTGTATCCTATTATTTGGGAATATTATGATTTGTGATAGGGAACCCATTACCTTAGTGATGGTAACAGTCGTAGAAAGTTAGTTTCAGGAGACACGAGTGGTTAGCTTATTTTACGCATTATTATTTATATTTACTCTACTGTGCCTGGTGCTTTGTGGACTTGTTCTAGTTCAGGAGAGCAAGAGCATGGGGTTAGGGTCCTCATTCGGAGTGGATTCCGGTGATTCTGTTTTTGGTGTGTCAACCCCTGATGTATTGAAAAAGGCAACAGCTTGGCTGGCGGTAGCATTTTGTTTCGGTTGCCTGCTTTTATCTTTTGTAACTAATCATTTAGGACATGAATCTCGTCCAGCTTATTCTCAGGAAGTGATAGACGAGGATTATTCTTCCGAAAACCCTTCTTCTGCTCAGTAGGCGGGAAGGGGATTTGCTTCCTTTTTCTCATCTTAGATTTTTTTATGTAGTGAGCTAAGGAGGGAGCATCTTCTTCTTTATATCTAGCTTTTCCCAGAAGCCTTTGCGGGTTTATCGAGTTTTAAATAGAAGAAAACCCTCTTGTCTGCTTCACGTTTTTCATACACTGAATATAACTGCCAGTGCTCGAATATTTTACTGCCGATCGTTATTTGATATTCTAAATAGCTTGGCATATGAGTTCGATGCCAACCGTAACGGAATGTAAGGTTGTAATTCCAACAGGGGTGGGGGCGAGCAAAGAGTTTAGCTAAAACCAAATTTCGTCTGTCAGATAGGGGAGAGTCCAATAGCTCAGGTTCAGAACGGAGAGCTTCTAAGACATAGTTATCATGATCACATTTAATAAAGCCATATTTACTGCGGTGTAAGAACTCCAAAGCTAAGGCTAGATTTTCATTGTGTGTGCATTCCCAGAGAATATTGAAATGGTCGAAACGATGTTTTTTCCAAATCCATTCCGTATCAATGATTAGGTGGTTTTTTATTGTTAGAGGCAAAGAGAGTTTACAAGCTGTCTTAGGAAATAACGAACTAGATGCAATATGATTAAGTGCATGCGTGGACCAGAATTGCACAGTAGGCTTTGGAAGTCGAGACCATAACCTATGAGAGAAAGTAGAAATAAATCCTACTTTTCCTAGGTGTAGGGAGTGATAGGCGTCATCAATAGAAAACAGATAATGATCGGCTTCTTTTGCTAAAGGTGTTGTTGTTGAAGTCAGCACAACAAAAGGCTCTATCGTGTGTTTGATTCTCAAGAAATTTTTCTGCAGGGTAAAACGATAGTCGAGGGATGCTGAACCTACAGCTTGGACATGCTTAGATGAGGTCTCTGGAGTTTGTCCATAGTAAATCACCTTCCCAGACAAAGTAGGGGTACATGTACCAATGGGTAGGGAAAAAGAGCGGTAAATCTTTGGTGCTATAGATGCTCTTAAGGAAGAAAAGTGTTCGCCAGGAATATGACTACTAAATGCAAAATGTAGGTATCCGCCTTCAATGAGGTTTTCATACATAATTCGAGAACGGCCAAGAGCTAATGGATACTGTTTGATCAATAGGTAAGGAAGCTCTTGTTTTACATTTTGAAAGGTATTGACCTTTACTGAACTGACTAGCTGGCTTTCCCAGGAAGAAGATCTCCAATTTATTTGCGCACGGGTAGGCCCCGTATTTTTTAAGGAGAAGTTATTAGGGAAGATATCCGCAACTGTCTCCCAGCTGTCGCTTAAATGACACTCACCTTTCAGCTTAGCCTGTTTGTGTGTAAAGGAAAAATCTCCGTGCAAGCGATAACGATCTCGAGCTTCTTTCATATCAATAGCTAAACGGTGCGCATAGTAGCTTTTAATATGGAGGGCGTTGTTTGGGTTGTTCTTGGAGACAACGCGCATGTTATACCCTAAGCCAATCCCGTGCTTAAAGAAACTATCCAAGAAAAATACAGAGGATAGATTGTTTTTAGAGATTAGGGCGTAACTAATACCTAAGTAAGAGCCTAAAAAGCCACCGCTTCCACCACGAAAATTGATAGGTGGTTTAGGAATTTCCATAGGCATGATGGACACTTGTGGCAGTACGAGGAGAGGAATACGACAAATACTAAATGTGGTTTTTCCAATAGACAGGACATTATCAGCAGAATACTCTAAGTAATCTCCTGATAAGCAAACATGTTTTCTATCGCCTTCTGAAGTAGAGATATACCCCTTATGAATAACTAAAGTATCTGGGTTAATAGTAATTGTGGATCCCCCTAAATGCCAGGGGTAAAGAGCAAAACGACCGTTTGTTAATAGACAGGTATCTGTATCTTCGTAGTATTCCAGGTAATCACAAACAAGAGTCTTTCCTCTGTAATTGACCATCACATTTCCATGTGCGACTAATCGCATGCCTATATCAGGGAGATTCTCAATATAAGCTTTATTTGACTGTATGCGAAGATCCTTACGGATATTCAGAACACCATCTTCAATGTCAATAGAGCCTGAGATATTTTGAAAATGACTGAGATAAGAAACTTTTTTTGTTACGGCTTCTTTGTGTGTAAGTGCTTCTGAAGACAAAGGGGAAAAGACAAGAGCTGCTAACAGATAGGGAAGCGAATTCTTCACAACAATATATAGGGCAAAATAGTAAGCAACCAGATAAGCAAAGCGCTACTGAATTTGCTGTACATGTTTTCTCAGAGAATACTACCTGAAATGTATTTGTTGCAAAATGACTATTTTGTTTTCTTCCTTTAAAGGGGAAATTACTCAACTATACGCATCAGAAGCCCTGAAAGTATAGGAAAGTTAGGGGCTTTTGTTTCTATCATGAGGTCAATGAGTAAGCGAATATCGGCTGGTGATTTTGATGCAACTAATGCCTCTAAGATATCTAACATCAGCTGAGAACGCATTTCAGGCGTAATTTGATAACGGAGATAGGTGCTGTCTGGATTAGGATGTGGTTTTTCCATATCTACTAGCAATAAAGTCTCTTTAATCAGATTTTTCACATGACGGTGCAGTGCATGTTTCTTCTCAGGTTCTTTTGTCATATTGTATAAAGCTAAATCTGCATAAGCACGAATAACCGGTTCTCCTGGAAGGTTAGAGACTGCGGAAATAAGCTCTAGGGAGTGTTCATTTCCTACTTGGGAAAGAAAGTGAATAGTTTTAGCCACTAATTTTGTCTTTGGACTATGTAGGATACGCTCCACATAGGGTAGATAGTCCTCTTCTGGTAATTGTAATAAAAAAGACAGTATATGCTCTTCTATAGCTTGGATAGAGGAGAGGGCTTTATTTCGTTCATTTGGATTAGAAGGAAGGAGTATTTGTGCATATTTCCATGACTGAGTGGCCCTACCTTTAGAAAAACTTGGGACAATCACTCGGCCATGAAAAGGCGTTTCTAACCAGTTGGTTAGAAAGTCTAGGAGCTTTGGATGAGGGCACTTCAATTGTATCAGAGCAAGAGCAGCGCTTAGCTTAGCTTCTTCGTTATTTGTATGTAAAAAAATAGGAAGAAGGAGGGGAATTCCATCCTGTCTAGGCAACCAACGAGCAGTGTAAATAGCCCTAGGGAGCTCTTCTTGGATCTGCTCTTTTATAATACGCGACGACTCTTCCCCAGCACCAATCATGATTAAGGCTTGTGCTGCCGCTAAAGCAATATCTGGATTATTTTTTTTCAGAAGGTTTTTAATAAGAGGGTAGCTTGAACCATCTTTTAACATGCCCAAAGCATAGACGGCTCCCTCTTGATCGGAAGGTAAGGCGCTGGTAGCTAAACTCCTAAGAGCCGAGAGAAAACATTTTTTCTGGCAATCACCAATTAAGACAGCAATCGCATTACGTATGGAACTTTGTTTTGAGCCAAGAAGTTCATGAATATACGCATTTGCTTCTTCTGTATCTAATTTCAAAAAGATCGTTGCAGATAGTGTTTGAACCTGTTCAGGGAGTTGATGAATAAATGTATGTAAATAATCGATTACCTTGGTGTTTTTTAATCCTGCAAGACGATAAGCAGCTTCTAGGCGAATTATAGGATAAGGAGAATTCATGGCTTTAAACAGCAGTTCATCTGTTGTTGTGCTCAGATGAGAAGAAATAGCAGAGAGGACTAAGAGCTGTTCAAAAGGATCTTCTGTTTCCATGGCAAGGGATAAAATATCCAAAGCTTCAGCAGAAGATGATAAGCTAGCTCCGATAATAGCTCCTTTACGAATAGAGGCTTCTGATGAAAGAAGACTTTGTTTTAAACCGCGCTCACCTAACGCGCGTAAGATAGAAAAATCATGATGTTGTTGACTATCTAAGGAGTCTAGATACAATTTCAGTGCATCAGGAACTGATTTTTGACTCGTGTATAGAATCCTATTTCGATCTTTTTCGGAAAAGTCACAGTGTCCTTGAGAAAAGAACAGTGCTAAGAAGGCGAGGGATATTACAGAAAGAAAGTGTCTCATTAAGTTGCTAAGATACTCATTTGAACAACGCTACACTCTTATGTATCATCTTTTGATTTCTCTCAAAAGAGTATAGAAAGCAAATGAGTATCTCAGTGGCTTAGGCTACAGCTTATAATCAGCTAAGGATCCGTCAAAGAAGGTGATCTTACCCTTACTAAAGATTAAGAGTTTATTTGCACATTCTTCTATTAGATTCCTATCATGGGCTACAAAGATAGCTGTACCAGGATAGTCTTTAATAGCCCAAGAGAGGGCAGATACAGACTCAAGATCTAAGTGATTGTTCGCCTCGTCAAGGAGCAAGACATTGTGATTCTCTAGCATCATTCCAGCCATCAACAGACGAGCTGTTTCTCCTCCAGAAAGAGCTTTAATTTGTTTGAAGGCATCGTCCCCTCCAAACAACATCTTACCTAAAACACTACGAATATCTTGGTCGTTAATGCCTGTTTTACGATTTCTCAGCCATTGGAATAATGTTTCTTCCTGGCAATCTCGCAAAACGTCTGCGTGATTTTGAGGGAAATATGAGGTGGCGACCTGATGACCTATTTTAATAGATCCTGATGAAGGATCTTCGATACCGGCCAATAGTTTCATCAACGTTGTTTTGCCTAGACCGTTGTTTCCAATGATCCCGACTTTATCGCCCTGATAAATCTCTAAAGAAAAAGGACTGAAGATCTGTCCTTCTCCGTAATCCTTAGTCAATCCTTCTATAGAGAAAACAACTTTACCGGAAGTTTTTTCTGATACGGGGAAGCGAATATAAGGACGTTGAATATTAGATTTTTTTAGCTCTTGAGGTTGAAGTTTTTTTATTTCTCTCAGACGAGATTGTACTTGGCTAGCTCGTGTTCCAGCTCCAAATTTAGCTACAAAGTCTCTAAGCTGAGCGATCTTCTTCTCTTTCGATTTAATATCAGCTTTTTCCTGTTCCCTAGAAGCTGTTTTCATCTCCACCATAGCATCGTAATTGCCTGGGTAGATGATGATCGTATCGTAGTCTATATCTGCAATATGTGTAGTAATCTTGTTAAGGAAATGGCGATCGTGGCTGACTACGATAACGGTACCATTATAGCTTTGGAGAAAGTTTCCTAACCAATTAATGGAATAAAGATCCAAGTGGTTGGTCGGCTCGTCCAAGAGAAGAGCTTCTGGATGTCCAAATAAAGCCTGACAAAGAAGTACACGAAATTGCAGGTCGATGGGAATCGTAGACATTTTCTTATCGAAAAGTTCTTCAGGTATACCTATACCAGAAAGAAGTTCTTCCGCTTCAGATTCTGCTCGGTATCCGTCTTCCTCTCCGATGATCTCTTCAATTTGGGCTAATTCTAAGCCTATGGCGTCTGTAAACTCCTCAAGATACAAAGCATCGCGTTGTTGTAAGGCATCCCATAAGCGCTTATTACCCATGATGACGCAGTCCAAAACGACCATGTCCGCAAAACTATCAATATTTTGGCGTAAGACCCCCACTTTTTTAGGGAGAGATATAGAACCTCTAGTTGGTTCGATGACACCAGTAATGATTTTTAATAAAGTAGACTTACCCGCTCCATTAGGGCCTGTCAAGCCATAACGATTTCCTGGGTTAAATACTGCAGACACATCGTCGAACAAAACACGAGTGCCTAATGTTTTACCAATCTTGTCTAGAACAATACTCATGGGTTCAGCATAGCAAACTAACTCTTTGAGTACAAGATCTTTACCTTAATCCAGGGGAGGGGGAACGGTGGCTCCATGAGGGTGGGCTTCTTCATGAGTTTGTTTTTTCAATTTCATGGACACATGTGTGTAAATAGTTGTGGTTTCTAGGGAACTATGCCCTAGAAGGGTTTGGATAGTTTTTAGATCCATTCCATTTTCTAACCAGTGTGTTGCTATAGTATGCCGAATGGTGTGCGGAGTAATAGCCGTAGATAATCCGGAAAGGCGAAGATATTCTACGAATTTTCTATCGATGGAGCGAGTTGATAAACGTTTGCCAAAGCGATTTAGGAATACAGCTTGCGTATCTTTTTGAAAAGTTTTTCTTTGACTATGTTCTAAATAAGATTTTAACCATTTTGCTGCGTAGGGGGTCATGGGAATAACGCGTTCTTTCTTACCTTTTCCTCTAATATGTAGCAAGAAACTATCAAAATCTATGTCCCATCGGTTGAGGGCAACGATTTCACTCACCCGCAAGCCAGAGCTATAAAACATTTCTAAGAGACAGCGGTCACGTAGTCCAAGGTACGAGTTCGTATCCGGTAGAGACATGAGTAGTTGTATTTGATCATAGGTAATGGGAGAGGGAAGATCTTTTGGTAGTTTAGGTCCCCGAATTGTTTCAGTAGGATCTTCCAAAATCCAGCGATTTTTTAGGCTAAATTGTGAGAAGCTTCTAACAGCCGATAGTTTTCTTCTGATTGAACGAATGGCCATTTTCAATTCTAACAAATGTGCTACATATAGCCGCACATTGTCTTTAGTAAAAAGAGAAAACGGTAATTCAGGTACTTGTTCTTTTGTTAATAAAGAGGATAAAGGTTCCGAATTCGGGATGTGTGCTTTATCTTCTAAAAATGTTTTGAATGAGTTTAAGTCTATACTGTAGTTGCGAATCGTATGCTGTGAAGACGATTTAATAGTTTTTAAATAACGAAGGAATGCACAGCATGCTTGCAGCATAGAGACACACTTAACTGTTGGGCCGGTTTTTAGGGAAAGGATAGCTTTTAAATTCTTCAGCCGCCCAAGTTTTAGGGAAAATGGCTCGAGCTTCATCCTCAAATTCTTTCGTTGTAGTATAACGAGCAGAAAAATGAGTAATAATTAACTCTTCGGCTTGAGCTTGTTTTGCTTGTTGCGCTGCTTGCTTAGCAGTCATGTGATAGTGATCACGAGCTAACTGCGCGTGTTCTTCTAAATAAGTGCTTTCACAGAGCATAATGCGAGCATTTCTTGCTAAGTCAACAATCGCTTGGCATGGCATAGAGTCTGCTATGACGGCGATGCTGCTTCCCTTTCTTACATAGCTTACATCTTCTATAGAAATCGTTTTGTTTTCGAAAGTAATTTTTTTCTTTTGGATGAGGTCTTGTATGATAGGGCCTTGTAGATTATAGGCTTTTAATTTTTCGGGAAGAAATTTGATGGTATCTGGTTCTGTGATACGCCAACCTAGTGTATCGACTTGGTGGTTTAACATCCGGGCTTCGATGCGAAAATTTCCAAAATCTTCAACAAGCCCCTCTTTATGAACAGGGTGTTCTATAATGTTGATCGTTTCATGGTAAATAGTACCGTAACGTAGGCGATCAAAATATTTTTTCCCAGAAGCAGGATAATAGCAATGGATGGGGTGAGAGACTTTATCCAAATTTAGTCGCATTAACATAGATCCCAGACCTAAGCAATGGTCTCCATGAAAATGGCTAATAAAAATTCTTGAAACTACGGTAGGCGCAACATTGGCAAAAATAAATTGCCTTTGTGTACCTTCGCCTGGATCAAATAAGAGGCCCTCTCCATTCCAGCGGAATAAATAGGCTCCTTGGTTACGGGTTCGTGTGGGTTGTTGGCTAGAGCAGCCTAAAACAATCAATTCTCTACAACTCATATATCTTTTTTCCCCTGATTCTCTAGAACAAGAGTAACGCATACTCTATAGATGAAAGTAGTTAAAGGGTGAGGAGGAAGAAGTATCAAGGAAGCCCTCGATTTTAAGAAATAGCAAAATTTTCTTGAATGAAAAAAGCGATCTGCCGATTTGTACAACAGATCGCTAATCACAGTGTATTGTGAACGGCTTTTAGGTTTTATTTGTTTTTTTCTGGAAACCAGTAGCTTGGGAAGCAGCTGTCCCAAACGATTACTTTCGCAGCTTTACCAATAGCAGCAAAACCTTGTCCTAAAAATCTGATAGCATCAGAAGAATCTGGTAGATGTACCGGACCTGATTTATTTTCTTTAGAAGAAAGTTTTTTAGCGCCATCTAAGACTTTGACATTTTTAGGATCGCTTAAATCAACGAGTTTTACTGCTCCCTTAGACCCGTGTCCTGGAGTATGACAAGAAATCGAAGCTACATTAAGAGGGGCATAAGGTAAAGCAATTGGGGCTGGAGTAGGTTGAGGTTGTAGTTTTGGTTCTGGTTTAGGCTCAGGCTTAGATTCAAGTTTAGATTCGATTAAGCCTTCTGGTTCTTTTTCTATTACTTTACTTTTGCAACAGTAAGAAAGGCATAAACAAACAAGAGAGCCAGCTAAGCATCCTAAAACCATAGAAAGACCGATAACAGGAACAGAAGCGCAGCAAATAGCTCCTGCAACAACGCCCAAGCTACAAATGGCAAGTGCGATCACAAGAATTTTCTCTAAAATTGCAGGCTTGCTTTGTACGGGTGTATTTGATGAAACAGAAGTTGGACAAGCGCATGGGTTATTTGAAACTTGAGGCAACATAAAATAAACCAAAGATAAAAAATTATAAAACTAGTGCAACGCTTATTTTATAAAGTTCCTATAGTGTTGCTGGCTAATTTCAATGTTTATAATAAACGCGAGGCTATAGTAGTAAAAACATTAAATTTATATCCATAAAACAATATGTTTTGTTGTGTTAAATTTTTATTTTTTACTTCAGCTTTAATTTAAAAGAGATGTTTCTCCCCCCCCTTTTTTCGCTGAAAATAAGAGAGGAGAAATTAAACTGATAATTATCTTTTAGGGAAGGCTATTGTAAAGACGTCATCATAATGGCTAACAAAATGAATTTTTAATCCTTTCTTCAGATACGCGGGGAGTTCGTCGTAATCCCTACGATTATCTTCTGGAAAAATCAGTGTTGTCAGATTAGAACGACGCGCTGCAATGAGTTTTTCTCGGATACCTCCGATTCCCAGTACGCGACCAGTTAGAGTGATCTCACCCGTCATACCTAGGTTGTCTAAAACAGGCGTGTTGAGAAGCAAGGAGAGGAGGGAGGTGACCATAGTGATTCCTGCAGAAGGACCATCCTTAGGTGTGGCTCCTTCTGGGATATGGATATGTACCTGAGATTTTGCAAAGAACGTATAACCCGGGGCATATTTATCCAAAGCACTATGCAGGTACGTCCAAGCTATCTGTGAGGATTCTTTCATTACATCTCCAGCTTGGCCTGTGAGGTGCATTTCTGTCCTTTGAGAGGGGACTTGAACACTTTCAATATAGAGAGTAGCCCCTCCCATAGAGGTCCAAGCTAAGCCTGTAGCCACTCCAACAGGTGTTCTTTCATAAAACCGATCGCTAGTAAAGACGGGCTTACCTAAAAAGTCCTGCAGATTCTTTGCGTTAATATTAAATTTGATGTTCTTTGGTTTAGCTTTTTCTTGGTCCTGTACAATTTTGTAAGCAGCTTTTCTTAATATTTTTTTAATATTGCCGTCTAAGTTACGTACACCAGCTTCTCTAGCATAATTGTTAATGAGTTGTTTCAAACCTTCGGGTTGGAAGGATACATCGCGAGCTGTTAAGCCCATCTCTTTTCTAGCTCTAGGGACAAGATACTTAGTAGCAATTTGCAACTTTTCTTCCATAATATAGCCAGAAAGACGCAACACTTCCATCCTGTCCAAAAGAGGTTCAGGAATGGCATCTAGGACGTTAGCCGTTAAGATAAACAACACGTTAGATAAATCCACTCGAACATCTAGGTAATGATCTAAAAAATCCTTGTTTTGTTCGGGATCCAATACTTCTAACAGAGCTGAAGCTGGGTCTCCGTGATAGCTAGCTCCGATTTTATCCACCTCATCTATCATAATGACGGGGTTCATTGTCTTGCTTTGTTTGAGAGCTTGTATTAGCTTCCCGGGCATAGCTCCAATATACGTACGACGATGGCCTTTAATTTCAGCCTCATCTCGCATACCACCCACAGAAAAACGGAAGAATTTTCTATGAAGTACTCTAGCAATACTGCGTCCGACACTAGTCTTTCCTACCCCAGGAGGTCCTACTAAACAGATAATGCTTCCTTTAAGGCCATTGGATAGCTTACCAACGCTGATCAGTTCTAAAATACGTTGTTTGATGTCTTCTAAGCCATAGTGATCTTTATTCAAAGTTACTTCGGCTTTTTTCAGATCATGGTACTCTTTACTTTGTATTCCCCAAGGAATAATAGTAAGCCAGTCAAGATAATTGCGGCAGACAGCATATTCTGCCGAAGAAGTTTCTAACGTCTGTAGTTTTTCGATTTCGTCTTGAATGACATCCATGGCGTGGTTAGGCACTTTGCATTTTGCTAACCGATCCATGAATTTTTCGAGATCAATAGCTCGATCTTCTTTCTCTAAACCGAGTTCTTTTTTAATTGTTTTTAACTGTTCTTTAAGAAAGAATTCTTTTTGACTTTTTGTAATAGTCGCTTCGATTTTCTGGTTGATACTACTTTGTAATCGACTGAGATCGAGTTCTTTTTTCAATAAAGCCAGGGCTTTATCAATGCGGTCATGCATATTCGTTGTAGCCAGGACTTCTTGTAGTTCTTCTCTTGTTGCTGTTGTAAGAGCAACAGAAAAATCGGCTAATTTCCCAGGTTCTGTAAAGTCAGAATGTCCCAAGAAAATTTGTAACTCTTCCTTGAAAAGGGGGTTCAGTTTAAGTAGGTCTTTAATTACAGAAACGATGCTGATGGAATAGGCTTTCAGTTCTTCTGTAAGCTCTTTATTTTCTTTTAAGTAAGCTACCTTTGCCTTTAAGTGCTCATCTTCTAAGGGCTCCACAATGCGCATGCGTTCTTCTATGCTGAGCAGTACTTGTGCGCTACCCCCCTCTATGGGCATGATACGTAGAATACGTGCTGTAACACCCACCCGATACAGTTGGTTAAAACCTACTTTAGAAATATCAGCATCTTCTTTTTTTGTGAGAACCAAGCCAATATATTTTTGAGAAGATTTTGCTAAATGAGTCAGAACTTCATAGAAAGGGCCTGACTCTATCAGAACAGGAGCCGCCATCCCGGGGAAGAAGGGACGTTTGTTTAGAGGAAGGATGAACAGCTCAGAGGGAAGAGAACGGTCTTCTATTTTTTCTTCAGATTCAATAGGTTCATCCAAAAGTTTTTCTACTTCTTCTGGGTTGGGATCTAGGTTCGGTGGTGTAGAGTTGGATTTAGAATTCACAATGTTCCTTAGTAAGGTGAGTTAGAAGTTCTATATTAGCTGTAGACTACTCTCTGGTCTCCAAAGAAGCTTTTTTCACGTTAAACAACATACTACAAAATAACCGGAATTAGAGACAATAACGGGGAAGGGATTGGGTTTTTCATTTAAAGTTTTGGTGTTTTTTTCTTTTAAATAATTAATTTTTAATATCAAATATGTTTAAATTTCTGATCTAAATCATTTAAATTTTTACGTGAAAACTATTTTTCGTAATTTTTTTTCATGATTAACGATGGGGAGCTAAACATTTAGGGGCTAGCCCCTAAATGTTTAGTGAAAGTTTGTAATTATGCATTTGTATAGATACTTTATTATAGACACTTCGGGATATCATCCTTTTTTAGCTTATGTAGATAGTAAGGAAGTTTTAGAAGTTTGGGATCTTCCAGCTAATCCGGACCAAAGTGCCGTTCTTGAGTTTCTCTTTAGCAGTCTTGGATTACCATTTCATGGCCTTGCGGTAGCTATAGGTCCTGGGAATTTCTCAGCGACACGAGTTGGATTGTCTTTTGCTCAGGGATTAGCTTTAGCCAAGAACATAGCTTTAGTTGGTTATAGTTCGTTAGAAGGATATCTTACTCCTGATGATCAGGGGAAAGCATTATTACTTCCTCTTGGGAAAAAAGGAGGAGTAGTTACTTTGGGTTCAGAAATTTCGGAGCTTAAGGTAAGGAGTGGTGTAGGTCCGGGTGTTCTTTTGTCTTATGAAGAGGCAGGGGAGTATTGTTTACAACACCATTGCCACCATGTAATTTCTCCTTATGCTGCATTTTTCTTAAACAAGTTTCCTAAGGAAATTTTTGTGGAAGAGGTAAAACCCTCTGTAGAAAATATTCGTAGAGAAGTAGTAGCTCAATTAGCTTTATCTCAAGGACGTTCCCGTTTGGAACCAGATTACCGTAGCTGTTCGGCTTTCTTTTAGTCGTATGCTGCTGCAAACACATCCAAAACGCTATCCTCATATGAGGAATGGCGTGAAAACAAAAATAATAATTTTTCTATGGTGTTGTACAGACAGCGTTCAGTGAATTGGAGGTGGAGAGACTCGAACTCTCGTCCTCGGTAAACTCCCTGTTAACCTCTACATGCTTATTCCTTAGAAAATTACGTTGATGATCCCTAGCTAAGGACACCTATAGACCCCAACGACTCTCAATTAATCTCGGATGTACTTCCCTGAGAATGAGAGGAACTAGCATCCCAACCAGATCGATGACGGTATTTCATAAACCTCTGGTGGAGCTCATGAATACCGGGCTATTTAGGATTATCTAAATAACAACAGGCGAACTAAGCAACAGCTCTTTCTTGAACAAGATCAGAGAAGTCGATGAATTCGCATTCAGCCTTAGATTCGGCATTTATTGTTTTGTCGGCTTTTTAGGAGGCCAGCCAACGCCCTCCGCATGCAATTAACACTTCATTTCCAAGTCGAAACCTATACACCCCCATTGTCGAATGATTTTAGAGGTTTATTTTGTTTTAGGCAAGGAAGAGAACGGATCTCCTTCTGGCAGAGGAGGATTGTCTAATATTTTAAGAAAACAAGTTCTTTAGTATCCTTCTGTTTTAGTTAAAAAGATCGTTCTTAATACCTTACAGTTATACGGCAATATGAACAAAAGTGTAGAAGAGTCCAAGGGAAGTTTTTCCCTAAATGAAGAGAAAATTTTAGCTTTTTGGAATGAAGAGAATATTTTCCATAAATCTCTTGAAAATCGTAAGGGCTGCTCTTTGTTCTCCTTTTATGATGGCCCTCCTTTTGCTACTGGACTTCCTCATTATGGACACCTTTTGGCAAGCACGATTAAAGATGTAGTTTGTCGTTATGCAACCATGGATGGGTATTACGTTCCTAGACGTTTTGGGTGGGATTGTCATGGTGTCCCAGTTGAATATGAAGTAGAAAAGAAACTAGGCCTTACAGATCCAGGGGCAATAGAGAAATTTGGTATAGGCAGTTTCAATGAAGAGTGTCGTAGTGTTGTTTTCCGCTATGTAGATGAGTGGAAATACTATGTCTCTCGCATTGGTCGTTGGGTAGATTTTGATGCTACATGGAAAACCATGGATACTTCTTTTATGGAAAGTGTCTGGTGGGTGTTTGGCTCTTTATATGACCAAGGTCTTGTTTACGAAGGGGTCAAAGTGGTTCCATTTTCTACGCAACTTGGAACGCCATTATCTAACTTTGAAGCAGGGCAAAACTATAAAGAGGTGAATGATCCTTCTGTTGTATTAAAATTTGCTTTGCATGGAGATGCTGCTTCTCTTCTTGTTTGGACAACAACACCCTGGACTCTTGTATCCAATATGGCTTTGGCTGTAGGACCAAGTATTACTTACGTGCGCATTCAGGATAAGAATTCTTCAGAACAATGGATTTTAGGCAAGGGCTGCGTTTCTCGATGGTTTTCTGAGGATTCTTATGAGATTGTAGAAGAATTTTCAGGTGAATCCTTAGTAGGAAAGAGCTATGACCCGCTTTTCTCCTTTTTTCAAGAAAAAAGATCTTCAGGGGCCTTTCATATCCTTCCAGCAGATTTTGTAGAAGAGAGTGAGGGAACAGGCATTGTACATATGGCGCCTGCTTTTGGTGAGGTAGACTTTTTTGCCTGTCAGGAGCACCATGTTCCATTAGTATGCCCTGTAGATAATCATGGCTGTTTCACGGAAAGCATTCCTGATTATCAAGGGATGTATATCAAAGCAGCTGATAAGGCAATCATTAAGGACCTAAAAGGGCAGCAGAAAGTTTTCTATCAGGGGACTATTATGCACCGGTATCCTTTCTGTTGGAGAACGGATTCTCCTTTGATTTATAAGGCAGTCAATTCTTGGTTTGTTGCTGTTGATAAAATTAAAGAGAAGATGTTGAGGGCTAATTCACGGATTCATTGGATGCCGGGACATATTCAAGAAGGGCGATTTGGTAAGTGGCTAGAAGGCGCTAGAGATTGGGCAATCAGTCGTAGTCGATATTGGGGAACCCCAATTCCTATTTGGCGTAGTGCAGATGGCGAGGTGATTGTTGTAAAATCCGTCAAAGAATTGGAGGAGCTATCAGGGCAACCAATTCATGATTTACATCGGCATTTCATTGATGAGATCGTCTTACAGAAAGATGGAAAATCTTTTCACAGAATACCTTATGTATTTGACTGCTGGTTTGACTCGGGTGCTATGCCGTATGCACAGAATCACTATCCATTTGAAAATAAGGAGATAACGGAGTCTTGTTTCCCTGCGGATTTTATTGCTGAGGGGTTAGATCAGACAAGAGGTTGGTTTTATACTTTGACCGTTATTGCAGCGGCTTTATTTGATCAACCTGCATTTAAGCATGCGGTTGTGAATGGTATTATTCTCGCTGAAGATGGCAATAAGATGTCTAAGCGACTGAATAACTACCCGAGCCCTATTCATATTATGAATACCTATGGTGCTGATGCGCTTCGTTTGTATTTATTGAATAGCGTTGTGGTTAGAGCTGATGATTTGCGTTTTTCTGATAAGGGGGTAGACTCTGTATTAAAGCAGGTGTTATTACCGCTCACGAATGCTCTTTCATTCTTTAAAACGTACGCGGATTTATACCATTTTGTCCCAAATGCATATCCTGAAGATACGTTAGCCTATACAGAGATTGATAGATGGATCTTATCGCATTTGTATAGTCTTGTAGGAAAAATTAAAGAGAGCATGAGTGTATATGATTTACAGTCAGCAGTTCAGCCATTTACAGACTTCATAGATGATTTAACCAATTGGTATATCCGACGTTCTCGCAGACGTTTCTGGGAGGCTGAAGATGTACCAGATCGTCGTGCTGCATTTGCTACCCTATATGAAGTACTATTAGTTCTTTCCAAAATAGCAGCTCCTTTTATTCCATTTTTAGCTGAGGAACTGTACCAACAGTTGAGAACGGATGGCGATCCCTTATCTGTGCATTTATGTGATTTTCCAGATCAAGACTTAAATAAGTTGTCTCCAGAGCTGGAATGTCGAATGAGTTATGTTCGTGAGGTTGTCGCCCTAGGGCATTCGCTGAGAAAAGAACATAAGCTCAAGGTAAGGCAGCCTTTACCGAAGTTATGCGTAGTAGCAGCTAAAGAGCACATCAACGATTTGTTATTCTTTGAATCTTTGTTATTGGATGAGTTAAACATTAAAGAAGTTGTTTTCTACAAGGAAACACCTTCTTTTGTTACTACCACAGTGAAACCTAATTTCCGATCGTTAGGGAAAAAAGTAGGGTCTTATATCAAGCAGATTCAAGAACGGTTATCGAAGCTTTCCCAACAGGAAATACAGAGCTTTATCCAAGATCAGACGCTTTTATTATCTATTGATGATAGAGAATTTTCTTTAGGTAAAGATGATGTGGTCATTTCTTGGGAGGCTGGTGCAGGGCATGTTGCTAGAAGCTCTTCTTTATTCACAGTTGTTTTAGATTGTCAGTTAACAGAAGAACTATTGATGGAAGGAATTGCACGAGAATTTGTCAATAAAGTTAATACGATGCGACGCAACCTTCAGTTACATGTTTCTGATAGAATAGCGTTAACTATCCGCACTACTGAAGAAGTTCAAACTGCTTTTCTTCATTACCAGTCGTATATCTGCCAAGAGACTCTTACGATGCATTTCGAATTTCAAAATGAGGCTATAGGTGAGGAGTGGGATATTAACGGTTATCCAACTACGATTAAGTGTGAGGTTATATAAAACTAGTCTTTAGCCTAAAGCTTGAGAAAAGGCGGCCGTAAATATTGTCTCCATGAAGTGAGAAAAGCCTCTGGGAAGTCTCTCAGAGGCTTTTGTGTATTAGTCTATAGGAGGAAATAACCTTGAACGACGTCTGTATTGTCGGTATCCAATGATAAAGAGTACAATTGCAAGTGCAGATCCATTCATCAGATATCCTGGGAGTGTTATTGGCGCAGGTTCGCTGTTTAATTTACCAAAATGACCTATAGGCCAAAATACCCATACAGGAGATCCCAGAAGATTTTCAACGGGGACAAATCCAAACTCACGGCTATCCGCACTCATTGGGTAGTTATCTCCTAGAACGAGAATGTGCCCTTCTGGAATTTTCAGACCAAATTTATGCATAAAAGTAATAAATTTTTCTGGTTCCTTTGGAGGAAGGCCTTTGTCAATGAATGCAATATAAGGTTTGTCTTCAGAAGAAGCATCTTGTTTAGCTTTTTCTGATTGTACAAACTTCTGTAAAGCAGGATCATTTTTAATAAATACAGGTGCATCCATAATGTATAGATTTCCCTGGTTATAAAATGCATATCGATTTGGGAAAGGAGTGTGCTGAGGGGAACTTGGTATGTATAGAGAATGAAACTGGATTCCACAATTGAACAAGAGTACCACTTGAGCATCATTTAATTGAGTCAATGGGTGAGGAGGTTTTAACTTTGTACGCATGCCCAGGGAATTAATTTTATATGCATTTCCTTTTAGATACTCATAACACCCATCAGGGACATGCTCAAGGGGAATAGCGAATAAAAGATCCGAAGTGCTCTGTTCAAATGGATGATATTTATATGCGCGCCCTCCTGATACAACAAAACGAGATGTAGTGAGGTTGTTGCGGATTAGATGAATATGTTCTTCCCTGAGAGGGAGGAGTGTTTTCATCGGCTGAATGCAGGGGTGTGCCCGATGATAGGGAAGGGGCGCAGGATACGAAACATTGGCCGTATGAGCTATTTCCAAATACATTGGGGAGGTATGATCTTGGATCACATGTGTCAGCGCTGCTTGTTGATGTGTGAGAATCCTTACCATGGCATAGTTGCCCATGCCAAAAAGATCTGCATAGCTAACTGGAGTGTCCCTATCGTATTTCAAAAGATTTGGTTGGTCATTTTTCCAGGATTTTTCAGCAAAAAATTGTCCATAAAGAGATTGCCTAGGAAATGATGCCTTCCCAAACGGTTGATGAAATTGGTTGAAAAAAATATTAGAGGACATCCCTGAAGAAGACATTGTAATCGTTCCATCAAATGAGATGAGGGGAACATGGTATAATTTCTCTAAAGAATCAGGGAAAACAATAGGCTGATCTTTTTCGTCTATGCCGTAGAGTTTGCCGCCGTAGAAGTACAGTCTATCCCCGGGTCTTCCTAAGCAACGTTTGATATAGCGTTTTTTCCCTGGAATGAGGCCAAAGTATGTAGTATTAGCGTCAGCAATAGGAAGATCTCCGACTGTAAATACAACAAGTCCCCCTCTGGTGATAGAATCTGGGTGAAAAGCAATATTTTTTTTTAGAAAGGGGACGCGAAAGCCAAATGTAGTTTTGGATACTAACATGCGATCTTGCTCTAAAATTGTAGGTCGCATGGATCCTGTCGGCACTTCATATAATTCAAACCAAAACTGTCTGACAAAGAAAGCAACTGCTGCAGCAAAGCAAATAGCCTTAACGGTCTCGTAAATGCGGCTCGGTAGGGATAAAGGGAAACTTTTTTGAAAATCTTGAGCTTCGTGAGCCAACGTCGTTGCTGTTTCAGAATCTTGCTGAAAAATAGCTTCTTCCAGCTTCTCAAGAATATGGAGTAGCTTTTGTTTTTGATCAGGGTTTTTAGTTAAAGTCTTGCTTTTAAGAAATTTGTAACTAGAAAGAAGTATGCGATGGCATTTATTTAATGAGTAGAGGCGAGACATGGGAG
Organism: uncultured Chlamydiaceae bacterium; assembly: GCA_937884635.1. Taxonomy (GTDB): domain Bacteria; phylum Chlamydiota; class Chlamydiia; order Chlamydiales; family Chlamydiaceae; genus Chlamydia. The sequence goes on from CALGBW010000050.1 coordinate 96,699, forward strand.
TTCAGAATAGGTTAAGCTTGCAATCTAATTAACTATTTATGATTTGCTAGCGGCAGGATAAAGGCCGCTCTATTAAATTAATCCACTTTGATTACGCAGTCTCGTTCATTCCTAACTCGACTGTATTCACGGGACAACTAAAACATAACGCCACCACCGTAGTCAACATCAACTATCGTCTATAAAAGAATAGAGAGTCTTCTAACTACCTACAAATTTTATAGATTAGGGGCTTCATAGTGATAGGGGGAGTTTGCGTTATGGCCTGTGTCTATGGCGTGTACAATTACAGGGCCTGTTGGAGTGTCTATGCTGATCCAAAGAGGAAAGACGGATACATTGTGATCAGCAAAATACATAAGGATTTTTTTCCCTGATAGTGCAGATACGTCTTGGGGCCAAGTGGCTAATTTAGCATAAATTGACTGTGTCTGAGTGGGGGATCCCTCTATAACAACTTTAGGTTGCCACAAGGTTTTATCTTTACCGCTCTTTTTGAGTAAGTGGGGAGGGACAGGTTTGAGAGGTAGTTGTAGTAATTTGACAACTAGAGGTAGTTCCGTTTCAGTATTAAGTTGTTTCCATTTTTGCGTTTTTGTCTCTAGAAAGAATGCTGTAGCGTTATTCCTAGTTAGAGAGATTAAAAATAATTTTCTAGGAGAGTGTAGTTGATGAATGAGATCCTTCCAAGGTGTGTTTTTGGATAGGGCTTTGTCTTTTTGAGAAAGAGAAGCGAATTCTGACATTTCGATGAGAACTCGTGATTCAGAAACATCTTTGATGAATAAAAAAACTTTTTTAGTCCCTTTGCTAAGAGTAACGTAATCTCCGGGTTGAGAAAGAAAAATATTATTTTGAATTGTTAAAGAATCTGCTTGTAGGTAAGTATGGAAGAAGAAAACACTGAAGAAACTGGCTGCACGCAGCAGAGTAAATAGGCGCGTTTTTGCTTGCTTTTTCATGGAAGGTTTCGCTACACTTTCCCCGATCTCTCGTGTCGTGGTTTCCACATACTAAGATAGTGATTTTGGAGTTGTCAACATGAAAAAAAACATCCATCCCGAGTACAGACAGGTTTTGTTTGTAGACTCTTCTACAGGCTATAAGTTTGTCTGCGGTTCTACATATCAAGGTGACAAAACGGAGGTTTTCGAAGGGGTAGAGTATCCTGTTTGTTACGTCAGCGTATCCTCTTCTTCTCACCCATTCTTTACAGGAAGTAAGAAGTTCGTTGATGCTGAAGGGCGTGTGGATAAATTCTTGAAACGTTACAGCAGTGTAAAACAAGCTCCAGCTTTGCCTGCAGATAATGCAGTTGAGGGTATTTCCAAATCGAAAAAGAAAGCTTCATCTAAGAAGAAAAAATAATTTTCATTTTTTAGTTCACCTCAAAGGTCCTGCCAGCCATATATGTGGTTTGAGTAGGGCTTTTTTTTGTAAAATTCTTTATTGCGTAATTTTGAGTGTTGTCCCAAGCAGGGACTCGAGTCTATTGATGCGGTTGGGCAAAAGCTGGTGTGAATGTAGCTAATCGCCCTTGACTTTCTATGTAACAAGGGTAAAGATAGATGAGAGAAGAATTGCCCCGGGTTATGTTTTCTGAAGTACTCTTGCTCAGTTGGCAAATCAGAGTGGGTATCCACTAATCGTCTTTCGCTTAGGCAGGAGACTAACCCGTTATTTTGGTGCGGGTAATTTATTTAGTCCCTGTTGGTTATATAGCCTTTTTTTTGTACTAGATAGTTCATGAAGAATAAAGTTTTAGAGTATCTCAAGCGCCTAGAAGAAGTAGAAACGCTTATTTCGAATCCTGATATTTTTAATAATCAAAAAGAGTACAGTCTTTTAAGTAAAGAGCATGCTCGTCTTTCCGAAATGAAAGAAGTGTATGATGCTATCGTGGCTACAGAAAAGGTCTTAAAAGATGACAAGGCAGCTCTTTCTATCGAGACAGATAGTGAAATCGTTTTGATGTTGGAAGAGGGAATAAAGCAGGAAGAATCTGCGTTGGAAAGTTTATCTAAGAAATTAGAAGGTTTGTTAGTTCCGCCTGATCCCGATGATGACTTGAATGTAATTATGGAATTACGAGCTGGCACGGGTGGGGATGAGGCAGCTTTATTTGTTGCCGACTGTGTAAGAATGTATCACTTGTATGCTACTTCTAAGGGATGGCAGAGTGAGGTTTTATCCATTTCTGAATCAGACTTAGGTGGATACAAGGAATATGTGGTAGGCTTCTCCGGTTCTGGTGTCAAGCGATTTTTGCAGTATGAGGCTGGAACACATCGCGTGCAAAGAGTGCCCGAAACAGAAGCTCAGGGACGTGTACATACGTCTGCCATCACTGTTGCTGTTTTGCCTGAGCCGGCAGAGGATGATGGAGATATTGTGATCGATGAAAAGGATTTACGCATTGATACGTTCCGGTCTTCGGGAGCAGGAGGGCAACATGTCAATGTGACAGATTCCGCTGTGAGGATTACCCACCTACCTACAGGAGTGGTGGTCTCTTGTCAAGATGAGCGCAGCCAGCACAAGAATAAAGCAAAGGCAATGCGTATTCTAAAAGCGCGTATTCGTGATGCTGAGATGCAGAAACGGCAGAGAGAAGCTTCAGCTATGCGTTCTGCGCAAGTGGGGAGTGGGGACAGATCTGAGCGTATTCGTACATATAATTTCCCACAAAACCGAGTAACTGATCATCGCATTGGTTTGACGTTGTATAGTTTAGATAAAATTATGGCTGGAGATTTAGACCCCATAACGTCTGCCTTGGTCAGTCATGCTTATCATCAGTTATTGAAGAGTGACAACGAGAAACATTCTTAAGAAAGCGGCTGAGTATTTACAGTTTCGCGGAGTGCTTTTTGCTGAAAGAGAAGCAGAAGACCTTCTCTTAGATTTTTTAGGCAAAAGTTCGCGCTCGGCTTTATGGAGTACAGTCCTCTCTCCTCAACAACAGAGATTGTATTGGGAACGGGTTTATTTGCGGGGAACTAGGGTCCCAACTGCTTACATCCACGGCTCGGTTAACTTCCTTGGTTTATCATTAAAGGTGGGGCCCGAGGTTCTTATTCCTAGGCAGGAAACGGAAATACTCGCAGAGAGAATTATTCAGTATCTTGCTTATTCTCCCCAAGTATCCGTTTTTTATGATGTGTGTTGTGGTAGCGGGTGTTTAGGGCTTGCTGTGAAGGCGCATTGTCCTCAGGTAAAGGTCGTTTTATCAGATATTTGTCCCAAAGCAGCCTCTCTAGCTAGAAAAAATGCTGAGTTGAATCAGTTGGATGTCGATGTATTAGAGGGAGATCTGTTTGCTCCTTTTGATGCTCCAGCGGACGCTTTTGTGTGTAACCCCCCTTATTTATCTCTAAAAGAAATTTTCTCTGTTGATCCAGAAGTACGCTGTCATGAACCGTGGAAAGCTCTTCTAGGTGGTATTTCAGGGTTGGATTTTTATTATCGGATAGCTCGAGATTTAAAACAGATTCTTTTACCAGGTGGTGTTGGTTGGCTAGAGATAGGGGCTACCCAAGGAGAGTGTATAAAGGAAATATTTAATAAAATAGGGGTTTCAGGCGAATTGTACCAGGATTATGCGGGATTAGATAGGATTTTTTTCCTTGAATATCAAGAGTATGATCCTGTATCTTACGATGGTTATTCTTGAATTTTCGAGTAGATGATCAGTTCTCTATCGCATAAACTTTCTTCTATTTTTTCTTCTTTAATGACTTCTAAGAGGGTTACGGAGGAAAATATATCGGACTCTATTAGGGAAGTTCGTTTGGCACTGCTTGATGCTGATGTGAATTATCAAGTAGTAAAGGAATTTATTGCGAAAGTAAAACAAAGAATAATTGGGGAAAAGGTTTGGAAAAATATTTCCCCGGGACAGCAATTTATTCAGTGTTTGCATGAAGAAATTGCTTCTTTGCTTGGGAAGCAAGGTGGTTTGTCTCTTAGTGGCTCCCCAGCTGTGGTTTTGCTTTGCGGCCTTCAAGGAACAGGGAAAACTACAACCTGTGCGAAATTGGCTGATTATTTGTTGAGAGAGAAAAAAGCTAAAAAAATTTTAGTGGTTCCTTGCGACTTAAAACGATTTGCGGCTGTAGATCAATTAAAAGGACTGCTGGCCGCAATTGATGTAGAAGTTTTTTCCTGCGATAGCACAGATCCTGTTGATGTTGCTGAAAGGGCTTTGTCTTTTGCCAGGGAGCAGTATTTTGATGTTGTGCTGATTGATACTGCTGGTCGTTTGCATGTGGATGAAGCGTTAATGATGGAATTGCAAGATATCAATGAGGCGGTTCATCCTTGTGAGCGGTTGTTTGTATTGAACTTGGCTATGGGACAAAATGCCGTTGCAACTGCGAAAGCCTTCGATGAGAAACTAGATTTAACTGGCGTTATTATCTCTATGACAGATGGTGATGCTAGGGCTGGGGCGGTTTTATCTTTGAAATCTGCTTTAAATAAGCCTATTAAATTTGAAGGCTACGGGGAGAGAATTCAAGATTTGCGGCCTTTTGAAGCTAATTCTATGGCCGAGCGTATTCTTGGAATGGGGGATACGGTACATCTTGTTCAGAAGATGAAAGAATGTATTTCCGAAGAGGAAAATAAGGAATTAGAGGAAAAGTTAGTCAAGGCGACATTTACTTATGAGGACTATTATAAGCAGATGTTAGCTTTTCGTCGTTTAGGTCCGTTGCGTAAGCTCGTTGGTATGATGCCTAGTTTCGGTGGAATTCGGCCTAGCGACAAGGATTTAGAAAATTCTGAAAAACAGATGAAACGAAGCGAAGCCATTATTCTTTCCATGACTCCTGAAGAAAGAAAGGAGAAGGTGGAATTGAGTATGAGTCGTATGAAAAGGATTGCTGCAGGATGCGGATTGACTTTAGGGGATGTAAACCAGTTTCGTAAACAGATGGCGCAATCCAAGAAGTTTTTTAAAGGAATGACAAAAGAAAAAATAGAACAGATGAGTAAAAAAATGTCTGGAGGGAGTTTGTGGCGTTAAAAATTCGGTTAAGACAACAAGGACGACGTAATCACGTTGTTTATAGATTAGTACTTGCTGATGTAGAGTCTCCTCGCGACGGTAAATATGTAGAGTTATTGGGCTGGTATGATCCTCATAGTTCTTTGAATTATCAACTCAAAAGTGAACGAATTTTTTATTGGTTAAACCAAGGTGCTGAGCTTACAGAGAAAGCAGCGGCATTAGTCAAACAAGGTGCTCCTGGTGTTTATAGCGAGTTCATGGCGAAAAAATTAGAGAAAAGAAATCAGGTTAGACAAAAACGTAAAGCCTATCGACATCGTCTCGCTGCAAGAAGAGCAGAGGTTGCAGCACAGAACGCTGCCAAGTAAAGTTCTAGGCTAAAGGAATGGAGATTGATATACTTTCTTTGTTCCCAGATTACTTTCTTAGCCCTTTAAATGTGAGTATATTGAAAAAGGCTGTTGAAAGGGGAATACTACGGGTCCGTTCTCACAACATTAGGGAATTTGGGCTTGGGAAGTGGAAACAGGTAGATGATGTCCCTTATAGTGGCGGTGGGATGCTATTAGCGGCAGAGCCCGTAGCCCAAGCTATTAGGAATGTGAGAAGGCCTTCTTCTAAAGTAGTATATTTGTCTCCACAAGGGGCTCTTTTAACGGCAGCAAAGAGTAGAGAGTTAGCTTCTTGCCCTCATCTTATCTTGTTATGTGGGCATTACGAAGGGATAGACGAAAGGGCTATTGAAAGCGAAGTTGATGAAGAGATTAGTATTGGTGATTACGTTTTAACCAATGGTTGTCTGGCAGCTTTGGTTGTTTTAGATTCTTTGTCTCGATTTATTCCAGGTGTCCTAGGTAATGAGGATAGTGCGGACAAGGACTCTTTGGAGAATGGGTTGTTAGAAGGCCCTCAGTATACTAGACCAAGAGTTTTTGAAGGTAAGGCTGTTCCGGAGGTCCTTTTGCAAGGGGATCATAAAAAGATAGTCCAATGGAGATTACAACGTAGCTTAGAGAGAACAGCAGAAAGACGTCCCGACTTATATGCTCGATATCTTTTTCAGGATATGGGGAATCATTTTGAGTTGGAGGATAGCTCTTTGATTAGTTCGAAGTGTGCCGGTGTTGTTTTGGAGGTTGAAAATGCCTCTAAGGCAAAGAAGTTTTATTCTAAATTATTTAGATTGGAAAAGATTGAAGGGGAGATACTTAACCTTCCAGGAAAAGCTCCTCAGTTGCAATTGCTAGAAATTGGGACAAAGACAAGAAATAAGGCTACCTTGTTTTTACAGTTAGAAGACGAGTCGGAGTTTATAAGCTTCGCAAAAAGATGGAAGATGTTAGGGGGAACCTTGGACAGCCATTTTGCTGAAGGGGGTACAGCCGGTTTTGCTCGAGATTTGGATGGGCATAAGTGGGCCTTGTCTTATTCTGTGAAATCAACAAGGTAAAGAGAATTTTAGGTGGAATGTTATGGGGAACTTAATTGAGGAACTACAAGCTCAGCAATGTAGAACAGATTTAGTCGATTTTCATGTTGGTGATACCATTCGCGTTGCAACAAGAATTTCTGAAGGCGGTAAGGAGAGGGTCCAAGTGTTCCAAGGGACTGTAATGGCTCGCCGTGGTGGTGGTGCTGGTGAAACAATATCCCTGCATCGTGTTGCTTACGGAGAAGGAATGGAAAAAAGCTTTTTGCTTAGCAGTCCTAAGATTGTAAGTATTGAAGTGGTAAAACGTGGAAAAGTTTCTCGAGCTCGTTTGTATTACTTAAGAGGTAAGACTGGTAAAGCTGCTAAAGTTAAAGAGTTTATCGGACCTCGTTCTGCAAAGAAATAAATTTTCTTTGGTTGCTTATAGAACCCTGTGCATATCTGTTCACGCATGATAAGTCGAGATACCGAACAAGAACAGCGATTTATTGAAATGTCCCTTTTTGAGAAGGAGTTTGAAGAAAAGGGGTTTTCGTTTGTTGCTGGGGTGGATGAGGCGGGTCGCGGCCCTTTGGCAGGGCCGGTTGTGGCTGGAGCTTGTATCCTTCCTAAGTCAAAGGTATTTAGAGGGATTAATGATAGCAAGAAATTGTCGCCAGCTCAGAGGTATTCTTTCTTTGAAACTTTAACTACTGATCCTGACGTTATTTTTGGTATCGGTGTAGCTTCTGTAGAACGAATAGATGAAATTAATATTCTTGAGGCGACTAAAGAAGCTATGGTATTGGCCATTGAAGCAATGGCTGTCCGTCCAGATTTTCTTCTTGTAGACGGATTACACCTTTCATATAGTATTCCTTGTGAAAAAATTATTAAAGGGGACTCTAGATCTGTTTCCATTGCTGCGGCATCTATTCTGGCAAAGGAATATAGAGATCGCTTGATGCTGGAACTTCACAAAGAGTTTCCTGATTATGGTTTTGATAAACATAAGGGATATGGAACTGCAGGGCACTTGGCTGCTTTAAGAAGTTTTGGGCCTTGTCCTTATCACAGAAAAAGTTTTTCTCCAGTCAAACTAATGTCTGGTTGTTATATATGAAAAATCAAGTATCTGTTCCTTTTTCTCCCGATTTGACAGATTGTTCTCCTAAGTTGTTTATAATTAGCGCTCCAGCGGGAGCTGGGAAAACTACTTTGGTTAAAATGTTAGGTGAGGAGTTTCCTTATTCATTTGAGAAAACGGTATCTGTTACGAGCAGGGCTCCTAGAGAGGGAGAAGTAGAGGGACTCGATTATCATTTCGTTTCAGACGTTGCATTCCAAAAAGGCATCGAAGAGTGCGAGTTTTTGGAATGGGTGTTTTTATTTGGAAAGTATTATGGCACCAGTAGGTCGGAGATAGATACTATTTGGCAAAAGGGAAAGCATTGTATTGCTGTAATTGATGTACAGGGAGCAATTGCTTTAAAAACAAAACTGCCTACGGTTTCTATTTTTATCTCTGCTCCTTCTCAACAGGAATTGGAAAAAAGATTGAATTTGAGGGGATCTGAGGCTGATTCTCAGAAAAAAGAACGTCTAAAGCATAGTGTCATTGAACAAGCTGCTGCTAAACAATTTGATTATGTTGTGGTCAATGACAAATTAGAGGTTTCTTATCAAATCTTGAAGAGTATTTTTATCGCTGAAGAACATAGGAATACATTATGACAAAAAAAGATCGTTTAACTAATGAGAAGCTTAATAAGCTTTTTGAAAGCCCTTTTAACTTAGTTAATTATGCGATTAAACAAGCCAAGATTAAAATTGCTAAGAAAGATGTTCGTTCTTCTAACGTGGCTATAGAAGCTTTAAATGCTTTGTATCACGATGGCGTGCGTCCTGAATTTGCAGATAAAGGCACTTCTATAGTTCCTCCTAGCGAGAAAAAGCGTGACAGTGTTTCTCACGAAAAGAGAAAAGGTATGTCAAACTACGTATGGAGTGATGTGAAATAGATGTCGCATTCTCGTGTTTTGATTACCGCAGCTCTTCCTTATGCAAATGGACCCTTGCATTTTGGGCACATTGCTGGAGCTTATCTCCCCGCGGATGTCTATGCTAGATTTTGTCGTTTGTTGGGTAAAGATGTATTATATATTTGTGGTTCTGATGAGTATGGTATTGCCATTACTTTGAACGCAGAACGCATGAATATGGGGTATCAAGACTACGTCGATATGTATCATAAGATGCATAAAGAGACGTTTGCTCGTTTGGGTATTTCTTTTGATTTTTTCTCTAGAACAACAAATCCTTACCATAAGGATATAGTTCAAGCTTTTTACTCCCAGCTGAAGGCGAATGGATATATTGAAAACCATATTTCAGACCAGCTGTATTCCGAAGAAGAAGATAGGTTTTTAGCAGACCGTTATGTTGAAGGTACCTGTCCTAAATGCGGTTTTGAGCGTGCTCGTGGTGATGAGTGTTTAAAATGTGGAGCAGAGTACGAGGCTACTGATTTATTGCATCCAAAATCAAAGATTTCAGGGGCTTCCCTAGTTCTCAAGAAAACAGAGCACAGCTATCTGCATTTAGAGCGCTTAATAGAGCCCTTGTTAGAATTTGTAGGGGTTCTGGAACTGCGTGATCATATGCGTAAGTTTGTCACAGACTATGTGAAAAATTTACGTCCTAGAGCAATCACTAGAGATTTATCTTGGGGAATCTCAGTTCCCGATATGGATAAGAAAGTGTTTTATGTTTGGTTTGATGCTCCAATTGGTTACATTAGTGCAACAAAAGATTGGGCGCATTCCATTTCTTCGCCAGATGCTTGGAGGCCTTATTGGTTGCAAGAAGATACCTACTATGTGCAGTTTGTAGGTAAGGATAATGTGCCATTCCATGCGGTGATTTTCCCTGCCATGGAACTAGGACAAGATATTGCTTACAAGAAGGTGGATTCCCTTATCTCATCAGAGTTTTACTTATTGGAAGGTGCTCAGTTTAGTAAGTCAGAAGGTAACTTCATAGACATTGAAGAATTTTTACAAGAGCATTCCGTAGATAAGCTTCGCTATGTCTTGTCTGCAACGTCTCCAGAGACTTCGGATAGTGAGTTTACGTTAGAGGACTTTAAAGCACGTTGTAATGCTGATTTGGTTGGAAAATTCGGAAACTTTATTAACCGAGTTTTAGCTTTTGCTGAAAAGAATGGATTTACTACATTACCCTTTGTTGCGGAGCGTTTACACGAGAGTGATATCACATTTTTAGAGGGGATACGTAGGCTGGTCGCAGAGATGCAGGAACATTATGCTCACTTTAGTCTTCGTCAAGCAACGTCTACGTTGATGGAGCTGGCTTCTCTAGGGAATGCGTACTTTAATGACCAAGCTCCTTGGAAATTAATTAAAAGCGGTGATAGAGATCGTGTTGCAACGATTCTATTTTGTTCCTGTTACTGTCAAAAAGTTTTAGCCTTATGTGCTTACCCTATTATGCCAGGAACAGCATGTAAGATTTGGAAGATGCTTTCTCCTAATACACATGGTTCCTGCTTAGAAGATCGTGCTCAGAACCTTTGGTCCGAGGAGTTTCTAAATCCTCAAAATGCAAGCTTTTCCTTATCTTCTCCAGAACTGTTGTTTTCTATTATAGATTGATCGTTCTTGTATAGGAACGATCCTTCCTAAGAAAAAAGAAGACTTATATAATTTCATCCTGATTGCAAGACTCTAGATATCAATATATATTTTAAGATAGATATAATGTCGTTACACGCTATTAGCGTGGTCTAATTAAATCCCTCCCTATGTCAGGAGGGATTAATCGAGTTTTAGAATTTCAATAAACGCGGAGTTTGGTACAGAAACTTTTCCAAATTCCTTCATACGTTTCTTACCTTTCTTCTGTTTTTCCCATAGCTTGCGTTTTCTCGTAATATCCCCACCATAACACTTAGCGGTCACATTTTTTGCTAAAGCGCGAATTGTCTCTCTAGCAATAATTTTTTTATTAATAGCCGCTTGAATAGGGATTTTAAAGAGCTGTTGGGGGATAAGGTCAACAAGCTTCTCACATAGCTGTCGCCCCTTAGCCTCAGCCTTATCCTTGTGTACAAGGCAGGAGAACGCATCAATAGACTCATCGTTAATTAGGATCTCTAGCTTGATAATGGCACCCTTACGGTATTCTCCTACCTGATAATCAAAAGACCCATACCCCTTCGTAATAGATTTTAATTTGTCATTAAAATCGGACACAATTTCATTTAAGGGGAGTTCATAAGATAAGGCAAGTCTATGTTGGTCCAGCGTTTCTGTTTTCAGACAGATTCCACGTTTATCCAAGCATAAATTCATAATATTGCTCAGGTATTCCTTAGGAGTAATAATGTTTACATTAACCCAAGGTTCTTCTAAGTGTTCTATTGTAACTGGATCGGGATATTCTGTCGGAGAATCGATCCACAACTCCTTACCATTCTTCAAAACAACCTTGTAAACAACACTAGGGGAAGTAGCAATAACATCTAAATTAAATTCCCTAGCAATACGTTCAAAGATAATTTCTAGATGCAACAGTCCTAAGAAACCACAACGAAATCCAAAGCCCAAAGAGTGGCTACTCTCTTGTTCTATAGTTAAGGCAGCGTCATTAAGCTGTAGGCGTCCCAAAGCATCTTTTAGGGCATCAAAATCGGAAGAATCTATAGGGTAAATACCGGCAAACACCACCGGCTTAATTTCTCTAAAGCCCTCTAAAGGAGCTTTTGCAGAGTGTCTGACAGTTGTAACCGTATCTCCAATCTTAACGTCTTTCACTTGCTTGATGTTAGCAATGAAATATCCCACTTGACCGGCTTTCAGAGAGCCATTGATTAAAGTAGCTTCAGGGAAGAAAGCGCCGACCCCTAAGACTTCAAAAGATGATCCACGGGATGCCATAAATGTAACATGATCACCTTTTTTTAGTTCCCCGCTAACGATGCGAATGTACACCATAACCCCTACGTAAGGATCATAGTGAGAGTCAAAAATAAGGGCTTTAAGCTCTTTTTCTTCCGGTAATTTAGGTGGGGGGATGAGGTGGACAATAGCATGTAGGATGTCTACGATACCCTGACCAGTTTTAGCTGAACAGGCTATCATGTTAGTAGTATCTAATCCAATATAGTCTTCTATTTGACGACGTACTTCTTCAGGTTGCGCAGCAGGGAGATCAATCTTATTTAAAACAGGAATGATTTCTAAATTACGCTCTAATGCTAAGTATACGTTTGCTAGACTTTGTGCTTGTACACCCTGAGCAGCATCTACAATGAGAAGGGCTCCTTCACTAGCTGCAAGAGATCGAGACACCTCGTAAGAAAAGTCTACGTGTCCAGGAGTATCAATGAGGTTTAGTTCATAAACCTCTCCCTCATACTCAAATTTCATTGTTACAGGATGAGCCTTAATGGTAATCCCACGCTCTCTTTCTAGATCCATAGAGTCAAGAAGCTGCTCTCGCATTTCTCGTTGTTCTACAGTTCTTGTATTCTCTAATAGCCGATCTGCAATCGTGGATTTACCATGATCAATATGAGCTATGATTGAAAAATTTCTTATGTTGTCTATTTTATATGAATTCAAGGCGGTTAATTAATAAGAGATTTTGATTGAAGTAAATATGTTAAGACCGACTTTGTTACTTGTCAATCAGAGGTAACAGGGTTAAAAAAAAGCCCCTACCAGAAAGAGAATTTCTGACAGGGGCTTTGGAATATTCCTCGCTGAGTTTTTAAGAAACAGCGCCTTCCGTTGTTAAAGAACTTTCTGGATTAGGAGTTTTTTCCTCCTCCCTCCCAGACACTTCCTTTTTTAGGCTGTCTACAGCCAACTCCTTTTCTTTAGCAGCAGATGCAGCTAAGAATAACGTATTCAAGCGCTTAGCGGAGAATAACCAAACTCCAACGATAATAAGAAGAGCAACTGCTAAGAATGGTGTCATAGCAGCGATGCTACCGCATACAACTAGCAAACCTTGTTGTATCAAAGAACCACCAGATTTCCCGAAGCGAGCGGCAACAACGTCAATAGCAGCTTTTCCTTTAACTTTTTGCTCTTGGTCTAATGGAATATAAGCCATTTCTTTTGTCGCATCAAACAAGGCATATTTCGTCGATTTAGACAAAATGTTTTGAATCGCCCCGACCATCACTGCAAGCATTAAAGGAGTTGTTCCAAGCATAGCTATGATGCCAGAAATTTGGTCTTTGAAAATAACTAATGCGAAGAACATGCATCCTGTAACAAGAACCATGATAGGTGTAACTAGGGCTCCTGTTAACCAACCAAATCGACGAATGACGTTACCGCCGATGAATAACATAACAAATACAGAAACGATTCCAGTCCAGAAGGAGAATGTTCCCATGAATTGGCTGTATTCATTTGGGTTAGGGTATTGCATTTTCAATTGGCTCTTCCAAGTCACCTCAACTAGGTTAATGCAAATCCCGTAAGAAATAACGAGTAAAGACAAGAACAGCATGTAAGGAGATCTTACTAAATAAGCAAAACTTTCTTTCATGCTCATTTTTGGTTTAGATTTTTTCGCTTTAGGTTCTGTATTAGCAAATCTAGGATCCGTTAATACATATTTGTTTATCCACCAGTAAGCAAAAATAATTAAAGCGCAGGAAACCAAGAACATAGACATAAGTAGGTAGAGAGTGGCTCCCCATGGGTCTACGCCAGCAGCTGCTGAAGCTCTAAGTTTAGAGGACCATACAATTGCAGGACCGGATACAAGTAAAGCTAAGTTTGCGCCAATACCAAATAAAGCGTAAAAACGTTTAGCTTCGCTCATTTTTGTGATTTCGTTAGCAAATCCCCAGAACATAAGGGATAACATAACACTTCCCCAAAGTTCAGAGAGAACATAAAAGAGAGCAAAAGTCCAGTTACGTAGGATCGCAACTAATCCCATTAAACCTTGCGGTAGCACGTGCTGTAGGCTATTAGCAAAGTCTGTTGGGTGCAAGTATTCACGGAAAGGGTAGATGACCGAAGGGAATAATGCGAAGAAAACAATAAATGGAGAAATTACTGAATAAAAAAGTGCCTGCTTACTTAGAATATTGCTCAATTTAGCATAGATAAGCATGAACACAATAGCGCATGGAACAACCAGCCAAAGTTTGATGAATGGAATGGCTTCTGCACCAGATCCAGGGGCTGTTACAATAAGAGTGTCCTTTGTATCACGCAAAATGGTGTAATTGAACGAAATACAGAAGAACATAAGGAACATCGGCAAAACTTTCTTTAACTCATACATGTATATGGGCCAAAGAAGCGAGCGCAATTTTCCAAAAGGTTTTTCCGCGGTTTGTGTCATATTTTACCCTCTGAAATAGCTTACTTAATTAAGTTATTTTAAATAACAATACTCGGGGACTAGTAAGAGATTAATACCTGAAAAAGGTCTTAAAACATCCAAAATCCCCGAGTTTTTCATAATTCAAAAATAGACGGATCTTATTTTGAAACAAAGATCAAGATTGTAACACTAATCTCCACCCCCTGACAAGCGAAAAGGACAGGGCGGTGGCAAGCAGCGGCTTCTTGCGAGTTGTTCGGAATATTTTTTTTTAAGCCACCTTTATTTAAATCATTTTTAGAGCGGTCTATGGTATTTGTCTACTAATACAACTACCATAGGGTAGTTAGGATGTTGTGCCCCAAATTCTGCTAAGGCGGTTAAGAGTGCGCACCTAGTAGCTTCTTCCCACTTCTTGTAAGTTTTTAGATCAGCATCTATTCCTTTTCGCAATGCATCTGTGAACGTATAATCGCCACCAGCTAGAAGCGGAAGTTGGATCCATTTACAACCTTTATGATAGGCTTTTGTGAAACAGTTTGTGTATGCTGTTTTGAGCTGATCAAAAGCTACGTTAGGGTCTTTTTTACATCCCTGTGCTGTAGGGCTACAGACGTGGCATAAATATCCCTTGGCATCTAGGAAGTCCCATGTGTTTCTACGATTTCGCCGAATTTTATTATTTTGTGAGCTCCACTCTTTAACGATACAATCGCCTGGTTTTAAGGGAGCCTGCTTATACCTGTAATGATACCAGCACGAGGCATCAATAATAGGATATAAGTCACTACCGGTACCTAATTGATATTCATCCCCAGTTTTGTTTGTGGAGTTCACTACCATCCACGATTGTCCTTGTGTGGGTAGGAATGCTGGTTCAGAAATATTCCCATACGATGAAATCAATGTGACTTTAGTTCCAGGAATTGCCCATGCTGCACTGTGTCTTCCCTGTTCGTTTTCAGACCAAGGAGCTAACATATGGGGACATTCCTCTTTGTCATATTTATGAAAAAGGTTCAGTATTCCTTTGCTATCTCTGTTTTTGGCTGCCATTAATTTTAATAGGGAAGATGAGGAAATAATACCTTTCTTTTTTACGTTGCAGCAAGTTTTCAATGCCAATGCAGACAAAGAAACAACAAGAAGAACGCCACTCCCTATTATTCCTAGAGGAAGACAGCCTAAGACAATCCCAGCAATCAACCCCCCTGCTCCTACGAGTAATGATAGAAAAAGAAAGGCAATGAGAACTATTTTATGGGCAGAACAACTTAATTTTGGGGTTGAAATAGATCCGTTCTGTGGCTGAACAGATACACCTGAATTGATTTGCATGACATCCTCTAAACCTTTCCACCTAGTCTCACTTCCATATATGGAGAATGAGGCTGGTGTGTCACTTCAACTGCGATTGTTATCAAAGTGTTGCAGGGGTAGAATGCGTCATTTGGAAATAGTCAAAACAAACGCGAAATTTTGTAAAAGGAGAGTTTAACAAAAATTTTCGAAAATGGAAATGATTTATTTAATTCGTGCGTTTGTAGTTGTGTTTATAAATTAAATTTTACTTGTTTTCATTCCTTTGCAAGTACACTTTGCTGGGGCGGGTTTCATCCAGCAGTTAACGGTCATTAGTACTAAGGATAGGCCTAACAGGGTTCCTCCAATAGCCATAGATAATGGTCCGCTAACAATAAGACCGCAAGTTATGCAACCCAATCCGCTCAAGAAAAGTAGAGAGGATAATGTTGAAAGAATTTTTTTAGCTAAAACCCTAATGGTGGCCGCGAATAAAGAGAGTTTCGATTTACTTTCTCTGGCTTCTATGTACTTGCAAAAAGAACATGTGCCCGAACTTACACGAGTTGCAGTCATGTTATTTTCCTCATTGTTTCTTATAAAGAGAGGTAGATTGTAACATAATTTTTTTATAAAAACAACTTTCTGTTCTTTAAGAAAGAAACCTTATTAGAAGGATATTTTTATTATGGTGATTATTAAAAAATCTTTACTTGGTTTTGTGAGTTGGGGGCAAGGTATGTTTGGAGGTTCTACCTAAATAAACGCTGGTAGTAAGGAGTAATAAGGATAGAGCCATGATTACACAACCAATAGCAAATAATACTGTGCTACCAAGAGCTGTGGCTAAAATTAGGCATATGGTACCTCTTATTGCGAAGATATATGCGATGCCTTTAAGAAGAATGGCTTTGCTTACGTAGCGATTAGTGTAACAAGGAAGGTGGCTTCTTATCTTGGTAAAAATCTGTGCAATACCAGGAGAGCAAAGAGGAGATAGGCAACTAGTCATAGGGCATAAAGTGAGAAGTTCAATTGCATAGAAAGAGATCCAGGCGCTCTAAGAGCGCCTAACTAAACAAACTATTCTTGGGCGCAAGAGACTGCTTCTACGTAAGTATTCCACAATTCTTGATTGACGACTCCATTACGGATAGAACGAATAAGCTCTCTTTTCACTGCAGGGAGAGGTTTCTTGGGACTGAATTTAGCTAGGAGGTCTTTATCCCCAACCTGTCTAGCCAGTTCTAGTACGCGTTCGATATCCATTTTAGTGAAGTTGGCAAAGCCATGTCGTTTTTTTGAGCCTCTAGGTGCTCGAGGTTTGGGGCTGATGGGTCTTGGTAAGTCAGAATCTAGGATAAAAGTCTTTAACATTGTTGAGAGTTGACTAGGAGCGATGTTTTTTAACTTTTTCAAGGTAAAATGGTGCATATACCCGCCGCTAGGGCCTGGAAGGTAACGGCACAAGTCATTCTCTTTATTTCCGCAAACCTTCTTGATCGCTTGTGCAACCAGTTGCTCCACTTCTTCGTTTAAATTCGACTGCTCTACGGTCATGAACTCACCTTGTGCTTGCTGAAATTTTCGTAATTAATCGATGCTGGCTAACAAACTTGGAATCAAGTGGAAGTTTTGCATACGTTCGATCTAGTGTTTAGACAAATGGAACTATATTGCTCATTAATATGTGAAAGCGAATTCTATATTAAAGATAACTTTTCCGCAATCTTGTTTTAAGGGGGTTTGTAATTCGATAACATATCGCAAATAAACCTCGAAAAAAGGATTCTGAAAAGAAAAGAGAGGAGCGTTTTCTCTCTTTTTGTAATGCATTTATGAAAATGACTGTGGATAATAGATAGTTAAATGTTCTCTTTTGTTTTTGTGTCGGAGGCCTGGTGTTTATTCCCTATTTATTAAAGAAAATCCGTTTGAGTGTTTTATTTTGTTTATGCTTTTTGGTTTCCAGTTGTTCTCAAACAGAGAAACATATCAATGATTCAGGTCCTGTAGTATTGTCTATGAATCGCATGATTCATGACTGTGTCTCACGTATAGTAGGCGGAAATGTAAAAACAATTGTTTTGATTGATGGTTCTATAGATCCTCATTCGTATGAAATGGTGAAGGGAGATGAAGATAAGTTTGCTGAAAGTAGTTTAATTTTTTGTAATGGCCTGGGTCTAGAACATTCTTTAAGCTTGCGTAAGCACTTAGAACATAATCCTAAAGTAGTGAATATTGCTTCGAAGTTGATTTCTTCTGGCGTATTTCTTCCTTTACAGGAGGAGGGATTTTATGATGCTCATATTTGGATGGATATGAGTATTTGGCGGGAAGGAGCAAGGGAAATATCTAAAGCTTTGATTAAGGCATTTCCAGAATGGGAAGATGAGTTTGTGAAGAACACGGACATCTTATTGCAGGAAATGCAGGAATTAGATTCTTGGGCGAAACAATGCCTTGTAAGTATCCCAAAAGAAAAGCGATATTTAGTTTCTGGGCATAATGCATTTAGTTATTTCACTAAGAGATATCTCTCTTTACCAGAAGAAGTTGAGTCAGGGATTTGGGTTGAGCGTTGTTGTTCACCAGAGGGTGTTTCACCAGAAGCGCAAATTAGTATACGTGATATTATACGCGTTGCTGATTACATACGGAAATATCAAGTTGAAGTCATTTTTCCTGAAGACACCTTGAATCAAGATTCATTGAAAAAAATAGTTTCTTGCTTAAAAAAAGATTGGGTAGTTCGCTTATCCAAAGAACCATTGTACAGCGATAATGTGAAAGGGGATTATCTGCAAACATTTCGACATAATGTACAAGTTGTAACAAAAGAGTTGGGCGGGGTCGTTGTTGAATAAACCAGATGAATTAGCTTGGACAGTTCATGATCTTTGTGTGAATTATGATCATGCAGACGTGCTTTGTCATATATCTTTCGATTTAAGGAAGGGCTCATTAGCTGCTATTTTAGGACCGAATGGTGCGGGGAAGAGTACGTTATTAAAAGCTTCATTAGGGTTAATTCGCCCGTCATTGGGAAACGTGCTATTTTTCGGGCAACCTTTTAGAAAATCAAGGAAAAGAATTGCCTATATGCCTCAAAGAGCTAGCGTAGACTGGGATTTTCCTATGACAGTTGGAGATCTGGTTCTTATGGGGTGTTATGGACGAAAAAGGATATGGGAAAGGATAACGGCTGAGGACAAACACCAAGTAATGGCAGTACTAGAACGCGTTGGTTTAACAGAGTTTGCTGATCGGCAAATTGGTAAATTATCTGGGGGACAGCAGCAGCGTGCTTTTCTTGCAAGAGCATTGATGCAGGATGCAGATCTTTATTTTATGGACGAGTTATTTTCTGCGATTGATATGGCTTCGTATCAGAATGTGGTTGAGGTCCTTAAATCTTTAAGAGAAGAGGGAAAAACAGTGGTGGTCGTTCACCATGATCTTGGTAATGTCCGTCAGCTATTTGATCATGTTGTGGTTCTTAACAAACATTTGATTTGCTCTGGTGCTACAGAAGAGTGTTTGAGTAAACAAAATATTATGCAGGCTTATGGTCAAGAGTTAGATTTGTTAGAACAGACATTAAGCTTATCACGCAAAAAGAGGTCTGGAGAGAATTAATCGATCATGCCTGCTTGTGTTTTTGTTGACTCCATCTTTCTTTCTAGTTTTGTGGCGGTTACGCTTGTTTGTATGACGACTGCTTTGTGGGGTGCGTTGCTCCTTGTTAGCAAACGTTCTTTGTTGAGTGAGAGTCTTTCTCACGCCTCTTATCCAGGATTACTATTAGGAGCTTTGCTTTCTTACAAAGTATCTCTTTTTTCTAACGCTCTTGCTTTAATTGTTTTGCTAGGGTGTGTCGCATCTGTCTTAGGTTATGGGTTGATTTATCTTTTAGAAAAAAAATTATCCATGGATAGGGACTTAGCTCTTTGTTTTGTTCTGGTTTCTTTCTTTGGTATAGGTGTTCTGTTATCTTCTTTTGCTAAAGAGTGTTGTCCGCTTCTCTATAATAAAATTAATGCATATCTATATGGTCAGGCTGCCACAATTGGTTTTGCAGAAGCAAATTTGGCTTATGGGGTGTTTCTCTTGTCTATCCTAGTTATCTGGTGGTGGTATAGGCAGATTGCAGTTTCCTTATTTGATCGAGATTTTGCCGCTACTTGTGGTATCAAAGTTAAAACAGCAGAGATCATGGTGTTATTACTTACATCTCTGATCATTGTTAGCGGTGTACGTTCTGTTGGTATCGTACTTATATCCTCTATGTTTGTAGCTCCTCCATTGGGAGCCAGGCAGCTCTCCGATAAATTGCCTACCATTTTATGTTTATCCTCCTTATTTGGAGGTGTTTGTGGCGCTTTAGGATGTTATCTATCTGTGATGGTGACTTGTTATAGCTTTGTAGGTAGTAGGACTTCTGTAGCTTTACCTACAGGCCCCCTTGTTGTTGTGATTGCAGGTTGTTTAACTTTTCTTTGTCTTTTATTTTCTCCCAAATCCGGTTGGGCTATTCGTTTTTTCCGTAAGAAGCGGTTTTTATTTATAATGAGGCAAGAACATCTTTTGAAAGTTCTTTGGTATTTACATGAAGATGGGGAGAATTTTGTAACTAAAGAGATGTTCGTTTGTTCTCGTAAGTATCGAGAATATTTTGGGAAGAAAAAGTTTCCCTATATTCGCATGTGGCTATTGCGTATGCAAGGAGTAGTAGTTGTTTCTGATTCTTTATGGGGATTGTCAGATAGAGGAATTGAGGAAGCCAAGAGGTTAGTGAGAGCTCATCGATTATGGGAATCTTTCTTGGTTAATACCTTGAGCTTTCATAAAGATGGGGTGCATAATTTTGCAGAGGAGATGGAACACGTTCTAACAGATGAATTAGACCTGTCGCTTACTGAGCTTTTGAATGACCCGGGGTATGACCCTCATCAACGCTCTATTCCTCAAAGGAAACGTTAATCATGTTGTTAGCCATATCTCCTTACTATAAAGCTTCTTTTTTTCAGTTTTTTGGAGTGTTTTTCTCTAGGTTGTTTAGTGGTGAGCTATTTCGATCCTCTTTATACATAGACGATATACAGGTTATTGTATTCTCCCTTATTGCTATTTCGGGTTCTTTTATTGGTGTATTCTTAGTTTTAAAAAAGAAAGCCATGTACGCTAATGCTGTTTCACATACTGTGTTATTTGGGTTGGTGTGCGTATGTTTATTTACTCATCAATTAACGACGCTGTCTCTTAGCATGTTGACTCTGGCTTCTGTGTCTACGGCCTTGTTGACTGGGTTCTTGATTTATTTCATTCGTAATATTTTTCGTGTTTCTGAAGACGCAAGCACGGCTTTAGTGTTCTCCTTACTCTTTTCGCTAAGCCTCGTTTTTTTAGTGTTTTTAACACGTAATGCGCACATTGGTACAGAGTTAGTAATGGGGAATGCAGATGCATTAGTTGTTGAGGATATTTTTCCTATAGTAGCACTTTTAGCAGCAAATTTGCTTATTACTTGTATTGGATTTCGTTATTTTGTGAGCGTGTCTTTTGACTCAATATATTCGTTTTCTATTGGAATACCTACGAAGATGATCGATTATTTGATTGTCCTGCAATTGTCTGGGTGTTTAGTAAGTGCATTTAAAGCTGTAGGTGTTCTTTTATCTTTAGCTTACTTATTAATTCCTGGATTGATAGCGAAAATTTATGTTCGATCTGTCAGAGAGATGCTATGCCACTCGCTATTATTCGGTCTATTAGTAGCTATTTTAGCTCCAGCTTGTTCTAGAGGTGTTTTAACCTCTTTTGGAGTCGGCCTTTCTACAGCCGGGATATCGGTTGTGTTGTTTCTCTTGTTATATTTTTTGGTTCTTGTTTCCTACTTTTCTTTCAAAATTATGAAAAGACGCCAACATAGCCTAAATAGAGGAGAAACATCTAGGTTGTAAAAGAGGCGGCTCTTGCTTCTTATAGTAGAAAATATTTTATTCCTAATTGTATTATTTAGCTTGTCGTAGAATTTCATATTAAAATATAATGCTTTGCTTTTGCTACGGTTGTGATTTCTTAAGTGGTTACATTGTAGTGTGATGCCTTAGTTTAGTGCATTCAGGTTTCTGTGACTTTGGGTGGTAAAGTCACAGGAGGGGCTTCCCAAAACTGTTTCTTTTGTTCTAAAGAGCTCGGGGACCTGAATCCAGTTTTCCTTTCTGAAAAAGCATGATCTGTTGATAGTAGTCGGATTGCCTCATCTAGTCCTGTACAGCTGAAGGGGCGCATACTTTATGCGTTTCTGTTGTATGTTTTATTTTTGGTATAAGTTGATGCAATACGCCTATTAAATAGATATCCTCAGCATCCTATTTGATTCGATTGTTTTTCTCCTCGCCGACATGTTTCTTCAGGGTATTTCGAATGGTTATATAAAGGTAAGAGATGAGTATATCTGGTTATCCTAGAGTTTGTAATTGTTCTTCGTTAGGTGTGGTGAGTTCACCTGCATCCCCGAGTCAGCCTCCCTTTTGTGCTCGTTGTGTATATTTGAAGTTTACCCCTGGTGAACCTCCTAGTTGTGCAGCAGTAGCTCGTGCTATTTATGAGTTAGGTGGTCGGGAGATTATGCAAAAGGTCACAGGTTGTAGGAATTTAAAACGTTCCTATAAACCTTGGGATGTAATACGGCATGCTGCTGTATCGGGCTGTTCTCCTTCCAAAGAAATTTGTTGCTGTTGTTGTAAATGTTGTAATGCGTATTTGCAATTGCAATCTGAAACACAAAACGGGGCTCCTGAAAAACCTGAGTTAGGTTCGGAAAATGGGGATAATATTAGTATGTTGAGTAGTACCACTAGCTCGTGGTCTTTGCCTATTTTGAGTAGTTCTAGTTCTATATGTTCCATAACAACGACTGCTACGGTCTGTAGAAGAGTAGCTAATGGTGATCATGTTTCTGCGGCCCCTCAGCGTGCAGATCAGCAAGCTGTCACAGGATGTCGCGAATGTGCGCGTCGGCGGAAAGAGAAAAAACAATCTTGTTGTGTCATTATGTAGCTTGTTGTAACGGATGGGGCCCATCCTCCCTTCCATAGGACAACGCGATAGAAAGTGAATCTTACTTTGGCCGCGGAATGGAGGAACCTGAAGAGAAAAGGAAAGTTTGGGGCAACCTGGATTTGAACCAGGGACCTACGGGTTATGAGTCCGCAGCTCTAACCGCTGAGCTATTGCCCCAGAGGAAAAGGAGATGTTACCACATCTATGGGGATGATGCAAGAAATAATGCTTTATAACAGGTGGGTTAGAGCTTTTTTTCGCATGTGAAGTAATAAGGATTCGCCACCGTTTGCTCTTCCTATGGATAAATGGGGTTGAATTTTAGTGAAAAAATGAGGGGGACAGGTAAGCACTGTTTCTGGAGTTTCTTGAGAGTAAACTTCTGTAAACAATGAAGCTATACCTCCTGATATGAAGGCGTCTGTATATGTAAAAAAGAATAAGCGACCTTCTTGATTTACCTCATATAGATATAAGTCACTTTGACAACCTGTTATGAGCCGATCAGGGGTTTTTTTATTGAGGTCATAATTTTTATTCTTTTTCCCCAGCTCTATAAGGGTCTCATATAAGAAGTCTGCAGAGAAATTTTCTGGAAATAAGTGCCGTATAATAGCCTGCTGCTTTTCTAGACAAGAGCTATTCATAAATGTAGTTCTCCACAACCCGATTGGGATCTTGAATAAGAAGGGTTAGTTGTTGTTTCAAGGAGAGAATGGTTATATTAGTTGTCCTTATCTCTTCATCAATTTTTTTCAGCTCAATATGTGACTGTGTAAGTTCATAAGGAGTATATGAGCAAGACGGTGGCCTTGAAGAATGGGGAAGAGTATATTTTGGTAATGTAACTAGCTGTCTTTGTAGAAGAAGCTGGTTTTTAAAGATTATTTGATTGTCGATTGCTTGCTGTATCAGGCGGACTCTATGTTCAAATAGTTCTAAGTTATCTTGTGGAGTGGGTGCGGAGCGCAAGTTGTGTATAGTCGAAGCTAGCAAATGGTTGCCCATTACTAGTCCCATGATTAGTCCTACGGGGGCGGGAATCAGCCGAATTAAATTTGATAGAGTGGCGATAACTGTAGCTAAAAGAAGCTGACGGGTTCCGTTTGGATCTAATTGTTGAATCCCCGAGTTAAGAACTGTCCAAATACTCAGAGTCTGAGTGATAGGTCTAGATTTAAAGTATTCAATAAGTTTGATAGATAAA
The DNA here is from genome assembly GCA_937884635.1 of uncultured Chlamydiaceae bacterium. Classification (GTDB taxonomy): domain Bacteria; phylum Chlamydiota; class Chlamydiia; order Chlamydiales; family Chlamydiaceae; genus Chlamydia. The sequence goes on from CALGBW010000050.1 coordinate 120,081, forward strand.
ATACCTAACACTCCACCAATCAATCCACCGCATAATAGCCATATTGTGAGGGGAATAGCTACGGTATAGTGGCAGGCTAGAATGACTCCCCAAGCTAGCAAATACAGTAAGGTATATTTCCAGTAGTTGAGTATAAGTAAAGAGATTTTTTTTGTTGTAAATCTGGAAGAAGTTGAGAGAAGGGGAATAGAAGGGGTTGAACTTATCTGTAGCGAATTAGGAGATTGTAAAACCAGAAAATTCGTTGAGCTAGCTGGTGATGTTTGTTTGCTAGAAAGAGAAATAAATCCCCCCTTTTGTTTATTAAGATAAGAAGCAAAATCCGATTATCTTGCAGCGTGCAATACATGGCAATCTTTTTTGTAATGGTGGTTCGTAGGCATTTTTGTTATCTTTGCTAAAGTTTTTCGGTAATTTGATGGCTGAATTATAGACCTGTGAATGTAGCTAATCGCCCTTGACTTTCTATATGGCAAAGGTAAAGATAGATGGGCTTAGGTTGGGGATTGCCCGAAGTTGCGCTTGTGAAGATGCTCTTGTTTGGTTAAAAGAAAGAAATATTGAATTAGAAAACAATCGTGT
>CALGBW010000051.1 GCA_937884635.1 uncultured Chlamydiaceae bacterium
GAGCAACAGACTGCAGTGAATACCGCTATTGAGGCTTTGAATAATACTAGTTATCAGAACGGTACATCTCACCTTGTAAGCGATCTTGGTGTGTTGTTTGCATACTTTATGTCTGCTGCCGCTATTGCAGCCAAGGAAGACATATCACCTGCTGCTATCATGGAAACTATTAATGCAGAAAAACAACTATTAGATGGAAGTGCTTGTAAATTAGCAGAGTACATTAAAGCTGGATTAGATAAGGTTCAGGTAAATGATACCAAAGGTTTTGCTACTTTAGCAGAAAGCGCCACAACTACAAGTACTACAACAGAAGTTGTATTGTTTACTATCTCTGGAGGAAAATGTACTTTAGGAAATAGTGCTATAACTGCTTTGCAGACATTGATGTCTTTTGTTTCTGAAAAGGTAGCCTCAACTATAGCAGCGAAATTTTTAGCTTATAAAGCTGAAGCTACAAAGTTAACACAGGCTGCAACTGCAAAAGTACAAGAGTATAGTAAATCTGAAGAGGCTTTTGCTGCAGAGAGACAGGTGTTGTATGCACGACAAATTGATGCACAAGCTGCTGAAATTCTTGCTCTCCAATTGCCTTCTGCAATTGCTACTGTGTTGATTAAACACTTTATGCCTAGAGAGGTGCAGTATTTAACAGAATTGTATGGAGACTTGTACTACAGTAAGCTTGGCTCTGATGTAGGTACGCAAATTTTAGGTGTGGTGTCTAGCTATGTTAATGGGTCAACATACTTTGATTTTGCAGACTATGTAGGGCATAAAGTTGGTCAGGCAAAAGGGTTTTCTGGGGATATAGCTTCTGCTCAAGCGAAATTAGATAGCGAGCGAGAGCAGGCTGTGAAGTACTATCAAGCTACTTTAGAAGCACAAGATCTTATCGAAGAACTTGTGCTTGTTGTAAAAAAGGATACAAAAATTACAGAAGAACAACGTTTGACTTTACTAACCTCTCTAGCATTATATCGGGATAATTTTAGCTCATTAGCTGCCATGTTGAATTTATTAAAGAACTTCCTAGCTCCTTTGAAAGTAGTAGCTATTACTGGCGAGGTAGGAATCTATGATGTTACAGGTGGCGGCACGAATTGGCAAACACAGTTAGAAGCACTAGAAGATGCTTTAATTAACGGAATTGGTGGTAATCCTGTAGTATTGGGTATGTTCCCATTTCAGGCTACTTTACAATCGGATCAGCAAGCTTTTGCAGATAAGGGACACAATGATCAACTTGATCTGCAAAGACATTTGACGGCTATGCAACAGGAGTGGACGGTCGTTTCAACATCTCTGCAATTGTTAAATCAGATGTATCTTGCTTTAGCAAGAAGCTTGCTGAAGTAGAAGGGTTATACATGGGAAGTGGTGAGTTCTTGCATACAGCTGAATAACCCATCCCAAATAGGTAGCATTTGAGCAAAATGCTCTAAGGATAGCATAGAAGCTGCATCGCTTTTAGCCACGCTAGGATTAGGATGTGTTTCTATGAATAATCCCTGAGCTCCTGCTGCAAGTGCTGCCTGTGTTAGTGTGGGGATGAACTCCGTCTGCCCACCACTAGCAGAGCTTAAACTTCCGGGTAGTTGGACAGAATGGGTTCCATCAAAAACAACAGGAAAGCCTGTTTTACGCATAACTGCAATAGAACGCATATCAGCAATAAGGTTGTTATAGCCGAAAGAACACCCTCTTTCTGTAAGTATAATTTTATTATTTCCCGTAGCAAGAATTTTATCTATCGGTCCTTGCATATCCCAAGGAGAGAGAAATTGCCCTTTTTTGATGTTGATAATGACATTTGTTTCTGCTGCAGCAACCAGAAGGTCAGTTTGTCGACAGAGAAAGGCGGGGATTTGGATGATATCGCAGATTTCTGCTGCAGCACGTGCTTCTTCTGGTGAGTGCACATCGGTAAGAATCTCGACATTCAGTGTTTCTTTGATTTCTGCGAGGATCTCTAACCCGCGTAATAACCCAGGACCTCTATATGAATGAATGGAAGAGCGGTTTGCCTTGTCATAGCTGCTTTTAAATACCCAGTGAATACGATCAGAGTAGGGGGCTACGAGTTCTTGGATTTGTGCGGCTATATCCAATACGGAATTTTCTTCTATAACACAAGGGCCCGCAATTAAAATCATTTTATTTAAAAACATGTATCTCTCCCATCCCTGCATACAAGGTTACTATACTGTAGAGTTTAGGTTGGCTGTCAGTTTTTTTTAACTTTTTCTTCTTTTGCCCCCTCTTGAATTTGTGATAAACTGCGAAAGATCTGTATGCACAGGAATAAGAAGATGGAACTTCATAATATTCATATCCGCTCGTCTAAGGAAAAGACAACTTCGCCTGTAGAGACTCAGGCTGCGGTCCCCTCTTCACTTTCTTCTAATTTATCCACTCTTACTTTTGAGGGACCTGTTACAACGTTAGATCAATTGCGCGCAGCACTGATTCAACGTTTAGGCCCTGAGAAAGGCCAGGAGATGTATGATAACTTTGTGCAGTCTATGTTAGCCTCTACGTTTGGGCTTATCCATAAAGACATGGATCGTGCACAAAGAGCATCACGTCGTTTTCGACAAGCCCTCAAAGACTAATGGTAGGACATCTTTTATTGCACAAGCATGGTGCTGGTGTAGGTAAAGCTCTTAAAAGATCTTTTTGGGAAATTCCCCATGATCGTGTTATGATACATAACGACAGTTATTTCTAGGATCAATCATGTCCAAATTTTTCTTTTATGGGCTTGTATGTTCTTTATTGATTGGTTTGGTCATTTCTACAACCGTCATTGCAATTCTTAAAGTAGATAGTATTTGCGATGTTTCCTGTGTTGATAAACACTTTGGAGAGGCGCCTCCTTTCTTGAAAATTAAGAAAATAGGGATTCATAAGCAAATAGCTTCTCCCGAGCACACGTTTTTCAATTGCCAAGTAGACAAGGCTTGTATGGAGGTTTGCTTGGCTGATAAAAATGTAACGTGTAAAGAGTTACTATCTCAGTTGTCAGGGCGTATCCGTATGCAGGATGGGGATAAGCATATGGTTTTTCATGGCAGCGGGGGTATGTTGAATTATCAAGATTGCTCACTAAATGTGTATGATTGTCGCTTTCATGTTACTCCTTTACAAGAAGACCAAGTTGATGACGTGGCTTCTGGAGGAATGAAGGTCTTATTTTTATCTTTAAAACCTTGAGGGGCAATGCCAGTCCTTTCCGTTCATAATCTAGTAAAAAAATACAATAAGAAGCCGGTAACGAATGAGGTTTCTTTTGAAGTTAATGCAGGAGAGGTAGTGGGGTTGTTGGGCCCAAATGGCGCAGGAAAGACAACAGCTTTTTATCTTACTGTAGGTTTGATCCGCCCAGATTCTGGTAAAATTCTATTCAAGAATACAGATGTAACGAAGAAAACCATGGATTATCGTGCGCGATTAGGAATTGGGTATTTAGCTCAGGAACCAACGATCTTCAAAGATCTAACAGTTAAAGAAAACCTGATTTGTGTGTTGGAGATTATCTATAAAGCACGAAAACAGCAATCGCATCTTCTGGATACACTGGTTGATGATCTGCAGTTATCTTCGTGTTTATATAAAAAAGCAGGGGCTTTATCTGGCGGAGAAAGACGACGCCTAGAAATAGCCTGTGTGCTTGCCTTAAATCCCAGTGTACTTTTGTTAGATGAGCCGTTTGCTAATGTGGATCCATTAGTGATTCAGAATGTGAAATACCTTATTAAAATCCTATCAGGAAGGGGAATTGGGATTTTAATTACCGATCATAATGCAAAGGAACTCCTGTCCATAGCGGATCGATGTTACCTTATCATAGACGGAAAAATCTTTTTCGAAGGTTCCTCTTCTCAGATGGTAGCAAACCCTATGGTTAGACAACATTACCTTGGGGATTCCTTCTCTTAATCTAAAAGATCCTCTTCAGCTAATACCTCTTGAGCGATAGCTTTGATCGTAGTGAGGCCTTCAGGGAATCCAATGGCTTGTAGTAGGGAGTTCATGTATTCTAGTTCTGCATGTAATTGATCATTGATAGATTCTAAGCGAGCGAGTTGTTGTTCTGGGTGCATATGAGGCCTCCTGTCTTGGCTTGTTGCTTTAAGTAGGAGCGAAAAACATGCCAAACAAAATAGGGTTGGGGAAAATGGATAATTTCTTTATCTCCAAGGTATGGACCTACTGTATTTCCTTGCTCTTCCTCTTTCTGATGAAGAGCAACATCGTTTACTCACACACAAAAAATGGCAGCTCTTTTTAAATAAAGAGCCCTATCTATCTCTTATCTCCCTTCATGAGCAGGTATTTTTAGCTAAACCCCTGCCTGCTTTTCCTTTGTCTTGGGAAAATTGGGAGCAATTTGTCTGTCATGTGATGACCCTGCTCAAGCAGATTTTCCTTTGTCCAGACACTAGTTCTTTGCAGCTGCTTGTCTGTTCGCTGGAAGAGATGAGGATGGGGCTTTCTCGGTTTGAATAAGATTTCTTAATCTTTTTTCTCCGAGAGAGAAGCGGTATTACATTTGTTCTCTCTCTCTAAAAGAAGAAAGGGCGTATCCTCTTTTTGTAAGTAGTCGGGTTTTTATCTGATTTCAGTGAGAGATATAGGGTTGTATCGTGTCTATTGATCATTTTTCTTTTGTTGTTCTTGATGAAGAACCCACTCGTCTAGATCGATGCCTAGTGGCATACCATGCTCAGTATTCCCGAGCTTTCTATCAAGGGTTGATAGAAAAAGCCCTTGTCTCTGTGAATGGGAAGATTCAAACAAAGGTATCTTTCCCCGTGTCTTCGGGGGATACCGTGGTCATGGGAATAGAAGAAAAAGAGACGTTATTGGACCTTGTCCCTGAAAATATTCCTTTGGATAAGATCTACGAAGATCCCTGTGTTTTAGTGATTAATAAACCGCGAGGTTTAGTGGTGCATCCAGCTCCAGGGCATTTTCACGGAACCGTTGTCCATGCTTTATTACATGAAATGGGGGAACGTTTGAAACAGGAGTTCCCGGAAGAACCGTGGAGACCTGGGATTGTTCACCGTCTTGATAAGGATACGTCAGGGCTACTGATAACAGCAAAAACACGGCAGGCAAAAGCATTGTTTTGTGAGCTTTTTGCTTCTAAACGCTTACGTAAACAATACTTAGCTGTATGCATAGGCAAACCTAAACAGGAGTGTATCCGAACCGGGTTAGCCCGTCATCCTGTGAAACGCAAAGAGATGGCGGTCAGCGTGGAAGGCAAGGAAGCAATTACGCATTGCTCCGTATTGGCATGCAACGGGAAGCTGAGTTTGGTTCGACTCTCGCCTGAAACAGGAAGGACGCATCAGCTGCGTGTGCATATGAAGTATATAGGCACTCCTATCTTAGGAGATCCGGTGTATGGCTCTTCTTCTATGAATGCGGGCTACGACCTTGACAAACAACAGTTGCATGCCTATAGCTTGGATTTTGTTCATCCGTTTACCACAGAGGCGGTGAGGTTAACAGCCCCCCTACCCGTTGATATGAAGCATTTGATTATTAAAGAGTTTGGCAAAGAAGACTTTTTAGATAGAACGGGTTATTTGGATGCTATTTTTAATTAGAAATAAATGGGGAAATTAAAAGATTTAATTTTTTAACTGTAATGATAAAATTAAATTAACTAGATTGATTTTTTTACCGTCCTTGTTAGTGGTCGTAATTGTTACTAGGATTACTTTATGAAAGACTTTTTAGCATACATAATTAAAAATCTCGTCGATCGTCCAGAAGAAGTTCATATTAAAGAAGTTCAGGGGACTCATACGATCATTTATGAATTGACAGTTGCAAAAGCTGATATTGGAAAAATCATTGGTAAAGAAGGACGTACAATCAAAGCCATTCGTACGTTACTCGTTTCTGTAGCTAGTAGAAATAACGTCAAAGTCAGCTTGGAGATTATGGAAGAATAGGCGGCTGGCTCAGTCGCTGTCTCGGTTGATTACCTTTTCCCCTGACAGTCCAAGAACCTGTTTTTAGGTGATAGTGGTAGCCCTATTTCGCGACCTGCGTTTTGCGTTTCCCGAGACTACCTCCATAATTAGAGAGAAGGTTTTCTAAATACTTCAATGTTACCTTCTTCATTTGGCCAAGGTCTTTTTGTACCTTCGTGCGTTTTTTCTCTAAGTTAGCTAATTCCTTAGCATAGGCATCCTCATTAAAACACAGGATTTTTCGCACGGAAAGGTTGGCAAGGTGAGCCGTAGCCTCTTTTTCAGGTGGATAAGGTAATAGCTCTAGAAAGGGTGAGAGAGCCTCCAAGACAGCCGTGTGTAAATCTGTAGCAGAGATCTGTTTCTCCAGGGAAGAAAGAGCAGCACGGACCGTATCATATAGACGATGTTTGATAAAAAGGTATTCTAAGGTCTTAGTGTAGTGTTCCTCGTGCAAAGCTTGTTCTAATAAGATCAACTCTTTCTGAAGGTATGTTGTTAGGGCTTCCGTATGTAGGGAGAGGATTTCTGAGATAGATGCCTCTGTAGGACGGTTGTTATGAATGACAACGGGTTTAGAAGTAAGGGTTACCTGGCATTCCGTGTATAGGAATAGATCATCGATGATATTTTTTGCGTAGACTCCTTTTGGTAATTTAATCTCTATACGTGGTGTATTGGTAGAAAAGTCTTGGATGGAGTCGATTTTTATCACACCTCGTTTTGCAGCCTGTTCAATAGAGCGGATGAGAGATTCGGTGGTAGTCGTTGGGCAGATTTCACGAATGAGTAAGGTTTTATCATTGACGATATCAATCACAGCTTTGATCGAAACGGAGCCTTTGCCATCTTGGTAATCAGAAGCATCCATAATCCCACCAGATGGAAAATCAGGAACTAAGCAAACAGGTTTCCCTTGTAATAAATCTGTTTGGGCGCGAATGACCTCTTCCAAATTGTGTGGGAATATCTTTGTTGTCATGCCCACGGCAATCCCATCTGCTCCATGAAGCAGCAAGAGAGGAAGTTTAGCGGGGAGGATATCCGGTTCTTTTTCTCTTCCATCATATGAATCATGGAATGTCATTAGATCCGTATTAAAGAGAATCTCTTTAGCAAAAGGGCTGAGTCGCGCTTCGATATACCTTGCCGCTGCATGGGGATCTCCAGTTAGAGGATTTCCGAAGTTCCCCTGTGTGTCAATAAGAAAACCTTTGTTTGCTAGAACGACAAGAGCTTCGATAATAGAAGCATCTCCATGAGGGTGTAGCGCCATCGTCCGACCAGCGATATTCGCTACCTTATGCATTTTTCCATCATCCATGCGGAAGAGAGTCCATAAAAGTCGCCGTTGCACGGGTTTTAACCCATCTAAAATATGGGGGATTGCCCTCTCTAGGATTACATAAGAGGCGTAATGGGTAAAATGTGTTTTAAAAAGCTCTGTTATCGACTGCATAAATTATAGTTCGGTCACAAGGTTATCGATAATGAATTGTTTCCGTTCTTTGGTATTTTTCCCCATGTAAAAAGAAAGAAGGTGGGTGATGTCATCATTAGGTGTGATAGAGACTGGGGATAAACGCATATCCGGGCCAATGAAATGGGCAAACTCATGAGGAGAAATTTCCCCAAGACCTTTAAAGCGCGTTACTTCTAACGCGGAAGACTTTTTCCCTAATTGGCGAATAGCCTGTTGTTTCTCTTGTTCAGAGTAACAGTAGATCGTACGATCTTTGTCCCGCACTTTAAAAAGAGGCGTTTCTAAGATGAATAGATGTTCTTGTTCAACAATGGGTAGAAACGTCTTTAGGAAAAACGTGATGAGCAGATTACGAATATGCATTCCATCTACGTCAGCATCTGTGGCAAGGATGATTTTATTATACCGTAGATTCTGAGAAGATCGCGGAGAGATTCCCAGGGCTGCTGCAAGGTAAAACATCTCATCGTTCTTATAGATCTTTTCTTCTTCCAAAGAGAAGGTATTCATAGGTTTCCCGCGTAAGGAAAACACAGCTTGAGACATGGGATTTCTTGAAGCAAGGATAGAGGCAGAGGCAGATTCTCCCTCTGTAACAAAAATAGACGATGTGTCTCTATAAAGAGAACGATCTGTGTAGTGGATTTTACAGTCTCGTAATTTTGGAATTTTGTAGTGTGTTTTTTTCTGTTTGTCTTTCAGCTCTTGTTTGATGAACTGGATATTTTTCCGGGTTTTTTCATTGATTTTGATTTTTTCTAAGAGAATCTCAGCTCGGGAGCGATCTTTGCCTAAGGCTGTAATGACAGCTTGTTTAACATCTTTGATAATTTGTGGGCGGATCTGGGTGTTCCCCAGCTTGTTCTTGGTTTGTGATTCAAAAACAGGATCAGCGAGTTTAATGGCTATGCAACCGACGGTTCCTTCGCGAATATCATTTGCAGTAAATGTTTTATGAAAAAACTCATTGATGCCTTTTACAATCCCTTCTTTAAAGGCTGAGAGATGAGATCCCCCGTCTTTCGTCTCTTGTCCATTTACAAAGGAAAAGAACTGTTCATGATGAGAATCAATATAAGAAAAGAGAAACGAGAGTTCTGGGCTATGAAAAGCAATAGGCGAGAATAAAAAGTCCTCGGAGATCTCTTCTTCTAATAGATCTTGTAATCCATTTTCGGCGTATAGATCTTCTCCATTAAACAGAATATGTAACCCTGGATTAAGGCAGACATACTTATGGATCTTTTTTTGTAGAAGATCAAAGTGAAAGGAAAACCCAGGGAAGATATCCGCATCAGGAGTAAAACGAATTTCTGTTCCGTTAGGATCTTTTGTAGAGCCTTTTGTTTGTGAGACTAAAACACCTCTACAAAATTCAGCCTGACTGTATTTATGATCACGACAGGATCTTACGAAGAAATGTTGAGAAAGGGCATTGACTGCTTTAAGACCCACTCCATTCAGCCCTACGGAGAAGAGAAAACTCTCTTGTGAATACTTAGCGCCTGTATTAATTTTAGATACACAATCAATGAGCTTTCCTAAAGGGATGCCCCTGCCATAATCACGTATGACAATATCTTGAGCATGCGCTGTAATTTCAATTCGTGTTCCATGCCCCATGACAAATTCATCAATGGCATTATCGACAACCTCTTTAAACAAAGTATAAATTCCATCGTCTTCGTGTGTCCCATCTCCTAACCGGCCTATGTACATGCCTGAGCGGAGGCGGATGTGTTCTAAGGATTCTAAGGAAACGATGTGAGATTCTGTGTAATTAGGACTAGATTTTGGCATGAATAGAGGTTGTAGCTAGATCGTTTATTATGTTTTCTTTTTATCTCAATATACCTCATAACGGCAGCCTCCGTCCAGAGGGTTGGAATACGGCTTCTGAGTTTGCCGCATCCAATCTACTTGGCGGGGCATTGCCGAGTTGGAGAGTGGCCGTAAGACTACATGCTGTCCTAAGCTGGTGTAGCAGCCACGTTTGTATCCAAGAATCTCATTCCCTTTAGGAGTGAGAGTATGTCAATTCGATATAATGCTCTACGTATAAACTCAGGTTTATTGATGGACTGTGATGTCATAGAGTATTATGATTCAGAATTGATTCGATAAAATGAACAAGATCTTTACTATTAGGGCAACTTTTTCTATGTCTTACAAAACCTAATGAAACATTGCATGCCTAGTTGGATCACATGTATCAGTAATAGGACTGCATGTATTTTATGAAAGAGTCATTCTGTTTCTAGCAAAGGGTGACAGATTGATGAGAAAGAGTTTCTTTCTTTTAAAATACGTCGTAATTAGGGGAAATAGGGAGAGGTGTTCTCTTATGTTGGCAGAAGTTGAATTTTAAACTTCGTATTGGCATAACTCAGAATACGAGGTGGGGGAACTATCTCTAGAGAGGGTGAGAGAAAATCATTCTTCATAAATGATGTGGCTTTGATCTCGCAGGTGCTGTCATGTTGGAGAAATTGATAAAAAATTTTGCTGCGTATATGGGAATGACTTCTTCGCTTGAATTGGATGCTGAGGGCGCCTACCTTCTGCCTTTAAGCGATCTTGCCAAGATTCGCATATTACAAAATGCTGATAATGACATTGTGCTACACGCTTTTCTTGGTGAATTGCCTGCGTCAGCAGATGTGAATAAAGTGTATGCGCAAATGATGGTGGGAAATCTTTTTGGCCGGGAAACAGGAGGCGCCGCTTTGGGCTTAGACGCAGAAGGCCATATTGTAATGGTGCAAAGGATTCCAGGTGAATCTTCTGCCGAGGACTTTTCTCGCTATATGGAAAGGTTTATTAATTTTTCTGAAGCGTGGGTTGCAGATTTAGGGCTAGGGGAAGTTAAAGAGAGTTAGTAGATAACGGGATGGGGGAAAATGGTTGCGCGTTTAGTGGTAAGTAAGGGCCCGTTAGCAGGAACAATTCTTGATTTAGAAGGCGAGAAGTGGACTATCGGCCGTGACGGAAACCTCAGTGAGATTCCTATAGCCGATGAAAAAATGGCCCCATCCCAAGCAGTTATTACACAGGAAAATGGTGTATTTTACATTGTAAATAAGGATTCTGCGTATCCCATTTTACTGAACGGCAAAGAAATTTCAGATAAAACATCCTTGAAAGAGGGGGATGTTTTACGTATGGGAGCAAATGAGTATACGTTTTCTCCTGAGGCTTTCCCTGATGGTGACAATGTATTTGATTTTAGCTTAGAAGATGATTTCGGAGAGGGGTTGTTTTCTTCACGGGGGGCTACACTACCTGCAGCAAATGAACAAGTAGAATCAGAGGCGGGAGGGGGGACTTCGTCTGGTTCTACATCGTCAGGAAATAGCCCTGAGAAGAAGCAGGGCGAGAAGCCTGTTTCAGATGAAGATTTGAAGCTGGCAGACAGTATATTAGCGTCCGCACAACAATCACCGCCAAGCGGTGACGTGAAAGCGATACAGGAGGAGCCTGTTCTTACTGATAAGGCTCCTAAACCAGAAGTACAATCGGAACCTGCCCCGGTTAATAAACCTGCAGAAGAACCTAAAAAACCACAACGAACAATTATGGAAGAAAACGAGGCCTCATCTAATTCTAATCAGCAGCCATCTTCAAATATGGAGCCTGCGTCTCAAGGACCCGTATCTGAGAATGAATCTCCTGAGCAAACGAAAGAAGAAAGCAGCGCTCAGAATGAAGAATCTTCTCAGAAAGAGGATAACACTCCTGAAGTAGAAAGTAGTTCTGCTTCTGAGGAGGCGTCCGAGGAGCCCTCTGAGAGTTCTTCGGAGGATTCTTCTGAGGGAGAAAAACAAACAGGCGAAGAGAAGGCTGCTATGTTGGCGCCTTTTAATGTTCAAGATCTCTTTCGTTTTGACCAAGGTATTTTCCCAGCAGAGATTGATGATTTAGTTCAAAAAAGTGTTTCAGTAGACCTGTCCCAGCCTTCCCGGTTTGTATTAAAAGTTTTAGCTGGAGCTAATATTGGTGCAGAGTTTCATTTAGATACAGGAAAATCTTATATTCTTGGTTCAGATGCCTCAGAAGCAGATATTGTTTTCAATGATTTGAGTGTATCCAAACAACACGCAAAAGTGATTGTCGGAAACGATGGCGCAATTATGCTCGAAGATTTGGGCAGTAAAAACGGCGTTATTGTTGAAGGGAAAAAAATTGAGAATAATTCTACGCTGAGTGCAAACCAGGTTGTTGCTCTAGGAACAACTCTTTTCCTCCTAGTAGATCATCTAGCTCCATCTGAAACAATTGCTGCAGCCTTTGCTCCTGAAGACTATGGTTTGTTTGGTAGACCGCAGAATGCAGAGGAGGTCGCATATCAAGCTGAGGTTGAAGAAGAGGAGAAACGTAAGCGAGCTACTCTCCCTGCGGGTTCTTTCATCTTAACCTTGTTTATTGGTGGCTTAGCTGTTCTATTTGGTATCGGTACAGCCTCTCTCTTCTCTGCTAAGGAAGTCATTCCTTTAGAGAATGTTGATGCGCGGGAAGATTTAGAAAGGATTTTGAAGGATTTTCCCTCTGTCCGATACACCTTTAATAAAAGCAACGGCCAGCTATTTTTAATTGGGCATGTGAAAAACAGTATCGATAAAAGCGAGTTATTATACAAAGTTGACGCTTTATCGTTTGTTAAGTCTGTAGAGGATAATGTTGTTGATGATGAAGCGATTTGGCAGGAGATGAATATCCTGTTGTCTAAGCGTCCTGAATTCAAAGGCATTAGCATGCAGTCACCAGAGCCAGGGGTGTTTGTGATTTCTGGGTACCTTAAAACAGAAGAACAAGCAGCATGTCTATCAGATTACTTAAATGTACACTTTAGTTTCCTCTCCTTATTAGAGAACAAGATTGTAGTAGAATCTCATATGTTGAAGGCCATTTCTGGGCATCTTTTACAATCTGGTTTTGCGAATATTCATGTTGGTTTTGTCAATGGAGAGGTAGTACTAACCGGGTATGTAAATAACGGTGAGGCAAGTAAATTCCGCGGAGTGGTAGAAGAGCTATCCGTTATGCCAGGTGTGCGGTTAGTGAAAAACTTTGTTGTTCTTCTTCCTGCTGAGGAGGGTATCGTGGATTTAAACATGCGGTATCCAGGGCGTTATCGAGTAACCGGATGTTCCAAATACGGTGACGTTAGTATTAATGTGGCTGTGAATGGCCGCATCCTAACACGTGGAGATATCATCGATGGAATGAAGGTAACTAGCATCCAACCGCACTGTATCTTTTTAGAGAAGGAAGGGTTGAAATATAAAATAGAGTACAATAAATAGCTGATTTTACGATTTACTTAATTCTTTTATCTTTAGGAAGAACACCTATGTTTAATATGGAAAAAGCTGGCGCTAAAGAAGAACAAGCTTCTCGCCCGTTATTTGATCTAGAAAAAGATATGCAAGATCTTGGCTGTGCACAAGAGATGAAAAACAGTGTGCAAGATAAGATCCAATCACTAACAGCTTCTCTCAGAGAAGGGGCAGATAAGCGATCATTTGAACAACAACAGACATTATTAGCAGGATATCTTGCCCTTCAGAAGGTTCTTGGGCGTATCAACCGCAAAATGGTGTAATAAGAATAGGTAAGGGGAGTATCTATGAATACTACTGGGAGCTGCTCAGCATTTAATTTTAATGAAATGCTTAACGGCGTATGTAAATACGTTCAGGGAGTACAACAGTATTTGACCGAATTAGAGACATCAACGCAAGGTACAGTTGATTTGGGAACGATGTTTAATTTGCAGTTCCGTATGCAAATCTTGTCTCAATACATGGAGTCTGTATCCAACATCTTGACAGCGGTTAACACTGAAATGATCACAATGGCACGAGCTATTAAGGGAAGTTAATAAATTAAGAGAAGGATCATGGCGGATTTGGATGTATTTAAGGCAGATTTTGCTTTGTTGTTTGAAGCAGGAATGCTAGCGATTAAACAAGGGGATGAAGACAGCGCGCGTAAGTTGTTCTTGTCTCTAGAGGTATTGAATCCAGAGCATTACGGATGTGAAATGGGCTTAGCCCTGATTGACTTGCACAAGATGGAGATTTTTTCTGCAGAAGAGCGTTTGCAGGCTTTGGCAGAGAAAGAGCCAGATAACTGGAGTATTAAGTCATTCTTATCCCTTACACATATGATGATTGTTCTGCATCAGGGAAGCTCATTAGAAGTGCGCAGGGAAAGCCTAGAGAGGTGTTTACAGTTATCCGAGCAGGTGTTAGAGAATTGCGAAGTAGAATCTACACGTGTTTTAGCACAGTCTGTTTTGGATTGGCATGATTCCTTAGTTGTAAAAAGCGCTGGTCCTTTAGGTTAATGGTAGCGCCTTTCTAGCGAAACCCCGGTGGTCGGGTAAATAACGAGTGGTAGTCTTTATGATCGATTCATTGCATCTTTTCCCTAACTTTGATGAAGAGCAGGGAGTTTCTTCTAAACCTGAGTTTGGAAAAACTCCTTCGTTACATGAGTTGAATAAAGACGTCCCCGTTTTTTCTTTAGGTGGTTCTCGTAGTTCTATGACAGAACAGGTACAAAGTGCCCGCCCTAATCCTATGGACATGATGCAGGATAGAAATGCAAATCTTGTTGATCCTGAGGTGCAAGAAGAGTTGCGCTCAGAAGAGCTTGAGGAGCAAATCAATAATCTCAAAGCCCGTTTGTGGGAAGCACAAACGATTATTGAGAGTCATGATCCAGCAAAATTAGCAGAAGAGCATTTACAGGCGTTCGGTGTGATTATAGACCTTGTGAATAAGGATCTCCACACCATTGCAGAGCAAACCCAGCAGCAGCTAGGCGAGAAGAAGCAGGATTCGGAAGAGAAGTCTGTTACTCGTCGTGTCATTGATTGGGTTTCCTCAGGGGAAGAAATACTCAACCGAGCTTTGCTGTATTTTTCAGACCGAGATGGAAAGCAAGAGAGCTTAGTCGATTTCTTAAAAGTGCAGTATGCCGTACAGCGAGCTACGCAAAGAGCAGAACTGTTCTCTAGTATTGTCAGTACTACAGTTAGTAGCGTGAAGACAATTATGACAACGCAATTGGGATAACATGGAAGGATTAACAACAGAATTTGACTCCCTCATGTCGGAGTTAAGCGATGTGCACCTAACAACAGTAGTTGGGCGCATCGTAGAAGTCGTAGGGATGTTAATCAAAGCTGTGGTTCCCAATGTCCGAGTGGGAGAGGTGTGCTTAGTTAAGCGTGAAGGTATGGAGCCCCTTGTTACAGAGGTAGCCGGATTTACGCAAAACTATGCTTTGCTCTCTCCTCTAGGAGAGATGACTGGGGTCAGCCCTTCTTCTGAAGTGATTCCCACTCGTATGCCGCTGCATATTCGTGCAGGACAGGGATTACTAGGTCGTGTTTTGAATGGATTAGGTGAGCCCTTGGATTTTGAAACCAAAGGCCCTTTGCAGGATGTGAATGAGACCTATCCGATTTTCCGTGCTCCTCCAGACCCGTTACATCGTGGTAAGCTACGTACGATTTTATCAACAGGCGTACGTTGTATTGACGGGATGCTTACAGTTGCTCGTGGACAACGAATTGGGATTTTCGCGGGAGCTGGGGTTGGAAAATCTTCCTTACTCGGTATGATTGCCCGAAATGCAGAAGAAGCAGATGTGAACGTCATTGCCTTGATTGGAGAACGGGGACGTGAGGTCCGTGAATTCATAGAGGGAGATTTAGGAGAAGAAGGGCTCAAGCGATCTGTGATTGTTGTATCTACATCCGATCAATCTTCACAGCTGCGATTGAATGCCGCCTATGTTGGAACAGCAATTGCTGAATACTTCCGAGATCAGGGTAAGACAGTTATTTTGATGATGGACTCGGTCACGCGTTTTGCTCGAGCTTTGCGAGAAGTAGGATTGGCAGCTGGTGAGCCTCCAGCCAGGGCAGGATATACGCCATCAGTGTTCTCTACGTTACCCAAGCTCTTAGAACGAGCGGGGGCTTCTGATAAGGGAACGATTACAGCTTTTTATACTGTGTTAGTAGCCGGTGATGACATGAATGAGCCGGTAGCAGACGAGGTGAAATCCATTTTGGATGGGCATATTGTCTTGTCAAATGCTTTAGCACAAGCGTACCATTACCCTGCCATCGATGTATTAGCATCGATTAGTCGTTTGTTAACAGCTATTGTACCTGAAGAGCAGCGGCGGATTATAGGAAAGGCAAGAGAGGTTTTGGCAAAATACAAAGCTAACGAAATGTTAATTCGTATTGGTGAGTATCGCCGTGGTTCTGACCGTGAGGTGGATTTTGCTATTGATCATATTGATAAGTTAAACCGATTCTTAAAGCAGGATATTCATGAAAAAACAAACTATGAAGAAGCTGCACAACAACTGCGCGCAATTTTCCGATAATTAATATAAAAATAGAGTAAGTTAGTGGCGAAATATCCTCTAGAGCCTGTTCTGGCGATCAAGAAAGATCGTGTAGATCGGGCAGAGAAGGTGGTTAAAGAGAAAAGACGTCTTTTAGAGTTAGAACAGGAGAAATTACGAGAAAAAGAAGCTGCTCGTGATAAGGTGAAAAATCACTATATGAGCAAAATTCAACAGCTACGCGAGTTGTTAGATGAAGGGACAACAAGTGACACGGTTTTACAAATGAAATCGTATCTTAAAGTTGTAGCTTTACAGCTGACAGAAGAAGAAGAAAAGGTCCGTAAGCAAGCAGAGAATGTTTTAGCAGCTTCAAGAGAGGTAGAGAAGGCAGAGATTGAGTTAGCCAAGCGACGGAAAGAAGAAGAGAAAACCCGGCTGCATAAAGAAGAATGGATGAAAGAAGCTTTGAAAGAAGAAGCTCGTGCTGAAGAAAAAGAACAAGATGAAATGGGGCAGTTGCTGCATCAATTACGCAAGCAAAAACAACGAGAATCGGGGGAGAGTTAGTTTATGGAATTAAATAAAACGTCAGAGTCTTTGTTCAGCATGAAAGCAGATAATCGTGTTGAGCATCATCATGAGCCACAGCCTAAAGATCAGCGAGAAGTAAAGACTTTTGTTTTAGAAAATAAACCGAATCGTACAGAACCACGTCGAGGCTCTTCTTTACAGTCTAAAGAGCGTCGTGATGGTCGCGCGAGCGACAGCCGTGAGACAAAGGCTCCTGTATCCTCAAAAAGAAATCATGATGATATGGATAAAGACTCTGGAGCACATGTTTCCGATCAAGCTGTAGCAAGCGTAAATGTCCATTCTATGTTTTCTGATGTTGTTCTATCTGTAGAATCAGGTGTTGCTCTTTCAGGTGCTGATTTACAATGGGTCGAAGAGCTGATTCTTTCTACGGTAGAGTCCATGTTAATTTCAGATGTGAATGGACAGCAACTTGTAGAGGTAGTTTTAGATAATAGCAATTTAGTTCCGGAGCCATTTTGTGGTGTAAATTTAACATTAGTACAAAATGGGTCGGACATTTCTGTCTCTTTTTCTAATTTCTTAGATCAAGGTCAATTGGCAGATGCTTTAGGACTGGTCATGGCCAATCCGCAAAACTTAGCTGATTTGGTTGGGTCTCTACGCAACCACCACTTGTTCTTGAAAGAACTCTCTATCGGGACTAATGTTGTACAGTTGCCTAAAATAGAAGAAGTCCAGTCTCCGTTTCATATGATCGCTGCAGCTATTCGTAATCAAGATCATGAACAGGATCAAGAAGGGAAGCGAGATTCTCAAGATCAACAACAAGAACAGGGCTCATTCGCTCAAGATAACGTAGAAGTGTAAGGAACTCTTTATGTCAGTTGCTGCAGAGTCAACACCTAGTTGGATACAGTATCGTAATGATTTTTTACGTTCTTTAGATAAGGAGGTAGAGGAGCTTTCTCTACCTACTTTCCCTAAGAGGGAGTGTGAACGTAAACTAAAAGAGAAATTTCATCTCGAAGAGATGAGCATTTCTATTCAATCTAGGGGCATGCTAGCAGCAGCTGATGCTGTTCTAGATTTTGGCTCACAGGTATTGCTACAACCTTTACTTGTTCAACCATTTGAAGTAGGGGACTGTTATTTTATCACAGCTGAGCAAGACTTACAGCAACTTATGGTGGTTGTATTTAATGATGCGAGTCTTGCTTCTTACTTCTATGAAAAAGATAAGCTTTTAGGTTTCCATTATTATTTCCTAGCAGAGCTCTGCAAACTGTTTCAGGCCGTTTCTTGGATCCCCTCTTTGTCTGTTAAGTTATCGGGGGATGTAGGGTTTTCTTCTAGAGGGCTTCAAGGTGAGTTTGAAGTTGTTGATATTAGTTGTAAGATGGATGGGGTCTATATTCGTTTTGGGTTGCTGATCCCCGCTGCAACATTTGCTAGCTTCCATCAGTATTTCGAAGGCCTACATCAAGAATTTGATGTTAAGAAAGTAAATCCAAATTTACCTCTTTCTCTATCGGTACAAGTAGGCTCTTGTTTATTGACTCAGGAAGAGAGGAGTCAGATTGTTCCTGGTAGCTTTATTTTATTAGATAGTTGTTTATTTGATCCTGATACGGGAGAAAGTGGCGCATTAATTACCGTAGAAGGGAAACAGTTCTTTGGGGGGCGTTTTCTATCTCCTCGTTCCGGTGAGTTTAAAATTACAGGGTTCTTGAATTTACAAGAAGAACCTGCCGCAGATGCGGGGACAGGGCAGTCTTCCGATCCAGTATCAAGTGACCATATGAAATTAACCGCTGAGGTTATTCGGTATACCATTACAGTAGATGAGTTTTTAAAACTCTCTAGTAGTAGTATATTAGATTTGCAAGGTTCTCATCCTTCTCGTGGAGTCCATCTCATGATTAATGGTCAGAAAGTCGGTAGAGGGGAGATTGTAGCATTAGGCGATGTATTAGGTATAAGAGTGCTAGAAATATAGTGAACTCGTATGCAGAAGACATGTGTGTGCATCGGGGGTTACCGTATTGTTAAGGTATTAAAGCAGAAAGTAGGTTCTGCTGTTTACCTCGGGTCACATGAGAAGGATTCCCATTATGGGGTGATCAAGGTCCTGACCTCGCCGTTTATTTTTAATCGTCAGCATGTGGAAAGATTTGTTCGGGAAGCGCAGATCTTACAGCAAGCTTCTCACCCTTGTATTGTGAAGTTCTATCACCACGGTGAGTGGGAAAAGGGATTGTATCTGGCTATGGAATTTGTGCCAGGAATTTCTTTGAAAGACTATATCATAACACGCTCAATTTCCTTGCCCCAGGCTATAGAGATTATATTGATGGTAGCTGAGGCTCTTGGTCATCTGCATAGTCAAAAACTGTTACATCGCGATATAAAGCCAGACAATATTATACTTACTCCTGATGGGCGCGTGAAGCTCATTGATTTAGGCCTTGCTGCCTGGGGAGAAGGACGCCCGAGTACTTGTATAGGGACCTTAGGGTATATGAGCCCAGAGCAAGACTTAAATGGTGCTCTCACCCCCGCTTCGGATTTGTATTCACTGGCGATTGTTGCTTATGAGTTAATTCTTGGAGGTCTTTCCGCGGGGAAAGTCCATCTGTCTTTACTTCCGGAAAGGATTGCCAGATTATTAGCGCGGGCCTTACAGCCGAATCCAGAAGCGAGATATCCTTCTGTTAAAGCATGGATCTCAGCATTACGTGAGTATCAAGAACGGGATTTGATTGCAGATTTACGTTATAGTGATGTGCGAGCAATCGGGCAGAGAGATTTGTCTCAACAGCGGGAATGGTTATCTCCTCAAGAGCTTTCTCTGCCACATTGGTTATCAGGAGAGGTGCAGCAAACGGAGTACTCCCCATTTCCATATGTATACTACGAGGGGATACCATCTCCTTTTGGTTATTCCTTATGGTTTTGTTTCAGTCCAACAGGCTTTTCTGTTTTGGCTTTGGCTGTGATGAAGAATTTAGTTAGTCAATGGGGAGATCAACAAAATATTCGGAATACATTATACAGAATTCACGAAGAATTTTTGCGCATGCATGTCCCTGTTGGTAGAGAAGGATTGTCCGTAGTTTGCTTAGTTTTTTTACAAGAAAAACAAGAAGTGTCGTGCTTTTCTTGTGGTAAAACTACTTTCTCGTTAAAAAAACAGGAAGGCGTTATGCGCTGTATGACAACGCAGACAGTTGGTTTAGGAGCACCTTCTCCGTTGCATATCCAAGAAACCAAGGTTGCGTGGGAAATAGGAGATGAAGCAGTATTACGAAATTTATGGGACTTTACTGCAGCCCCTCCCTCATACACAGAGTTGAAAGATAGGAAACAAAGCGCTATATTCTGCCCAGCAGAGTGTAGGAAGAGTGAAGATTTTCGGGAATCGGAAGTAAGTCCTTATCCTTCAATGCTTATTAGCTTAAAAAGAGTCCGGTGAACATAGTGACATCGAAATTAGCAAAACGAATTTTACAGACGATAAGCAAGAAAAAAAGAAAAATAGGGTTATTCGTTGCTCTGTCTTTCTTGGACGTCGTTTTACTGGGTGTAAATTCTCAAGATTGCGTCAAAAATGCGTCTCCTTCTACACAGAATTGTCCTCCAGGGGGAGAGATTGCTGCTTGTCCAAGAAACACTGCGAGTAAGTCTGCTCGGAAATCAGAGAAAGCTTCCTATAGTAAGCTGCCACCTAAACCCTCGGTGAAACCTGTTCCTCCTAAGACACAAACGCGACATTTCAAGAAGTCTTCTCAGAGCTTCTCTCAGAACACTATTCCTTTAGAAGGGAAAAAACGTATAGAAGCGCGTGCTCAAAAGGGTGCTCCTCAAGGAAATTCTGCGAATCAAGCCGTTTCTCATAAAAAAGGAATGGGAGAGAAAGAATCCCAAGGTGAGAAGCAGCTGTGGGCAGATAAGCAAGCCTATGCTCGTCGGGCTGTTCATGCCGCTAGCCTAGGAACGCCACAGGAAGAGAACGCACAAAAAGTAGCTGAGCCAGAGACTGCTCACTCCCCAGCCGGTGGAGGAGGTGCTCCTGTCTCTCCCACTGGAAATGTTATCCCAGCAGTGGTAGAGCAGGTACGCTTATCCTCTCAGGATAGCGAAGAAGATAAGAAAGTTCTGCAGCGTTTAAGTCAGAAGGTTTCTTGCGAAGATTTACAAAGTAATGGTTACACAGTTAACTTCGAAGATATTTCTGTTTTAGAATTGCTACAATTCGTTAGCAAGATCTCTGGAACGAATTTCGTTTTTGATAGTAATGACCTTCAGTTCAATGTAACTATTGTTTCCCATGATCCTACATCTGTAGATGACCTCTCAACAATCCTCTTGCAAGTATTAAAAATGCATGATTTGAAAGTTGTAGAGCAGGGGAATAACGTTTTAATCTACCGTAACCCGCATATTTCTAAGTTATCGACTGTGGTGACAGATGGCTCTGCGAAGGAAACCTGCGAAGCGGTTGTAGTCACACGAGTTTTCCGGTTACACAGTGTTAGTCCATCAGCGGCAGTGAATATCATCCAGCCCTTGCTATCGCACGATGCAATCATCAGCGCGTCTGAGTCTACTCGCCATGTGATTGTATCCGATATAGCAGGGAATATTGAAAAGGTTCATGAGATTTTAACTGCATTAGATTCACCCAGTAATTCCGTGGATATGGTGGACTATGAAGTCCTGTATGCGAATCCAGCTTCCTTGGTCAGCTATTGCCAAGATGTGTTAGGCGCTATGTCGGATAAAGATCACTTTCAGATTTTTATCCAGCCCGGAACGAACAAGATTTTTGTTGTAGCCTCCCCACGTTTGACCTCCAAAGCCATCGAATTATTGCGTTCTTTGGATATCCCAGAAATGGCTCATACATTGGATGATGTAACGGGGGCGAATTCCAGCATGGGAGGTTCTGGAGCTGGGAATCCAAAGAGCTTACGCTTCTTCATGTACAAGTTAAAATACCAGAATGGTGCTGCTATTGCGCAGGCAATTCATGATATTGGATACAACTTGTATGTCACGACAGCAATGGATGAGGATTTCATCAATACGTTAAACAGTATCCAATGGTTGGATGTGAACAACTCAATTGTTGTCATCGGAAACCAAACAAATGTGGATAAGGTTGTCAGCTTATTAAATGGATTAGACCTCCCTCCTAAACAAGTCTATATAGAAGTCTTGATCCTTGAGACGAGCTTAGAGAAGTCTTGGGATTTCGGAGTGCAGTGGGTAGCTCTTGGTGATGAGCAAGGAAAAGTGGCGTATGCTTCTGGCTTGCTCAGCAATACCAGCATTACCAACCCTGCTCAATCTACGGTTGGAGGCTCTCCGTCTCCATCAAGTATCCCACTTCCTACACCTGGGCAGCTGGCTGGTATTAGTGATATGATGTATGGCTCCTCAGCGTTTGGCCTGGGAATTATCGGGAATGTTTTGAGCCATAAGGGCCGTTCCTTCCTGACATTAGGAGCTTTGCTGAGTGCATTAGATCAAGATGGGGATACAACAATTGTATTAAACCCTCGTATCATGGCTCAGGATACTCAACAAGCTTCATTCTTTGTAGGACAGACAATCCCATTCCAAACGACAAGCACGGTCATTCAGGAAACAGGATCTGTCACGCAGAACATAGAATATGAAGATATCGGGGTGAATCTCGTTGTTACGTCAACGGTTGCTCCTAACAACGTAGTCACATTGCAGATAGAACAGACCATTTCTGAGTTACACTCTGCTCAGGGAGTCTTAACTCCTGTTACAGATAAGACATTTGCAGCAACACGCTTGCAAGTACCCGATGGGTGTTTCCTCGTGATGAGTGGACACATTCGTGATAAGACTACAAAGATCGTATCCGGAGTTCCCGTGTTAAGTTCTTTACCTTTGTTAAGGGGATTGTTCAGCCGTACGATAGACCAAAGGCAAAAACGAAATATCATGATTTTCATTAAGCCTAAGGTAATAAGTACGTTTGAAGAAGGAACTCTCTTAACAAATAAAGAAGGATACCGTTACAATTGGGAGGCGGAACCAGGCTCTATGCAAGTAGCACCTCGTCATGCTCCTGAATGTCAGAAGGCCCCGGTTCTCCAAGCAGAAAGTGATTTTAAGATGCTTGAGTTAGAAGCTCAGTAGACAATTCGCTTGGTGGCGAGCCCGAATAGCTCAGTTGGTAGAGCAATGCATTCGTAACGCATAGGTCGTCGGTTCGATCCCGGCTTTGGGCAGTCTTCTATAATAACCCGCCTCACACGGTTTGTGTGGACGCGGGTGTTTTTATTTTTGTTCCGTGGAGGTAGAAGCTTTGGCTTCTTCAGGGAAGCTCTTTCCCGTTTCGAAGTCCTTAATAGGATATTGGCACATAGGTGAAGGATCTTCTAAGTTAGTAGGATCGTCATAGTGACGTAAGAAGACAACTGCGGATTCCGCCGCCATAGTATCGGCATCCGGATGTGCAATAGCCTCATTGAGGTCATCCGTACTTAAGAAGTTTGTTCGGTGTTCTTGCTGTGTTAGAGGTGTGATTGCTGACGCATCTATATGAGCGTTTTGAGCGATTAAGGCTTGCCCGCATAAATGGGTGAAGGTAGTGCCAAACATTCTATGTCGAGGTCTTGCTTCTGTATGCAGGGATCGGAAGAAGTGGGTAAGCCATTTGGTCGCTTGTTTCGCTGCCTGTATACCCAGACAGTCAGGGCCCTGCGGTGTGTGAATATTTAACAGAGACAGTGCACGTTTGAGTTTATTCCAATCTAAACGTGATATGAACCCTTGATTTCTTTTGAAGAGAATAATAGGTAGTCTTCCACTGGAAGAAGCGCTTTGTGAAATGATGTCCCAGACCTTGGCTGCAGTTACTTCTTCCGGACTCAAGGTTTGCATGGCAGCGGTTAATTCCTTCTGTAATTTACATAGGAATCGGTTATTTAATTTTTCTTTGAAAGAGAATAAGTCTATCAAAGAAGATTCTGGGCGAGGAATGCGAGGACGCCTTTTTGCGGGGTGCTGTGAAGAGGTAGACTTGGGCCTTTCTAGATGTCGCGTTTTGCGTTTACACTTTTTGTGGGGGTGTTCTGTCGCTTCAGAAGTACCTTCTGAAGAGGAAGAGTCATCCCTCTTCCTCTTCACAGCTTTCTTAACTGCAGCCGATGTACTAGCTGCTGTACTGCTAGAAGTAGAAGGGGTAATGGTATGAGAACAACAGGGTTGCTCTCCGTCATTGGCTTCGATTCCGCTGCTTGTGGATGGTCCTGAATAAAAAATAGAGTGTGTATCTATTCCTGAAGGCTGTGGCGTAGAAAGCGGATTATATGGAGGACTAGAAGGCGAGCTAACAGGAGAAGGGTTACTACTATTTGAAGGGGATATTGTCATATGATTCAGCCTTTTGTATTCATTATAGTTTATTCATAAACCCTTGGTTAGCCCTGCTATTCTATCAATCATTCATGAAGGGGATAGTCAGCGGCGGAGATGTCACATTCTTTTTTCCAGCGTCTTTTTGAACGCCTCTGTGTATCGTGCGACCACCTGTGTCGTAAGAGGCCAATGGCAGGTCGGGTAAGTATAGATTCGGGGTTGTTAATTGCTGTTTTCAAGTCCTCTCCCGATACGAAACAGAATCGTTCTCTAATACCGGACAATGGATATGGCGTTGTAGGGGTAATACGGATACATTGTGTAGACAACGCTTGGGCACACAGGTGTGTGAACATAGCGGGTGATGTGTAACGCGGTTCTAGTCTGTCAAGGTGTTTACGGCGGTATAACAACTGCAGGAATCGGACGGCTTTTTCTGCCGCAGGTTTTCCTACCTCTCCTCCAAATCCTCCTTGGTTATCTTCTTTTTGCAGCCGAGCTAATGCCATGGTGAGCTTGTCCCAGTCTAATTTCATAGGAGGGTTGTTCTCACCACGGAGTACTATAACGTTGGGCTCATGTTCTGGAATTTTCTCTGGCACTTCATCACACTGCTCTTGGAACATGCTAGCCGCTATTTTATCGATTAGTTCGAGGTTCTCTTGAGCATGGTATACATCTGTTTGCATGCGCTGCATGAATAACGGGTTGAAAGCTGCTTGGACATCTGGTCGTAGTCCCATTTTACTGGGGATGAGGCTTGTACTTCTGGATGGGCCAGGCGCATCTCTTTCTTCGTAGGGAGTAAATGTATACCCACTACTAGTTGATGGCAGTGGAGAACCTGGACGTGGGGAGGTGCAAGGTTTTTTAGCTGGTGATGAGCCCTCACCGCTTGTTGGGCCACAATGCTTACGTTTTTGTGTGCATTTTCTTCTTTCAGAAGAACTACCTGCTTGTATGGCTGACTGGGCTACTGTTGTAACGGTAGAAGTAGACGTTGCCGTGGTAGTAGTTGTTGTGTAGCATGAGGGACTACTACTTGTTGTGCTAGAAGATGATGAAATAGGGAACATAGTTATTTCATAGAAATTAATGTTTAAAACTATTTATCCAGGAGCACTTTAACTGGATAAAAGGCTTTATATTAGGAGGAATGGAGGTTCAAAGTTCTTTTACATTAGGGTTTCGTCTAGAAAAGGGAGCGTGTAGAGGTTGCCTTACTGTATAGACTTGCTATTATTAACATAATTGTAAGTAAGTCAAGTCAATTAAACAACTTAGAAATAATGTTTATAACGAAATTATTTAGTTTGTTTATAACAGCTATGAGTTTTTAAGTTATTCACCATTATCCTCTGGGCCTTCTTCTTCTGGTCTTAGGATATTAGTGCCCTTATGTTGCAATAAGGAAACAGCCCATTGGTTATTGAAGGTTATTTTGGGATCACGTTCTGTTTCTCGTACGTCTGTCCCGGAGATGAAGCTAGTTTTGGCAACAATATCTTCGCAAGGTATGGTTGGTTTTACCCAGATGTTTTGTGCGGCAAGTGCTAATGCGCATTGACGGGTAAATAGAGCACCGTTAGTGAAGGTTGGTGTTCGCTTGCGCTTTTGACCAGGTTGGTTATATAAATTTTTTAGTATTTTTACAATGTTAATAGAGTCTGCGGCGCCTATTTTCTGTAGTGCGGTAATTTGTAGTGGCGTTTGTTTTTCTAAACGTTGAATAGCATTTTTGAGTTTGTTCCAATCCAGTCGGTTAGCATGTAGGGCATTCCTTTTTATATATAAAACCGGTTCTGGTTGTACGTCTTGCCCATAAGTACTTGCAAAAAGCTGCAAAACTTTTAGGTCCATTTCATCAATGTTTTGCTGAGCAAGGTAAATTTCTTTTTGTAATTTGCTTACAAGTATTCCGTTCCATATGGAGCGGCAAGCATGACGTTGCGGATGCGTCGAACCCTTGGTCATGGAATGTTTAAGAAGCAGTTTTTTGCGTACGCACATAGGAACTTTTCGGCTCTTTACTGGCTCCGATTTAGCTTGAGGGAGAGCCCGGGTAGCAGCCTGTGTTGTAGTCGCAGCTTTTGCATGCAAATTGGAAACAACAGATTCAAGATGACGTGTTTTCTGTTTTTTCTTCTTTGGGGATGTGGAGGTGTTTTCAGGAGATTCGGAATGAGGGCGTTTACGTGATGGAGATGAGGTTGATGTAGACGGGGTAGGACTACTTCCTGAAGGGGATATAGGAGAACTCATGATGGTTTATAAATTGCACTTTTATTTGAGTTTAGTTTGCTTTTAAAAAGAATTTTTTTTTCTTTTTTTTTTAGTTTATTTTTTTTTTTTTTTTTGCAATTTATAAGGTTTTTTAATTTTTTAATTAAAATTAAATTGTTTTTGAATGTTTTTAATTTTAAATATTGCGTTATCAAAATAGAAAGATAGCGCGGCTTATCTGTGAGGGTTTCAACCTCGGTATATGGGTGTTTTAGAATTTTAATGACATGAGTAATGAAGTTAGCTGTCGTCTTGGCTATCAGGGCTGTCTTCCGAATGCTCTGGAAGGAGGGAAGGAACAGAAGGGTTGTTCATATTATCTCGTCGTAGTAGGCTGACAGCGCGACGCGAGGACACGAATCCTTCTAGGTCTTTATGTGCAGCTGCTGTGTCGTGTTCTCCAGAAATGAAGTGTCGGCGTCCTAATAGATGCGTTGTAGGAGGGTTTGTTAGCTCCTGGTTGACGGAAACTTCTTGTGCAAGAAGAGCAGCAGCGCACCACCGTGTTAATTTAGCTCCACTAATAGTTATGCAATTGATGCGTTCTTTTCTTTTCCTACAGAGGATGCTCACACGCTGTACGGCTTGTTTAGCCTGTTCTTCTCCAACTGTTTTTTCTCCTTGTATGGATAGGTAAGCAAGGGAGGCTTGGAGTTTACCCCAATCTAAACGATGACTGGCATAGTTTCTCACAGTTGTATGAATAATGGGCTTACAAATAGGTTTAGGCGATATGTGTATAGAACATATGCGAGACAGGAGAGAGGGGGATATGTGTTGCTGAGCGGAATAAACTTCTTTTTGTAATTTTCGTAGAAAACAGATATTCCATTTTTGATACATATAATTACTGGTTGGAAATGCCCCAGTATCACTTATTTTACGACTGCGGGAGGCGGGAGATCTACCTTTGCGCGCTGGAATGGATAAGAGTCGTTTTTTTTGTGTGTTACTCCCTAGGGGACGTGCTGTGCAGCTAAATAGAGAAGACAAACATGCATCCGGATTAAAATTTTTTATAGCTTCTTCTTCCGGGTCTATTGGAGGATGTACAGGATAGCCGAATAAAGAAGATAGGGAGGCATAGATGTCAAAGTTCGCAATTTGGTTGTTTAACTCTTCCTCAGACATATTTATGGTATCTGTCTCCACGGAACTAGGGCTTATAGCCCTTGGAGAGCATTCAGGAGTTAACGGGTAAGTGAGATGTCGTGTTTTTCTCAAACGCTTGCGATGAGGAGGATTCACTTCTTGCGGAGCATCCATTTCATCTAGTTTACGCTTGGCAGCCATTTCTGTGCTTTCTGCTGTATGAGCTACAGGGGGAGTAGGGGCAACTGTCGTAAATAGAGAACGAGAACAACAGGGTTGTTCATCATCAATTTGTGTTTCTGATGATGAACTAGTTGACATACTGCTTGTAAAGGAAACGGAATGAGACCGGCACGGGGATGACATGTTTAGTCCTCATGTTCATCCGCAGTATCGTCACTTTCTCCGGATGAAGACGGAGGACTATTCGGTGGAGTATTATTTATAGAACGTCTATGCCGTAATAGGCTGAGAGCATAGCGAGAGTTCAGAAGTTTATCTAAGTCCCTTTGGGCTGCAGCTGTATCTCGATCACCGGAAATAAAGTGCCAGAATCCTAATGTGTGAGAGAGTGATGGGGTTACTGTTGGATCGATTCGAAGACCTTGTACCATAAGAGCTGCGGCACACCAGCGAGTGAGTTTAGCTCCGCTAATAGCGACATATTTTTTTTGATTTAGTTTTTTTCTACAGAGGGCCATTAAAAGTTGTGCTGTATATTTAGCACGAACTTCTCCTAAAGATTCCCCATCCCCTACAGATAAGTAGGAAAGGGCCTTTTGGAGTTTATTCCAGTCAAGGCGATGATTGAGAAGGGTTCGTACAGTAGTATAGACAATAGGCTCAATAGAAGGATTAGAGAGTATTTTGATAGCGCGTATACGGCTAAGAAGCACTTCTGGTATGCAGCCTTGAAGGCTATAAAGCTCTCTCTGCAGCTTTTGCAGGAAGCGGTTGTTCCATTGCTGATGCTTATGGTTTTGTGTCGGAGGATGTAAAGTTGGTGTGGCATCACCGCCAGCTGACGTTGTATTACTGCATGAAGGTTCCTCAGGCGTACTAGGGCTTCTAGGAGGTGACATGCAGGCTTGTTTTGCTGGAGGCTCTCCCTCGTTAGCTTCTGGAAGTACCGTACAGCCAAATAGAGACGATAAACATTTGCAAACGTCAAAATTTCGTACTGCTTGATCCTCATCGTCTTGTTGAGAGGATGTTTCCATGGATGCGGTACTTGTAGAGGGCACAGGAGAAACAACAGGTTGATTAGGAGATAAAGGTGATAAGGGGGATAAAAAAGGAGGTAAAGGTGACAGAGGTGGTGGTGTCTCTGAAAGTTTTCGTTTTGCTGCAGCTTTTACTTTTGTTGTTGTTTTGTTCAAACAAGCTTGAGACCAGCCTTCTGCATAGCCCTCAGGGCAAAAGATCGAATGAGGATCATAATTTGGAAGAGGGGTGGCCAAAGGATTATAAAAAGTATCATACAGCTCAGGGTTGAATGGAGCTGTATAAGGTTGGTTAGGAGACGTCATAGAGCATGATTTTTGAATGTTAAATTGTTTATGCTCTTTCTTTTAAAAAGAAATTAAGTAATTCTATTTCGGTTTTTTTTTTTTTGCAAAATCATAAAATCTCTTTCTTTTAGAAAATTATTCTAATTAATAAAGAGATCTTAATAAGTATAAGTCTTTTGCTTTGAATTAGACTGGAATGGATTATTTTATGTGAGCTATTTGTAATATAATTTTTTATTTAGGAAAGCATGCGCTACGGAATTTTAAGACTAATAT
This sequence comes from uncultured Chlamydiaceae bacterium, assembly GCA_937884635.1. Lineage (GTDB taxonomy): Bacteria > Chlamydiota > Chlamydiia > Chlamydiales > Chlamydiaceae > Chlamydia. The sequence goes on from CALGBW010000051.1 coordinate 28,956, forward strand.
GGGGATAGCTTCGCTCGTGATATAGCGCATACTTCCTAAGGTTAATTGTACTCGTTATTGTTGGAAGATGGAGAAGGCGGAGGGCTAGGTATCTGTGATGCGCTACGTGTGCTGTGCCTATTTTGAAACAGGGTTATAGCTAATCGTGAAGTGAGAAATGCTTGTGGATTGCTAAAAATGCGCTTTCTATCTTTCAGTGGTGGGTTAAAGAATTTTCTCATACAACTTTTTACCGGTACTACAAAATTAGGTTTAAGCTGCACGTTTTGCTTTAATAATGCAGCTCCACACCACTGGGTCAATTGTGCAGCATGGATAAAGTACCCACTTTTTTTAAACTTGCAGATTCTTTTGCACATAATTTTTAGTATTCGAGTCACTTTTTTAGCTTGTTCCTTTCCTACTCGTTGATCTGATTGATTTGTGTCTACAGATAGGAACTGTAAAGCCGCTTGTAATTTTCCCCAGTCAAGGTGAGATAACACTTTGTGATTAGTAGTAATGTAGAGAACTGGTGTTTGTTGAAGGTCATTACAAAATGGTCCTAGCTCATCGATGAGTCCCATGACATTAGGAGAAAGGATTTTTTGTTCGTGATGTAGCTGTTTTTGGAAGGCTTTTAATAAATAACGGTTGAAGTATTTTAACTGGCTTACTGAAGGGTCTTTCTTTAGACGGGTAGGAGATCTATAACTACATGATGGTTGTTCGGAACCATTTGGGGATGTCTCCGTGGTGGGTTGATTACAGGATAACTCGGGAGGTAAAGAAGAAAGGCCAAATAACCCGCATAAACAAGCGTCAGGGTCAAAATTGCGTGCTTGTATTTGTTCTTCATCACTGTCCGTATCGTAGGAACTTTGACTCATTGATGAAGGTGAAAGAGGGGCCTTTATATGTTTTTCTTTTCGCGGTTTTTTGCTAGGTGCGGAAGTAGGAGACTCGTCGCGTTTTCGTTTTGTAGCGTTAGAGACTTTTGTGGCGGTACTTGTTGATTGAGAAGAAGAGGAAGTTGAAATGCTATAGGAAGGACTAGCAGAGGCTTCTCCAGTTTGTTCACCGCTTAGTGGTGATGTGGGATATACGGGACTTGTGCTTCCAGAAGAAGACGGGCTTATAGGTACAGTCATAGCATATGTTTGTTTTGTAAGAATAAACTAGATTTTCTAGTTTATTCTCATTTAGTTTCTTTTTTTATTTATTGATTATTTTGTTCACTAGATTCTTCAAAATCTATAATTGGATACTGACCATTGTGCCCTACTGAAGAAGAATTTCTTGGACCATCTGGGTGTTTCAGATAAACAACAGCGTGTTCTGAGCCAAGAACAGTTGGATCAGCACTAGCACGCAGGAAGTCATTTCCTGATACGAAACACATCTGATTTTCGCTAGGCGTTGGTGGAGTAGAATGTATAGGTAAAATAGGCGCTCGTTGTGAGGCTAGCGCTTGTCCACATAACCTTGTAAAAGTTGATCCACACATAAGGTGACGCGAACGTATTCCAAGATTCGTATCTAGAGTTTCAAAAAGACTTTTTAACCAGCGTACGGCTTGGCTTGCCGCTAGAGGACCTAAGCGAGAGGGAGACTCGCCAGAAGCTACAATAGTTAGCATAGAGAATGCTGTTTGAAGTTTTTTCCAGTGAAGTCGAGTAGGATTGTTAAGTAAGCGTTTAAATAGGATAATAGGCTCTGGGCCTGGATTTTCTGGAGTATTTTGAACAATGTGTTTCCATACGTCTGCAGCTACAAGCTCATCTAAGTTTATGTTAGAGGCTGCTTGATGGCATTCTTGTTGGAATTGTGTTAGATATTGAGCATTGAGTGTTTTTCTCATTCGTCTTCCTTCAGAGCTATAGAAGCATGAAGGAACTTTTAATCTTTTCTGCGGTTGAGGAGAAGGGCTTGATGACGCGCGTCTTTTTTGTGCTCGAGAGCTTGAAGGGGAGGTGGTTGTTATATGACGTGTCTTCTTTGTACATTTACGAGGACGTCCGTCAGTTTCGCTAGAACCATCTACTTCACTGATTTTACGTTTAGCCGCACGGTTTGTATTGTTTGCTGTACTCGCAGCAGAACTCGTAGAAGGAGAAGAGGCAGATAAAGACCGTGAGCAGCATGGTTTCTCGTCATCAACGGGCTGTGATGTAGTTTGTACATTACTCGTGGATGGTTGTTGGCTATAGAGACTGCCGGGTGAGCTAGAAGAACAAGGCGATGTCATAATTGTTTAATCCTGGGGTTATTATTAGTAAGGTTTATAACTATTCATCAGTTTGGTTTGATGTGCTTGCGGATGCATCGGCGTCATCAAAATCATAAATAGGGTACGTAGTACGTCTTTGTCTCTGGCTTTCAGAGACCTCCCTAGTTCCGTCATTATTACGCAGGAAGACAATGCCAGGCTCTGCAGTTATATGGCTGATATTATTCATAGCTAGGGCTAGGTCATCGCTAGATGCCAGATGTCGCAAGGAATCTTTAGCAGAGAGAGGGGCGGGTGCCGTTCGGGCTGGCGTTATATTTTGCGCTGCTAATGCTGTTCCGCATAGCCGGGTAAAGGCCATTCCGGATATGAGTGTACGTGGTCTGCGGCTAAAAGGGGTTGTACGCTTTATAAAGAGGGAAAGCCAATGAACAGCCTTTGTCGAGTTTTCATTTCCGATACGAGAAGATGATCCAGAACCCTGAGTACAACTAAGGTAAGAAAGAGATAAGCGTAATTTTTTCCAACACAAGCGAGTCGGCGTGCGTTGACGTCGTTTGAAGAGAACAATGGGGAGACGGTTCGAGTCAATCGGAGGTGTAGATTCGTAGATGCTGTTTAATACTTGTGCAGCTGTTTTCTCCTCCTCTTCTATAGAGTCATACGCATTACAGAGGTCCTCTTGCATTTGTGCAAGGACTTGCTGGTTAATACGACTCCGATCTCCGTGGTATGGTCCAAACGTAAACCGAGAGGCCCATAGCCATGTTTGCACCCCTCCAGGACGCTGTGTTAACTTCGGGTCTCTAAGATGCTGATATGCGTCTTCTTTTTGCGCTTCCTCTTCTGAAGAAGAGCTTGAGCTTGATCGCTTTCTTTTAGATGGAGAGCCCTGAGGTGATGTTGTAGGTGGGGTTGTATGTTTTTGTTTACACAGTCTTTTTCGTGGTGGTTCGGATGATTCCGAACTTTCTAGCAAGCGTTTTAAACAAGAGGCTGTATCTGCCGTTGAAGAAGTCGATGGGCTAGAAGTTACTGCATATGAGCATGAAGGAGTAGGTTCAGTAGAAGGTGTCGGTGCTACAGTAGAGGAAGTCGAGGTTCCTGTTTGTTGACAGAACAAAGAATGTAAATCACATGTAGGCTGGGGTACGCAAAGTGGTTGATAAGGAGAACCAGGAGTTGCTGGAGATGAATTGTTTGGGGAAGTTGGGGCGGACATGTATTACAACGCCTCAAGGTTAAAGTATTGAATTATTAGTAAGTTGAAGAGAACAGGCTGTTTTAAAAAGGTCATGACTGAGACCCTCCTTCTGTATCAGAATCGAAGTCAACTATAGGGAATTGAGCGCATAGCCTTAAGCCCTTGGAACGTCCTGGTCTAGGACTATCGTGGTGTTGGCAGAAACAAACAGCGCTTTGTTGTTCAATGATCTGCTCATCTTCTAAAGTGCGAGCAACATCTTCATTAGACAAGAAACACAAGTGGCTTTGTCTCCAAGAAGGGTCTTCTGGATCTAAAGGTGAGATCCATACATTTTGTGCTGTTAATGCCTGCCCACATAAGAAGGTGAATGTTTGCGGTTTCATGAGAATGCGGGGAGTTTTAAGATTTGGATACAATTGTTTAAGGAAAGAATGCATCCAGATATAAGTCGCTTGAATGTGTTCCTTTTCTATAGGAATAAACGAGCCATGCTCTACTCGGCCTAAAAACGATAAGGCATATGCTAACTTTTTCCAGTTAAGTCTTGTTGCAGGGTTATTTGTTGCAGGGTTAACAGTACGTTTAAATAATACAATAGGTTCTCGAGAAGAAGGAACTTGCGGTACGATCTCCTTCCATAATTGTGCTACTTCTAGATCGTGCTCTTGTAATGCAGACTGAGCGAGTAGGAGCTCTTTATGCAGTTGTTTGAGGAACAATTTATTGAGCCGCATTTTATCTGGGCGGTGGGAAACAGCATTATATCTAGACGCCCATTGCCAGAGGGGTACGTTTTTGCCCTTCTTATGTTTCGGAGAGGGTGCAGTTGAAGAACCTTCGCCTGCAGATTCAGAAGACTCCGAAGAAGAACGTTTTCTTTTCGTAGGACTTGTACAAGGATTTTCTATATGGTGTTCTTTGCGCCGTTTTTTACGCGGTTGCTCTGTGGTTTCTTGTTCTTCTAATTTACGTTTTGCAGATGCTACCTTTGCCGCTGTTTCTTCTGCTCGTGGAGAAGACACTCCAGTTGATGTAGAGGGAGTAACGTTGCTAGCCGTGCTCGTAGTAGGTGAAGCATAGAACACAGAGTGAGGGTCTCCCTCTTGACGCCGATACTGCTCTGCTAGAGAACAGTATAAAGGGCTATGTGATGGAGAACTGTTACTAGAACTTGGTGATGACATAAACCTCTACATAGGAGTTAAGGGTTCCCGTGAAGACCGAATGCTTATTCGGTCTCTTTCTTGCTTTGAGAGCTGCTTGTAGAACTAGTGCTTGCTTCTGCGTCAAAATCAACAACCGGATATGTTGAGTGATGACTTGATTTGTTATTTTTCTGTTGCATCCGCTGTCGTAAAAAGCTTACTGCGCATTCAGAGTGTAAGTGTTCAGAGTTGGTTAAAGCTTGCTCAAAGTCACTGTGAGACAAGAAGCATGGATGCCCTCTGAAATCAGATAGGACTTGATTAGAGTTTGTTTGTGTTAACGGTTGATTTTGTGCAGTAATAGCTTGTGCACATAAACGTGTAAATGATATTCCAGAGATCAAAGTCCGTGTACGTAATTTTGGGTGCAGCACTTTAAAATAGTACTGCAACCATTTAATGCTATTTCTAGCGCATTGTTCCCCTAATGGTACGGCTCCTCTCCGAGATCGAGTTTCCAATAGGGTCAAAGCTTTAGCGAGTTTTTTCCATCGTAGTCGCGTTGGTTCACCTGATAATCTGTTTAATAAGACGATAGGCTCTCTGCTATCATTATTTTCGTTAGCAGATTCTTGAAAAATACTCGCAAGAAGACGGTCATCTGTATCCAAAGATTGCTGAGCTTGATAGAGTTCTAGTTGGAGCTTTTCTAAAAAAGCGGCATTTAAGGTGCCTTTGTGACAGAGGAATTTAGTATGGCAGTATCGACTAGCCCTCCTCCACGTTGGTTCTGAAGGGCGATGTTTCTTCCCTTCGTTACTACTATTAGAGGATGAGCTGAGTTCTCTCTTGCGTTTTCTAACAGAAGTAGAAGTAGAGCCGGAACTGGATTCCAAGTGTTTTGTTTTACATTTTTTCTTGCGGGGCTCTTCTGCGTTTGAGTCATCAGAACTTAGACTGCGCTTAATAGCTTGTTGAACTTTTTGAGCAGTATGGTGTGTTTGTTGACTTGTAGAAGTCGAGGGTTGTTCTCCATCAGAACAGCAAACACAGATTCTACGACATGATGTCTTTCTAGAGCGCGAAGAACAAGGAGTCTGTGAGATTGAACCGCTTTGAGAAGAAACTTCTGCTATAGGAGAGCTTGGTGATGATAATGGGGCTGGAGATGGACTACTACAAGGAGACGTCATAACATAACCTAATTTTTTAATTTAGTTAATGAAGCTGAGGTGCAGGAGTCAAAGAATGGGAAGATGTATCGGGGGAAAAGTAGAAAATTATATTCTCGGGCGAACAGTGTAACTCGTTTTTTTTTTTTTTTTGCAAATTAGTTTCTTATTTTATTAAAAGAATTCGAGTTTCTTTTTATCTAAAACAATAATCTGTTGTTTTATTAGTGATGGAAATAAAAAGCCACCTAGTAGGTGGCTTTTATGTACCTGATGTGGAGGGTTGGTCTGAAGAAGGTGATCCTGAATCAGGATTGAGTCTGACAGGGTCATTGAGGCATTTTTCAAAGTCTTGTATAGGGTAGCGACGAGGTTCTGAAACACCTTTCCCACGGAGACGAGGTCCATCATGGTGTCGGCAGAAGCACACAGCACTTTCTTCATGAAGTGCTTGAGGATTTTCCAGTACACGAGGGAAATCTTCTCCAGAGATAAAACAGAAGCGATTTTCACGATCTGTGAGTTTTTTGGGCTCTGCTTCACTGACATGAATGTCTTGTACAGCCAAGGCCTGTCCGCAAAGATACGTGAGTACTTCACCTCTCACTAGAGTTCTAGGTGAATGGAACAATGGGTCAAGGTTCTTGATAAAAACCTTCAGCCAATTTATAGCCTTACTGATTCTTGTTTGTTCTATTAGGGATGACGCAGAGGCTGGGTTTTTTTGGCTTAAATAAGATAAAGCTTTCGCAAGTTTGTTCCAGTCCAAACGAGATCGAGATCCTTGAAGACGTTCGAACAACACGATAGGATCTTGTTTAGCTCCTTGTTTCGGGGCAACTTCTTCCCAAAGTTTTCCAGCTGTATAGTCTTCTGGAGAAAGAGCAGCTTGAGCTTGGATTAAATCTTGTTGTAATTTTTTTAGGAATGTTTTGTTAAACCGTTTTTTTAAGTCTATGTATTCACCGGTATTGTATTTATAGGCCCATTTCCATGAAGGCATCCCTTTAGGACATTGAACAGGGAATTTTTTAGAGGGTAAACCCTCATCATCAGAAGATGAAGACGGTGTCCGAGTTCTTTTCCTTGAGCGAGAGGTCTCTTCGCAATGGCGTGTTTTTCGAGTCCGCTTGCGGGGTTGTACTTCCTGCTCGTCATCAGGTATAGAGTGTTTACGTTTTGTAGTACTTTTCACAGAGCTAACAGCTGCTTCTACTTGAGGGGGCGATAGGGGCGCAGGTGGTGTTGAAGCTGCTGGTGCTACTCCTGAAGAAGTGGAAGGTACCGTATCACAGAATAAGGAGTGGTAGTCGCAGGATGGAGCACCTTCTTCTAGTGGGCGGTAAGCTGGGCTGCCTGCAGGAGTACTTGGTGAAGAAAGATTACTTGGGGAAGACATAGTTTTTTTCTACCTACATGTTATTCTTGATGAGCAGGGGCGTCAAAGTCGACTGTTGGATAGCCCACACCGGGGGTCTCGCCGTCTCCTGAGTGGGAAAAGCGTAAGAAGCAGACGGCATATTCTTGATCGAGTAATTGTAGATCAGGATCTTCTCTCCGCGCTTGTTCAAAATCTTCTCGTGATAAGAAGCAGGAGCCATCTCCACCTTGCATTGGACGTATTGGATTTTCTTCTGTTAATGAGACACCTTGGGCAGACAAGGCTTGTGCGCACAGGCGTGTAAATGACATTCCTGAGATCAGCGTTTTGACTTGTGATCGTGGGTTTAGGAATTTGAATAAATGAGCTAACCAACGAGCTGCACGCTCTGCAAGCTCTTGTCCTAATGGTCCAGATGTATTACGTGCTTGTGTTTCTAAACGAGATAGGGCTTTCACTAACTTATCCCATCCTAACCTGCTGCATGATTGATTGTTCGTGCGTTTAAACAGAACAATAGGGGAAGGCACACCACTTGCAGCGGTGCAAACTTCTTGGAGCGCTTGCCCTAATAAAAGATCTGGCTGTTCTAAGGATTTTTGTGCTGTTTGTAACTCTCTTTGCAGGTGTGTTAAAAACTTTGCGTTGATTCTTCTTCGAAGAGGATGAAAGTCTGCGCTGGTATAACGACAAGCTAATCGCCAAGTTGCACTTCTAGGCAGACCTGTTTTGCTTTGTCTTTTTTTGGAAGTAGGCTGCTGGTCATCAGCTTTACGTTTTAATGATGATCGTTGTACTTCAGAGCTAGGTTCATCACAGTGCTTTGTTTTGCTTTTCTTTTTTTTGGGTTCGTTAGACTCAGATGTATTTTCGCTTCTAGATCTTTTCAAGCAGGATTTAGCTGCAGAGTCTACAGCTTGTGCCGAGCTAGTAGAAGCTTCTCCGGAACTTAGCGTATAGGAGCAAGAAGCTGCAGAGGATGTGCTGGGTTCTGGGTCTCTAGAAGGAGACAAAGGAGAATATGGTGAGCTAGAGCCAGGATGACAAGGTGACGTCATAGATAATTTCCTAATTGTTTAGATCGTCTAACTCAGCAGAGATTGAAGAGCGGGGTAAAAGGGAGTGTGGAGAGTTAGACTATCTGTGTTGCAAAACCTTTTGTTTATTCTTGGTGAGTTTGTGCTTCTGTTGCTGCTTGTTGTTCGAAATCAACACACGTGTATGGTGATGTAGGCTGTTGCTTTTGGAGGTCTTGTTTATAGTAGCTAGGTGTCCCGACGTGTCTTAGTAGGGCTACAGTGCTTTCTTTGTACAAGCATTCAGGGTTTTGTTGAGCAACAGCTAGGTCTTCTCCGGATAATAAGCATGTTTCTTCACGAAGTTTCTTGCTGATATAACCTGAGTTGTTTTCACTTAGCTCAATGTCTTGTCCTGCAATTGCCTGAGCACACAAATGTGTTAAGGATTTTCCTAAAATATTTGTGTGTAGACGAGGGCTGGAGTTGACGTGTCGGAAAAAGTGTTTTAACCAGCGAAGCACTTGGCAGGCCGCTCCTTCTCCTAGTGGGGAGTGAGAGCGTGTTTCTAATCGTGCAAGAGCTAATTTCAATCTATGCCAGTCTAATCGATTTTTATACCCATCTTGTTTTTTTATAAAAATAAGAGGGGTCGCAGCTGATAGGGGCGTTGTGATCGTAGCATGGTGAAAGGCTTTAGCAATAAGACGATCATCGCCATCTAAAGAGGATAGAGCCTGTTGAATTTCTTTTTGTAGGCGTTGTACAAACAACGCATTAAGCCTAGCTCTTTGTTTACGATACGGGCTGGTATTGCCTGTAGCTGCCCACTCGCCAATAGTGCACGCACGTTTTGTAGAGCGTGTTTCCTGATTCCCCCCAGGCCGCTGGGTTAACAGAGCTAAAAGGGATGAAGGTGCATGTTTAGGGCTTTTCTTAGGTGATTTTGGTGAAGTAGGGGATGGGGAGCCTACATGTTTGCGTTTACATGTTCTTTTTCTTGGAGTTTCTTCATCAGAAGATGAGGAAGAGGATAGCTTGCGTTTAGCCTTAGTCACTTTACTCGCTGTTCTTTGCGCCGTATGGGATATAGTTGCAGAACAACAAGGCTGTTCTTCCGTATCCGATGTACTGTGTGTATTTGGTGATGCACACACACTTAGTCGAGCTTGTTTTATTGGTGTAGGATTTAGCCCACTGCTATCATCACCAGACCATCTACGTTTCCCTAAGGAACATGTTTTTTCTGTTGTTGAAGGGGCTGCAAACACAGAATTTGCATTTGCAGGGGGTATGGTTTGTAGTGGATTATATACAGGACTTCCTGGAGAAGAACTGGGTGATGATGCTGAAGAAGTTGGACTGGCCATTTTTGTATAGACGGGCTAAAGGTTTGTTATAGTTTATTCTGTTTCGCTACTTCCTTTCTGGGGGTCTGTCATAGCAGTTGCTTCAAGATCCAAGTGGTAACGTTCAGCTCTTGTATTCTTTTTCTGGGTGTCATGGTTCCTTGAGTAAGGAGTACGTAAGAAGGAAAGGGCATGTTCTTTAGTGATATAGTTCGCGTTGTCCAAGGCAGCTGTAAGATCTGAACCGGATATGAAACAGCCGTCGCGACTTCCTAACTGGGTTAATCCTTGATTGTCATTTGTTGTGGTTAGACCTTGCGCAGCTAATGCCTGAGCACATAAATGTGTTAAGGTAGCCCCTGAAAGATAAGTCCGAGCCCATACTTTAGAGTTAATACAGCTAAAGAAGCGTTTTAGCCATTGCACTGCTCTCTGGGATGAATGATTGGTAATAGGGTTTCGGGAAGAGGAAGAGGAGGTTGCTTCTATACAGCACAAAGCTTTTTTCAATTTGTCCCAATCCAATTGATTTTTAAAACCCGATTGTTGTTTCACAAAAACAAAAGGCCCTTTCCCATAGAGAGAGAGCTTTTGTTCTGCTGCTGTTTCAAATAGAGATGCAGCAAGAGAGTCTTCAGGGGTTAATGATCTTTGGGCATGATTTAGCTCTCGCTGCAATCTTTGGATAAATAAGCGATTGAGCTGTTCTTTTTTCTCCTTGTAGCATTGACGGTTGTATCGACATGCACGAAACCAAGGAGCGTTTTCTGGGTTAGATCGCTGAGAAGGCCCCTCTTCATCTGAATCATCCGAATCAGAAGAAGATGTTATGCAAGGTCGTTTAGCTGGTGTAGCCTTACATGTGGACTCTACATGTTTTCTTTTGCACTTTGCTTTCTTAGGTTGTTCAGGTGTTTCTATTTTTCGTTTTTTAGATGCGCATTCTGATTCAGAGGAAGAGTCAGAACTTTCTGATAATTTGCGTTTGGCTGTTTGGTTTGTTTTGTGAGCTGTTCCCCGTGCACTGGTAGATGGTTGTGGGTTTTCTGCCCCAGCTGAACTGGAAGATGATGGAATAGGGCAAAAGATAGCATTTGTATTAGGATATGCTGGTGCATTCAGGGGATTATAAGGAGACCCTGGTGATGACGACACACTACTACTAGGAGAAACCGGATTCATAATTCACACTCATTGCATTTAATGAAAACGGCTGAAGTCAAAAGATGGGGAAGATTAGAAGGGAGGGAAGGCGTTATCGGTATAAAAACAATAAGCAAAATAAGCCGGCAAGAATTTTACTTTTTGTTTTTTTTTTTTTGCAAGTTAGTTCTTTTTTTAAACGAATTTTTTATTTTTAAATAATTAAAAATTCCCATTCCTATTTTTTGAGTAAGGGAAATAAAGAAATTATTTGTCTTTGGAACGGTAGTTAAGTTAGGCCATATAAGTTTTTCGGGGTGTTGTCTAATTGGTCCAGAGGACGAGGCCTAACGCCACCGTATGATTAAGGAGATGCCTTAGTTTGCTTTGGGGATGAGGAGTTAAGATTGTTCTTCGGTTTGGGATGATGAGCTTATAAAGGGTTGGCAGGGAATTTGTGGGTCAAAATTATATATGGGGTATGCACTGCGTTGTTTTCTTCGGGATTTAGGTAGGTTTGTAACTTTCGCTGCATGTCGTAAGAAGACAACTCCTGGCTCGCAATTGATATGATCTATATTTACCATGCCATGAGCTAGGTCTTCAGAAGAAGCAAGGTTGACTAAAGCGTCTTTGGAAGTAAGTGGAGTAGTAGGCTCTCCCTGACCTGGTGTAATATTTTGTGCGGCTAAGGCAGTTCCACATAGATAAGTAAATGCTTGTCCAGAGATTAAAGTTCGAGGTCTTTGTTCAGGGTGAAGCCGCTTCATAAAAAGCATTAACCAGTGGATTGTTTTTGCTGATGCTTCATTTCCCATGCGTGAGTGAGGTCCAATTCCCGGAGAACAATTAAGGTGGGCAAGAGCCAGTTGTAATTTTTTCCAACACAGGCGAGTAGGGGCTTGTGTGGTGCGTTTAAAGACAACAATTGGGCTTTCGTTAGGTGTTAGAGGTGGGTGTTGGATGTAGATATTGTTTAACAGTCCTGCAGCTGTTTTTTCTTCTTCGCTGATAGATTCATAGGCTGCAAGTAGTTCTCGTTGTATTTTTTCCAGAACTCTTTGGTTGATTTTGTTTTTAACTGCTCTGTGGGGGCTGTATAAAAACCTTGCAGCCCATTCCCATGTTGGGATGCATTTGGGCCGTTTTGTGATATGAGGGTTACTGGGGTTAGGACCATTCTCCTCATCTAGCTTGATCGAGATCTTTTCCTAGACGGGGAAGAACTAGGTGAAGAGCTATCTATATGTTTTTGTTTACATAGTTTTTTGCGACCAGGCTCTTCTGTATCCGAGTTTTCTCGGGAGCGTTTGAGAGAGCTTACTCTTGCAGATGTTTCAGAGGTTGAGGGGTTGGATGTAGATGCTGTAACTGTATGTGAACATGATGGAAGAGCATCCGAAGTGCTTGGAGTTACAGGATAAGCAGATGAGGAAACCCCCGTATGTGGACAGAAGACAGAGTGAAGATCACATCCTGGTTGAGGTTCCTGAAGAGGGTAATACGGGGAACCAGATCGTGCTGGGCTGGCTGGTGAGCTTGGAGTAGACATACTGTTACTTTAAATAAATTTATGGGTTATTGCATAAAGGGTTGTATTACAGTTACTTCTGAGAGACTTATGACGAATCCCTCTCACTAGAGGCTAAGCTTGTCTCTGGAGGAAGAAATAGAGGATAGTCTGCTGCAGAAATGTCTATAGGGGTGGGGATCTGTCTTCCAGTTGACTTCCTATTATGAGTGCCTTTGTGTCGTAAGAAGCTAATGGCTGGATATAGATCAAGGATCCCAGGGGTTTCTAGACATTCATCTAGATCCAACCCTGATAGGAAGCAGCAGGATTCATTAAATTGAGGAGATGAGTAGAAAGTTCCTGGGGATACTTCGATGTTTTGCATAGCTAGAGCTTGCGCACAAAGATGAGTGAACATATGCCCTGATGTGTAGCAAGGCTCTAAAGCCGGGAAGTCTTTGCGTTGATAAAGCAGTTTGAGGAAGCGGGTAGCCTTTGTAGCGGCTTCTAGCCCTACGGTAGCTGGTAAGGATTTTGCATTGGCTCGCGCTAGTCTAGATAGGGCTAGACAGAGCTTATTCCAATCCAGTCGTATAGGAGATTTAGGGGGTCGTACGACAAAGATATGAGGATTTTTTTTCGGCTCGTGTTGTGGTACTTCATCACACTGTTCTTGGAACATGCTAGCAGCAATCCGATCTATTAATTCTAGATTTTGCTGAGCTGCGCAGACGTCCTGTTGAAACCGTTTCATAAACAGAGGATTGACGAGGTTTTGTACTTCTCGAGATAGCCCTTTTCTTTCTGCCACTCTGGGGTCGTTAGTGATTCGACGCGTTGTAAAAACTGCTCCAGGGGCGTGATGTTGAGCATAAGGAGTAAATAGATAGCTTGTGGAGGGGCTTTCTGATGGAGAAGAGGGTGCTTCTAGACGGATACGTTTTTCTGGAGTTGGTATGGTTTCATCACAGTGTTTGCGTTTGCAGCTTCTCTTTCCCCCTTCTGTATGGTCTGCGCTATACGAAGGCCCTGGTTGTGGAGAACTGGGTGATGTTGGAGAAACAGACATAGTATCCTTGCTATTATTGGTTAAAGGGGATCCCTACAATGGGTGAAGTATGATGAGCAGGATATAATGAATTAAAGCGTACAGCTAAGTAGGAAGACGACGGTCTAGAAGAAACCGGATCCATAATTCACACTTGTTGCGTTTAATAGAAAACGGCTCAAGTCAGAAGATAGGGGAAGCTAGAAGAGGAGGAAGGCGTTATCAATATAAAAATAATCAGCAGAACAAGCCATCCAGCATTCTACTTTTGTTTTGTTTTTTTTTTTTTGCAAGTTCAAATTTTTAGAGTTTGTAAGTATTAATTTGGTTTTTTGATAAAAACAATTTTTATTTTTATTAATTTTGTAAAACAGAAATGATATCTTTTACAACTCGGGCTCGTAATTCTCCTATAATAGCTTGATCTAAAGACTTTTGGTCTTCAGGCTGTTGGTAAAGAGAGAGGTGCCCTCGGCGAACCTGCCAAAATAATGGAATCCATATGGGGTGATTAGAAGTTCCTGAGAGCCATTGCGCGTGTAATCCAAATTGAATTTTACTTAGAGCATTGAGTGTTTCTTGTAAGTCTAAGCTATATGAGTGTGTTAGCAGCCCTAATGCACGGAGGATTTGGTTTTTCCATTCAGCAGATTCTTGTTCTGCAAGTTTAGTCCTTGCTGCATGCTCAGCTGTTTGTAGTTTCGTTACCCAAATGCGTAATGTGGAGAGAATTTGTTCTTCCGTTACACCTAATGAATGACGGTTAGTCAAGACAACAATATCTCCGATATACCCCGATATATCTGGAACGAGTGGGGAGCAGGATAGGTTTTCTTCAGCAGGAATTAACGAGAAAAATTCTTGGGTATGTAAAAGAGCAGGGAGGTGTAGGTAACAACGTACTTTTAGCCCCGTTCCACAATGCTCCGGATTGAGAGTCAGAAATCCAAAGTCAGTTGAATAGGCAAAGGCAAGCCGATCATGCAGAGAGCAATCTAATTGAATAAGCCTTTCCAAAGTCTTTTCAGGGTTGTTTTGAAAGTCTATAGCATGAAGGATGAGATGGTCTTGGAAATTCACCCCTATACAGATATCACCACGAGCATTGACGATTAAAGCTTCCCCTTCAAGAGAATCAAGAGGATCATGCGTGAAGGAAAAATGCTCTAATAATAATTCCTTTTGCCATATGGGGAGATCCTTAATCAGCAGAACATGAAATTCCTCCCCTTCTATTTCATGGAAGTGAGAAACAATAGCCTCCAGTAATTCGATTCGTTGCTCCTTAGAGAGGCTAGGCACAAATTTAGCCATTGATAAATTTCGAGATAGCGATAGCGTGGTGACAGGCCAGGTAGGATTTGTAGGCTGGCTATATTTATGCTCTGCAATCTGTCTCAGGGTGTCATTTGGAAGCATCTTCAGAACCACTCTGTTTTAAGTGATTAATTTGATCTCGGATTATAGCCGCCTGCTCATAATCCTCCCTAGCTAGGGTATCTTGTAGCGCTTCATTCAAGGCAATCAGCCGAATAGAGGGGTTCATATGAGAAGATTCTCCAGGGGCTCTGCCAATATGTACAACGGAAGTTCCATGTACTTCTTTGAAGAAGATTGCTAGCTGCGATTTAAAGCTCGTATAACACAGGTGACAGCCTAATGTGTGACTTTGCTCTTGTGGATTCCAAATGGTTTTGCAGTTACCGCATTCAAGAGTAATCGACTCATGGGCTGCAGAACCAGATGTTTCATAAGGATCAAATGCTCCAGGATAAGGACATTGGCTGCAGAGGTAGTAACGGACCTTTTCCTTACGATTGACCTCTGTATAACAAATAGTGGCAGGTTGTTGGCAGTGATAACAAAGACAAGAAGAGTCCGACATACAAACTCACCAATGATACGAGTCCCTTATGTCTGATACCAATAACAAAAACAAAAAAAGGAGAGAAAGAGTTTTAGTAGGAAATGCAAATAAGAAACAGAAAAGAAAAATGGGTCTTGAAGGATTTGAACCTGCGACCCTCTCATTAAAAGTGAGATGCTCTAACCGCTGAGCTAAAGACCCATAAATTTTCTGTTGACCCCAAGGGGATTCGAACCCCTGTTACCGGAATGAAAATCCGATGTCCTGGGCCAGGCTAGACGATGGGGCCAAGACAGTGAATATTCTACCTTTTAAGCCCCTTTAGATCAACATCATTTCATCAGAAAATGAAAATAATGTCGATCTCAATAATAAAATTTTGAGGCAAAAATTATATAGAAGAAATCTCAGATTCTTTTTGTTTTGTTATCTCATCTAGCTGTTTACAAAACTTATCTGTTAATTCTTGAATCTTCTTCTCCATGCTCTTTACAGCATCTTCTGTTAATTCAGAATCTTTCTTCAATTTGTCGTTAGACTCCCGACGTATATTGCGAATAGCAACTTTTGCTTCTTCACATTTACGACGTAGTTGTTTAACAACTTCATGTCTGTATTCTGCTGTTGGCTCAGGAACTTTAATACGTATAACAGATCCCTCTACTTCTGGTTGCAAGTTTAAATTTGCAGCCAAAATGCCTTTAGAAATAGCAGAAACATTATTGGCATCATAAGGAGAAATCAGCAACTGACGCAGATCTGCTACGGAAATAGAGGCGATATCAGATAACCTCATTGTCGTTCCGTATACCTCTACCACGACTGTTTCTACTAAAGCAGGATGTGCTTTTCCTGTACGGAAACTTTTCGCTTCTTTTTGGAAAAACTCAACTGCAGCGGCCATTTTCTTTTCAGCATCTTGTGTAATAGACATTATTGAGCATCCCCTCCTATAAGAGTTCCAATATTGTCAAAAATAGCTTGTTCCAATGAATGTTGTTCAAAGCTAAAGACCCGAATTGGAATATGCGCATCTAAACACAATGACACAGCAGATGCATCCATAGCTCCTAGTTGTTGGGCTAGAAAATCTTTGTGAGAAATCTGCGTGTATTTCTCTGCATTGCTATTTGTGCGTGGATCCATATTATAGACCCCGTCAACGTGCATTGTTGCTTTGATTAAAACATCAACTTGTAGTTCACAAGCACGCAATGCAGCTCCTGTATCTGTAGTTAGGTAAGGAGCTCCTGCCCCTGTTGTACAGATAAGAACTTTGCCCTGCTCCAAAGCTTCAATTGCTTTTTGGGGATTATACAAGTCCGCTAATTGAGGACAAGATAAGGTAGATGTCAAGAGGCAGGGGATTCCCTCTGCTTTCAAAGCATCAGCTAATGCCATTCCATTAATAAGAGTAGCCAACATTCCCATTTGGTCTGCAGATACACGGTTAATTTGCAATTCTTTTTGCTCTGCTAAACCTCGAAGAATGTTGCCTCCGCCAATAACGACCGCAACCTGGATTTCAGAATTACGTACTGTACGTAATTCTGAAACCAATCTAGATAGTTGTGCCTCATTAATGCGACTTCCAGCATCTTTTGAAAGAGCTTCTCCAGAGATCTTAAACAAGACTCGAGTGATTCGCTTAGACATGGTGATTTTCTCTTGTTATGCTCCGATTTTCCATAACATAAACTCTTCAACACCTAATGGTTGACCGCCAGCAGGTTGTACTGCTGCTAACAGTTGTTGAATCGTTTGGTCAGGATTTTTAATAAATGCCTGTTCTAAAAGGCAGACTTCTTGGAAGAAAGTATTCAATTTGCCGCTAACGATTTTTTCCAAAACAGCAGCAGGCTTGCCTTGAATTTGAGAAGCAATAACTTCTTTTTCTCTTTCCAGAATTTCTGCAGGCACGCTCTCTTTGCTTAAAAATTGAGGCTGTGCTGCAACAATGTGCATAGCAATGTCTTTCGCCAAGGCTTCTTGATTTGCATCTCCTGAAAGAATAACGATGGAAACGGCCTTCCCATTGCCATGAGAGTAGATTCCAACACTTTCTTCGGATGCTTTAGGTTTATAAGCCACTCTATTAATGCGAATGTTCTCACCAACTGTTTGCATAGTTACAGCACGTAACTCATCAACAGTCAAGGATGGATCTTGAGAGGATGTAAGCTTGTTTAATGACTCTACATCGCTTACTTTATTGTTAAGAACATCTTCAACCAAACTATCAACAAAATGACGGAAAACACTATTGTTTGCTACAAAGTCCGTCTCAACGTTAACTTCTACCAAAGCTGTACCGCGAGAATCTGTTTTTGCAGCAATGACACCTTCTTTGGTTTCACGATGCTCTTTTTTGCCAGCGGATGCTAACCCTAATTTACGTAAGTAAACAACAGCAGCTTCCAAATCACCTTTGCACTCTTCAAGAGCTTCTTTACATTTTGTCAACCCTACGCCGGTTTGTTGCCGTAAAGCTTTCAGAGTGTCCATGGAAAAACTACTCATTGGTTCCCTCGCTGTCATCAAATTTTTTCGCTAATAAATCTTGTGGCCCGTTGCTCTCAACATCCTCTGCCATGTCTTCTACAACTTGTGATTTGATAGGGGAGACAACTTCTATACCCAATTTACGTTTAACGTCTAAAACATTGTCTCTAATGACATTGACGATCAAACGAATGCTCTTGAGGGAGTCGTCGTTGCATGGAATGACATGATTAATAGGAGATGGATCGCAGTTTGTGTCGACTAAAGCAAGAACAGGAATGCCTAATTTATTTGCTTCTGCTACGGCAATTTTCTCGTAGCTAGGATCGACAACAACAATTAAACCAGGAAGTTTTTTCATGTAGCGAACGCCTTCCAAGTTTTTTAGAAGTTTTTGGTGGCGTTTAGCTAGTAAAGCAACTTCTTTCTTCGTTAAGTAGTTTTGATTGTTTTCTAAATCTTTTTCGATTTTGTCTAACGTTTTAATGGAATTGCGGATTGTCATCATGTTAGTTAGCATTCCGCCTAACCATCTTTCCGCTACGAAAAACTCACCAGCTTCAATAGCAGCTTCTCTGATGACACACTTAGCTTGTTTTTTTGTACCAACAAACAGGATAGATTTGTTGTCTTCAACAGCTTTTCGAACGTGAGGAAGAGCTTTACGTAACTGTTGTAAAGTCTTAGCTAAGTTAATGATGTACAGACCGTTTTTCTCCTCAAAGATGTATAATTTCATCTTTGGGTTCCATCGTCTTGTCTGGTGCCCAAAATGTGCGCCAGCTTCTACTAAATCTTTAACTGTAATTGAACAATAATTTGATTGATCCAAGCTTTGTACCTCTATTTGTGGATAAATATGTTAACAACGGCATCTTAACTCGAGCGTTAAGATTTCAGTCTTGGTAAAAGGACTATATGAAGAAAGCGCCCGATCAGAATCGAACTGACACCGGTAGCTTGGAAGGCTACAGCTCTACCATTGAGCTACGGGCGCGTAGCTGAGAGGTTCTTATCTTAGTAGATAGTAGGGTTTTAAGGCAAACAGATTTGGGAAAATAGTTATGCTGCTCGCAAACAGAAGAATCATTGTGGTCATACGCACGCGTAACTCAAAATATAATTTGATGAAAGGAAAGTCTTTGACGTGATGTAGGACCATGAAAGGGGAAAAAAGCAAAATCAGAGTTTGGATGTTTCCAAGCTCTGATAGCAAATAATAAAAATCCTTAGAATCGGACTTGTACATTAATATGAGCTGCATGTTCGTCAATTAAGCGAGCTTCTCCTGTAATAGACGCTCGGTCACTATTGACAAGTGTTGTTCCTAATACCAGCCCGCAGCGCTTTCTCGATTTCATTTTGTTAATTTGGAGGGAAGCGCGTTGTACTTCGTAAGCAGCAAGATTTATGTCGCCATGATCCATAATTTTATCACCAGCCGCACCTACGATGGAGGGGTTCCATGTTGTAGAGCTCAGAATGCCAGGGTATGCTAATTCCGGTTGCACAATACGGATGTTATCCGTATCAAGGTTTGCTCGAGCAAATTTTAATCCTACATATGGCACGAGTGGCATGATCATATCAAAGCGGTAAGAAAGGGCCAAACCTAATTGCCATTCATGGTAGTTGATAGAAGCAGTTTTTTCTTTAGCTCCTACAGGAGGGAGTGGGAACCCGTCTTGAGCATCATAATCAACCCAACCCTTAGGTTTGTTAATTGTAAATTCAGCTACATTGCATAAAACATTCAAAGTCTCGATTTTTGGTTTAGCCTGTGCATATTGAAACTCTGCCCCTAAATTTGCATAGCCATATTTCCATAGAGTGGCGCGGGATCCGATGCTCCACGCAAAGGTAGTATTGGTGTAAAGTTCTACAACAGACTGATTAAGTTGAGCGTTAGGACGAATATTTCTTTGATCTGCAGTAAGCGCTGTATTAGCTACTTCGTTTTTATCTCCAATTATGCCTACTAAGTTAAAGGCTTTAGAGTTGCCTTTGATGTAGCCATTCATTGCACCCAAAGTGCAGAAGATATCAAAACGGTCCCAGACGTTAAGGGCTAAAAAGGCAGCGTTAGTGTAGAGCTCGGCGTTATCGAAGTGTTGACCGTAAGCAGCATTAGGAATTGAGGTTGCTTGAGGTGCAGGGTCACTTCCCCCAATGTCCTTAGGTGTATCTCCTTGAAATTGGGCGCCCATTACAAAGTTTCTATTTACATCAGTTTTAAGGGATCTATTAAAGACATAATCGCCATAAAACCAGTGCGAAGAGAGACAGAATCGCAGAAGGAGATGCAAGGGTTCCTTTGAATGCCTCCAAACATTACTCCATCAATTAATAAACTAGGTTCAGCGGGATTCCCTACAGGTAAGGCTTGTAAGGTGACAGTAGAGCAGAGAAGTTTGGAGAGAAAAACTAACTTCAGGAATTTTTCATGCTAACCTCTAAAGGATGATTCTGTATTGCAGCATGTTTTGTTGTGTACTATATGTCTCGACTAAAGCCAAGTAGAATATCCTATAGAAGGATGAGTCTTCAGATTCTCGGATTATGTTTTTAATTTAGTTAAAATCTAAACTGAGCGTTAACGTGAGCAGCGCGTTCGTCGATTAATCTGACCTCACCCGTAACGGCCATTTTATCCGCATCAACTAAAGTCGTTCCCAATACCAACCCACAGCTCTTTCTCGACTTCATCTTATTGATTTGTAAAGAGGCATCTTGTACTTGGTAAGCGCCGGCATTTGTAGCAAGTTGTGGATCAGCTGCTTGGACTCCTAAGATTGTTGGGTTCCATGTTGTGGATCCTAAAATGCTTGCATCATGGGCTAGCTCTGGCTGTGCAATACGGATGCTATCGGCATCGAGACTTGCTCTCGCAAACTTCAACCCTACATACGGAACCATCATATTAAAGCGGTAAGAGAGAGCCAAGCCCAATTGCCACTCATGGTAATCGATGGAAGCGGATTTCAACCCACTAGTAGCAGCGTCTGTTCCTGCATCTTGTGGTAACGGAAATGCTTGGTTTACGTATCCTTTTGGTTTATTGATAGTAAACTCCGCAACGTTACACAATACGTTTAAAGTCTCAACTTTCGGTTTAGATTGAGCGTATTGGAATTCTGCTCCCAAGCTTGCGCATCCGCACTCCCACAGAGCAGCCCGAGCCCCGATGCTCCACGCAAAGGCCGTATCGGTATAGAGCTCTACAACCGCTTGGTTGAGTTGACAGTTAGGAGATACGTTTTCTTTTTGTGTATTGGCTAAATCATCTATGTCCCCAATCACACCTACTAAGTTAAAGGCCTTGGAGTTGCCTTTGATGTATCCATTCATCGCACCGAGTGTGCAGAAGATATCAAAACGGTCCCAGATATTCAGGGCTAAAAAGGCAGCGTTAGTGTAGAGTTCGGCATTGTGGAGGTGTTGCCCGTAAGCCACGTTAGAGACGGAGTCTTCAGGTACGTCCGCTATAGTTAAGTCTTTAGCAGCGCCGCTGAACGCTTTTCCCATTGTGAACAGTTTATTCACATCGGTTTTGAGGGATCTATCGAAGACATAATCGCCATAGAAACCGGCGCGGAGAGAGATGGAGTCACAGAAAGAGATGCAAGGGTCACAAGGATCGCCTTGAAGACCTTCAAACATAACACCATCAATTAATAAACTAGGCTCAGCTGGATTCCCTACAGGCAGGGCTTGTAAGGCGCTAGCAGAACATAGAAGACCGGAGAAAAACACCGATTTCAAGAATTTTTTCATACTAACCTCTAAAGATTATGCTTTGTATCTTTTCTTTTTGTGCTCGCTATTCGTTGTTCTTTTCTGGCGGCACCACGTCCAAGTTAAAGCCAGACAAGATATCCTGTAGGCAATTAATGGCTTTGAGGAGTGTCTTGCAAGTGAAAACAGCCTTAAGCGTGAACATTCTGTTCATTATTCGCAAACATAGCAAACTTTTCTTTTTATAGTAAAGACGATAAGAAAAGTCATCGCTATGAAGATAGCCTTCACTGCTCAAAATCTCCTAAAGTAGCTAATAAGTGAGTAGGTGTTTTTTGTATATGTTTTTATTATTTTCCTAGGGGAATGTATATAAAAATGCATTGAGATAGCCTTTTCAAGGCATATGCATTTTCTTCGTTGTATATGTATGTTTTCTTGTGTTTTGCGTAAAAGCTGTTCATTATTTACCCTTTGTTTATATGAAACATCCACGTCGTAAGTACCTATCTGTTCCTGAAAAAGCTAATAGACTTCTGTCTGGAGTCGTTGTTGGCTTGATTATTATCGCTTTGCGATTGTGGCATCTTGCTGTCATTGAACATGATAACAAGCTGGAAGAAGCGTATAAGCCACAAAAACGAACGATCCCTGAGCTTGTAGAACGTGCAACGATTTGTGATCGTTTTGGTCATATGCTGGCAGAGAATACCATGCAATATGATGTGAGTATTACCTACAGCTCCATTCGGGATTTGCCCTCACGGGCATGGCATAGTGATGCTTCGGGAGAGCGTAAGTTAATCCCTGTTAGGAAGCAGTATATTCAACGTTTATCGCAATTTCTTGCGGATGAGCTGCATTTAGATGCGGATATGATTGAAGATAGTATCCATTCTAAAGCTTCTATTTTAGGCTCTGTTCCCTATTTGATTCAGCCCGATATCTCTGAGAGGATGTTTTTAAAGCTGAAGATGTTAGCTAAGGATTGGCCCGGGTTACATGTAGAGGCTAAAGTCAAACGGCACTATCCTGCTGGTAAGGTTGCTGCAGACCTTTTGGGTTATGTAGGTCCGATTAGCTCCCATGAATATAAGAAAATTACGCAGGAGTTAAGCCGGCTTCGCGAATGTGTTCGAGCTTATGAAGAAGGGGAAAACCCAAAGTTGCCGAATGGTCTGTCGAGTATTGACCAGGTACGTACTTTACTTACACAGCTGGAGAATAATGCGTATAACTTGAACGCTCTTGTTGGGAAATTGGGTATCGAAGCGTATTGCGATCGAGAACTACGTGGCCAGATAGGCAAGAAAACGATTTTAGTGGATCGACGAGGGAACTTCATTCAGGAGTTATATTCTGAACCTGTTACTCATGGAACAAAAGTGCAGCTCACGCTATCTACAGAGCTTCAAGAGTTTGCAGATTGTTTGCTATTAGAGCATGAGAAAATCGAGCAGATGCGAAGCGCTAAGCTGGTGAGAGATCGGAATTCTATTCCCTCTTTTTTCCCTTGGATTAAGGGTGGGGCTATCATTGCGATGGATCCAAATACAGGGCAGATTCTCGCTATGTCTTCTTCTCCTCGTTATGAGAATAATGACTTTATGCAAAAGGGAGTCGAGGCGCAATCTTCTGTCTGTCGTTGGTTAGAAAATGTCACGCATATCGGAGAGGTTTATGATTGTAAGACGCCCCTGCGTCGGGAGCGTGTCGATAGTCATAGTGGGAGTTTTTATGATGAAGAGTTGTGGTTAACATTTGATGCGTATTTAGAATTCATTCTTCCTATGGATTCAGAAGTGAAGGCTGTATTGAAGCAGTGCAATACAGTCGCTCATGCTGTGCATATCCAAGAAGAGTTGCAGGCCGTGTTATCTCTATTCGGTTATCAGGAGGGAAAGTGTTCATGTTCTGCTATCTTTGATAGCGTGTTCCCCGAAGAAGAAGGCCATATTCCTACAAAGGAAGTGAATTCATTACGCCAGCAGCGGTGGATTGCCTCATGTTTGTTGCAGCATCAAGAGGAATTAGCTAGACATAAGAAAAAGCTGCAGGTCTTCTTCGCTTCTTTGCCTGCAAATTATGACAAGATGTTGTTAGTGGATTTGTACCGTTTGCTGATCGATTCAGAGCGTATTCCTGTGGAGATCTTTGCAGAAGTAGGATCGATGTCCTTATCAGAGTTTTCTGAAAGCCAAGGACATTATGTCGCTTTGCGCAGTGCTTTTGCTAAGATTATGGAGGAGGTATTTTACGCTGAAGATTTTAAGACGTGGAAAAAGGAACATTTTTCTGCCTTTTTACAAGCTAAGCGCCAGGAAGAACAGGAAAGGGGGCAGCGGTATCCGACGCCTTACATTGATTACTTGCTAGAGGAGCGCCGTGCGCAATATCGAGCGTTTAGTCGGTGCCATTTGGATCAGTTTATCGTTTACCTCCTTTCTGGTAAGGGGGAGAGCGCTCAACTGGCTCCGTATTACTCCGCACTTGCTGCTTGGCGAGCGGAGTTATTAGGTGGCGCTCATAAGGCCTTACCCTGGTATAAGCATTATGCTTTTTTACAGAAGCGTGCTTTGTCTTTCCCTTCAGATTTATTGCAGTTTGTTCTGTCTTTTAGAGAGTTTGCTGAGCTACAAAGACCGCTGTTAGGCAAGTATCCAGTTATGATTACTAGGAATAACCCGCAGATAGAGCAAGATCTTGCCGCTGCTTTCTACCCTACATATGGATTTGGGTATTTGCGCCCCCATTCTTTTGGACAAGCTGCGACATTAGGCTCTATTTTCAAGTTAGTATCTGCATATTCTGTTCTCTCACAATATATAGATCTAGATTATGACCCAGCGAAGCTCTTTGTCATGATGGATAAGAAGTCTTTTGGGCTTAGCTATCCAAAGTCCCATGTAGGTTTTTTTAAAGATGGTTCCCCAATTCCTTCTTTTTTCAAAGGAGGGAATATCCCTGGGAATGATTTTTCAGGTCGTGGGTGGATTGATTTGATCGCTGCTTTAGAGATGTCTAGCAACCCATATTTTTCTCTGTTGGTGAGTGAGTATCTCAAAGATCCAGAAGATTTATGTTCTGCGGCAGCTTCTTTTGGTTTTGGAGAGAAAACAGGCGTATGCCTGTCTGGAGAGTATGCGGGGGGCTTACCCGTTGATATTGCTTATAACCGTTCTGGGTTGTATGCAACAGCTATAGGACAGCATACGCTTGTTGTTACACCTTTGCAGACAGCAGTTATGTTATCGGCAATGGTCAATGGTGGTCAGGTTTTTGTCCCGAATCTAATTCTTGGTGAATGGAAGAATCAGCAGTTTATTCCTACCTTGCCTATTAAAAAACGGGATGTATTCATGCCTCAGGAAATAGAAAGTCTCTTGAAATCAGGTATGCAGAAGGTGATTTGGGGGAATTATGGCACGACGCGGAGTGTGCAATCGCAGTTCCCTAAAGAATTATTGCAGAGGGTAATTGGGAAAACGAGTACGGCTGAGGTTATTTCGCGTGTTGGTTTAGATCGGCAACATGGGACTATGAAGCTCAAGCATGTGTGGTTCGCTGCTGCTGGTTTTGAAGATGAGGGATTATCTCGTCCAGAGATTGTGGTGATTGTCTACCTGCGCTTTGGGGACTTTGGAAGGGATGCTGCCCCCATAGCGATCAAGATGATCGACAAGTGGGAACAGCTATGTAAGAAATACGGTGACTCTTCTACCTGTTCTCCTTTCGAGAATAGGTAATTGTATCCCTTAGGATGCAGCTGCCTGTGTTAGAAGATTTACCATTGTGCTAGGAAATCTGATTCGCAGGTTCCTTCTTGTTCTTTAGCTAATGTTTTTTGTAGCAAGGGAGCAAAGGTTGAGGATTTCCCTTCTAGGAACAGGAGTTCCTTTTCCGCTTGAGAATTCTTCCCTTCCATGTGATACAAATATCCCAGTAGGTAATGTGAGCGCTCATGGTCTAAGTTAATTCCCAAGGCTCGTGAGAAGGCATCCTGAGCCTGACGGTTTTGTTTTAGATCCATATGTGCTAACCCCATGTAAAAATGGGCATCAGCATCCTCGCTATTTAAAAATAGGGCTTCTTGAAAGGCTTTTAAGGCGAGGCGAGTTTTATCGAGGGTTAGGTAGCATAAGCCTAGGTTGTAGTGGCCGTCGGATAGATCAGGACGAAGCTGCACAACATGCTCATAGGCTTCTGTAGCTCGTTCCCATTGTTTATGTCGTGAGAGTAAGTAACCTAATTTAATCCATGCTTTCCAGTATAGAGGGCTTTTCTGTACTACAGTTTCCAACAGATGAATGGCTTCATCTTCATTTTTCATATCGGTTAGAACAACAGCTTTATTATATAAGCTCTGAGCATTCCAAGGTTCTAAGGCAAGGATTTTATTGAAGCAGGATAGCGCTTCTTCATATTGCTGTGTGCGGTGATAAACGCTCCCGAGGCTAAACCAGCATTCTGTATCTTCTGGATGGAGAGCGATATAGGATTCATATTGTTCAATGGCCTCCAACTCTCTATGAGCGCGATCAAGGGCTACGCCATAGCAGTATCGTAGATAGCTGTCTTCAGGTTCTGATTCTAAACCCTTCATGCACCAATTCAGTGCTTCTGGAATGCGGTTGGATTCCAAGGCAATGATACCTAAGTAACAGTAGGCAAGAGCTGCAGAAGGGTCTAGTTCTAGAGCTTCTTTTAAGCGTTGCTCAGCTTGATCATAATCGCCGCTTAAAAAAAAATTAATCCCCGCACACAAAAATTCTTTCGCTAGATGTTTTGCAGCTTCTTCCATGATTATTCTCCTGACGAGCTCTTCCGTTTTTCTTGCTATTTGTGTAGCAAAAACGGTGCCAATTAGCAGGTCGGAACCATCTTTTTCAAGAAAGAAGGGTAGGAGGAAGAGCTCCTACCCGGGGGGAAGAAAGGAGAAACAGCAAAGATATTCACCTTTCAAAGACTAGCCGGTTTCAGGCTGGGGAGCCAGTCTAAACCGGATTGCAAGGTAGTATACAGTATTTAAAATTTTGTATTTAGTTTTTTTTTTTTTGGTTTTTTTGCTGGGCAGGATTCAGAAATCGTCGGGCGTTGAGATAAATTCATTGGGGATCGTATTATTTTTCTCTGTGGCGAATTCTAGAAGAAAGGCCCATTCTGTTTTTATGAATACACCTAATGAAGATGTGATCTTCCAACGTGGGGAGTATCCTTACGGTTTTACATCTGCTATAGAATCCCAAGGGATTTCTAGCGGGTTAAATGAGGAAATGATTGAACAGATCTCCCATATTAGGGGAGAGCCTGCATTTATCTTAGATTTTCGTTTACAAGCTTATCGACGTTGGAAGGCGATGCAAGAGCCCGCTTGGGCACGGCTTCATTACGATCCGATTCATTATGATAAGATGGTTTATTTTTCTGCTCCTAAGCAGAAAAAGCCTCTTGGGAAATTAGAGGATGCAGATCCAGAGATTTTAGATGTATTTCGTAAGTTGGGCATTCCTTTAGATGAGCAGCAGCGCTTGTTAAATGTACAGAACGTGGCTATGGATCTTGTTTTAGATTCCGTGTCGATCGGGACAACGTTTAAACAAGCGTTAGAAGATGCAGGTGTAATCTTCTGTTCTTTTAGTGAGGCTGCGCGTGAGTACCCCGACCTTATTAAAAAGTATTTAGGTAGTGTTGTTTCTTCTAAGGATAATTTCTTTGCCGCATTGAATGCTGCAGTATTTAGTGATGGTTCATTTGCTTATATTCCTAAGGGAGTGCGTTGCCCCATGGAGATTTCTACCTATTTTCGGATTAATGATAAGGAGTCAGGGCAGTTTGAGCGGACATTGATTATTGCAGAAGAAGGCTCGTATGTTAGTTATTTGGAGGGGTGCACAGCACCCTCCTTCTCTTCTCATCAGCTGCACGCAGCTGTGGTTGAGCTGGTTGCTCATGACCATGCTGAGATTAAATACTCTACTGTGCAGAATTGGTTTCCTGGGGATCGGAAGACAGGTCGTGGGGGTGTGTATAATTTTGTTACAAAACGAGGACTCTGTGCTGGGAAACGTTCGAAGATTTCCTGGTCGCAGGTAGAAGTTGGTGCGGCTATTACTTGGAAGTACCCTAGTTGCATTCTTAAAGGAGAAGAGAGCGTTGGGGAGTTTTACTCTATTGCTTTAACCAATGGAAAGATGCAGGCCGATACGGGAACAAAGATGATTCATATTGGGAAGCGTTCCTCATCTACGATTGTTTCAAAAGGAATTTCTTCCGATGAGTCTCATAATACCTTCCGTAGTTTGGTATCTATGATGGAAAAAGCTGAGGGAAGTAAGAATTACACACAGTGTGATTCTATGTTAATAGGAACTTCATGTGGCGCGTATACGGATCCGAAGATCGAAGTGAAGAACTCTTCTTCTTCTGTTGAGCATGAGGCCTCTACATCTAAGTTACGGGAAGAGCAGTTAGCCTATTTACGTAGTCGGGGTTTGAATACAGAAGAGGCCATTAGTTTAGTCATACATGGATTTTGTCATGAGATCATCGAGCAACTGCCTTTAGAATTTGCCAGAGAGGCGTTGCAGTTATTGTCAATTAAGTTAGAGAATAGCGTGGGGTAGAGATGTTACGTTTGGAAAATCTACATGTCTATTGTGAAGAAACTCCTATTTTACATGGGATTGATATTCATGTCCCGGCTGGAGAATTACATGTGATGATGGGCCCGAATGGAGCGGGGAAGTCTACCTGTGCAAAAGTTTTGTTTGGAGAAGAGAGCTTATCCGTTTCTACTGGGGAGTTGTTGTTATCAGGAGAGGATCTTATCAGTATGTCTTCGGAAGAGCGTGCGCATGCAGGTTTATTTGTTGGCATGCAGCAGCCTCCGGAAATCCCAGGGGTTGGGAATAAGGATTTTTTCCGCAGCGCATATAATGCATGCCAGCGGGCAAAAGGAAAGAAAGAGCTTTCCTCAGGGGATTTTGATATTTTATTACGAGAGACATTAGCTTGCTACCCCTTGGAAGTCCCGGAGTTTTTCTTTACTCGGAATGTGAATGAAGGGTTTTCAGGAGGGGAGAAAAAGAAAAATGAAATTCTCCAGATGATCATCCTAGAACCCAAGTGCATTATTTTAGATGAACCTGATTCTGGTGTAGATATCGATGCTTGGCGGAATATTTGTAGTACGATATCTGTGTATCGTGAGCTTCATCCTGAGAGTGCTTTTCTCTTGATCACTCATAATCCGAAGTTAAGAAGTGTACTTACTCCGGACCGTGTGCATATTCTACTTGATGGAAGAATAGCTGCATCTGGAGACGCCTCTATTATGGAAATGTTAGAGGCTAAGAGCTTCTCCATTTTTGAAGCTTAGGGGGTGCTGGTGTTTTCTTCTTCAGCTACCTTATACCAAACGGCAGAGGCTTGCTATTCTTTATGTAAGAAATGTTCTTCGGATCGGGCTTTAGCGTTCTCTTGGCTTGGGGATTGTCTTGCCCATCCCCAAAACTATTATGTTGATCATAGCTCGTGTGCAAGTGGCGATGTAAGTGTCTATGAACGTGGGAATGAAGAGACCGGTGTAGAAGCTACGTGTTTTTTGTTAAATGGACGTTTCCTCTCTTCTTCTTTGCCAGATGGGATTTTTGCTCTTCCGCTTTCTGAAGCAGAAGCTCTTGCTCCTTTAATGCGTACGTTCTGTGAGGATCATCCTCTAGCATGGCTAAATGCTGAAATAGCACAGGGAAATGGCGTGGCTATTTATATCCCTGAACAACAGGGATCCGAAGCACGAGGAATCATTCGGTTTTCTCTTGTTCATAGGGTGGTTTCCTCAGGTCCCCGCACCCTTGTTTGTGCACCTAAGGTGTTCTTGATTCTGGGTAAGGGAGTGCAGGCAGATTTGCATATTCATCACACCTCTTCTTATGGCAATGTGATTGTCAATGGGGTTACGGAAGCTGTCATTGCAGAGGGAGCCTCTTTGCGGGTGCATATGATCCCTGAGTATAACTCCCAAGAAGTTTGCTGTTGGTCTCATGTGGTAACTGTAGAAAAGGAAGGCCGGTTTCTTTTATCTCAGGATTTACGTGAACAACGGGGGATAGGGATTTTTGAGAATACCCTTTCTTTAGTAGGGAAGGCAGCTCATGGCTCTGCGTCTGTAGCGGCCTATAACCCAGAGAAGACTTGGGTAAAAAATCAGGTGGTGCACGATGCTGAAGAGACAACTTCTCGACAGAAGATTCGCTCTATTGTGACGAATGGGAAGTTTTTCTTTGAGGGGGGTATTCATATTACTCCAAAAGGGCAGAAAACCGATGCTTATCAAAAGCATGATGCGCTGATTCTGGGAAGTCGGGGATCTGTCTCCACCTATCCTCGTCTTCATATTCTTGCAGATGATGTAAAAGCTTCTCATGGAGCAACTGTTGGAGCTTTAGACCCTCAGCATATACGGTACCTCTGTTCTAGAGGCATTTCTTATGAGGAGGCTCAGGCCCTGCTTATACAGGGATTTTTACAAGAGGCTTTATTATGAAAGAAGACTTTCCTGTTTTCCGGGCTAAGCAGCAGGAACCCTATGTTTATCTTGATTCTGCTGCGACGACGCATAAGCCACAGGCTGTGATTGATGCCATTACGGAGTACTACAGTTCCTCGTATGCAACGGTTCATCGCACGATTTACCGTTCTTCCAGAAACATTACAGAAGCATACCAACAGGTGCGGGAGAAGGTGCAGCAGTGGATAGGGGCTTCTTCTCCTCAGGAGATTGTCTTTACGAGGGGAACCACCTCAGCTTTGAACTTATTAGCTATTGCGTGGAACGATATTTGGCATCCTGGTTCTGCAACCGTTCTTGTTTCTGAGGTAGAGCATCATGCGGGGATTCTGTCTTGGGAATTAGCTTGTCGTCGTCGGGGCAATCACGTGAAAACCTTTCCGGTTGATGATCAGGGGTTAGTAGATTTAGAACAATTAGAGCATTTATTACGAGAGGGAGCCTCTCTTGTTTGCGTTCACCATGTTCATAATGTAACTGGTTGTATCCAACCCATAGCTGAGATTGCCCGGCTCGCTCATGCCTACGGTGCTTATCTTGTGGTGGATGGAGCGCAGGGAATTGCCCATTTCCCTGTGCATGTTGTGGATTGGGACGTAGACTTCTATGTTTTCTCAGGTCATAAGATGTATGGCCCAACGGGAGTGGGCGTTCTATATGGGAAAAAAGAGCTGTTAGAAAAGCTCCCCCCTGTAGAGGGTGGAGGGGATATGATTGCCACGTATGATTCTCAGGCTCCTATTTTTATGCCTCCTCCGGAGAGATTTGAAGCGGGGACTCCCCCCATTGCCTCTATTTTAGGATTAGGGGCGGCTGTGGATTACCTAAGGGAGAGGTCTTGTTCTCATGAAGGGATGTTAACGCAGCAGTTATATACAGAACTTACGGAGACCCCTGGTGTTCACATCATAGGTCCTGGGGGAGAGCGGGGAGCGCTGATCAGCATGACATTCTCCGATGCGCATGTATTAGATGTAGGGGTTTTATTAGACTGTGAGGGGATTGCCGTTCGCACAGGGCATCAATGCTCACAGCCTACGATGAAGCGATTTGGTGTCAGTCATGTTCTGCGAACCTCTTTAGGGATTTATAATGATCAGCAGGATATCGAACAGTTCCTTCAAGCTTTAGCCAAGGCGCAACGGCGCCTTGCTTCTTAGCTAGAAAAAGACATTAACATATAGGCGCTGTGTGCCTCAGCATATACGAGTGGTCTAAGCGGAAAATCTGATGCTCTCGGTGGAGAAAGTTTCGTTTCTGCCCCAAGATAAAAGAATGGGAATAGTATTGTTTTACGATTGCCGCGCAGCTTTTATCGTATTTCCCAAAGGGATAGAGGAACGTGCGGGGGGCTTCTCCTAAATGGGTGAGCATCAGCTTCTGAGAAAGAAAAATCTCCGTATTCAGGTAAGGAGGGTTTTTGATAAGGTTTCGCACGGCAAATCCTGAAGAGGCTAGTTGGATGTAGGGAGACTGTTGAAGCCCTTTTAACTCTTGAACTGTGCAGAAGGGATGATACTGAGAGAAAATCTCATCCTGAAAAGCAAGCGTGTCGTTTGGAGCAATACGCAATGACAGAGGGACTTCTTTAGCTGATTCAGGCGCGACATAACGCCAGGCTACCCCTACAACTGCAGGGATTTGGTTTTTCTCTAAAAAGGGAAACACGTGGGTATAAAAATCTACGGATGCATAGTCAAAGGTAAGAATTGTCCCATGCAAATGCGGTTGACAGGGAAGCAGAAGACGTTGTGTTTGCTTAAGGTAGAGGAGATACCGGAAGAACGCATTTAAACAACGGCCGTATGTAGAAAAGGCAACGTTGCGAAAAGCTAGAACGGTAAGCATTCGTCTTCATCAGGGTATAGCTCAAGAGACCCTTCAATAATCAAGGAAGTAGGGTGAGGGTCTGGATTTTCAGAAGATGTTGTCATAAGTTCCTAGAGGGTTGGTCTGTTGTTATCTCTGAGCTAAAGCATCAGAGCCTGTAGAAAAATATTGCATAAGTGACCACTCCCCATCTTTATAAAATTTGCGTAATTCCTGAAATAACGGGGAGGTATTCACTTCCTCGAGCTCTGTTTGCCGATTTTGTTGTAGCCTTCCTTTCAATTCAATAATACGCAAAAGGGTAAAGAACCGTAGATTAGGATGTGAGGAGCCTGTTGTTAAACGCAGCAGAGCTTGAGATTTTTCCAAGGCCTCGCGGTAATTTTGTTGTGCCTGAGCTTCGGTAATTTCTTTAAGTAGAGCATGCACTTGGGAAGGAGCCTGTGATCTCTGGCTATAAGCTAGACCAGCGTAATAAGCCCCTCGGAGAGGATCTTTATGCAAGTAGTAACAAGAGGATAAGAACCCAGCAAAGGGCTTTGTAGCGGGGATCCCTACGTGATACGCCTTTTCTAATGTTGTTAGGATTTCTTTCGAGGGAAGGCGCCCTTGCTGTGCTGCTGCCTCTGCTGTTTGTGAGAGCAGGAGGATACTACGCAGGCGATCTTGTTTATTTTGTCTTAGGTTCCATACGATTTTCCCAGATAGGAAAACAGCAAGGGCGAGTAAAAAAGCTAAAAGTAAGGAAGAGTAGGAAAATCTTTTATGAAAAGTAAAACCAGATTGCTGCATAGCCACTGTTGTTAAAAGTCTACAGATTCCAAATCAAGAGTGTCTTGTTTACATGTTACCTTACCTCTTGTTGTCAATCTCGGCAATAAAAACTCCAGGAACTAAGGTAGGAATAGCAAGGATGACACCAGCCTTTTATGTTACATGTTTTTGAAAAAACATTTTCTTATTAGGTCATTAAGTACACGGACTTGAAGGGGAAGAATCCAAGGAGCGGGAGTCTGAAGGACAAGATGTCAGGTTAGTACACAAGCTGTTGATAGAGGAACAGCTAGTAGAGAAGTCACTACTGAGAGAACAGCAGTCTTCATCAGAGGAGGATCCTGCACATACTTGATTAAAGGCAGAGCAGATCTTAATAATGAGAGAACTCATAACACTAGGATCGGTGCAATGTCTATCCAAGAGAGACATTGAGAGCAGTGTAGCTGTACATGCGCTATTTAAGCTAGTAGTAGAGGCTGTACAATTGAAGCACTCTTGTAGATACTGGACATTTTTAGATTGTTGAATACATTCTGCTTTTAAGGCTTCCTTTAATGCATGATACCCTTGGGCACAGAGGTCTTCTAGATCACAGGACTTGCGCTGTAAAGCTAAGGCAACAGCAACTACACCGAATTTTTTCTCAAGTTGTTTTAGGATATAGACTAATCCCCTGCTGCTGACTGGGTGCGTTCCGGGGCAGCAACCATAGAAACAGCTGAGTAGATTACGCATCCATTTGGGGCAATGGCCTATGCATCCGGGGGTTTCTTTTTTTTATGGAACAGACTGCATTAGACCAGTTTCCAGTAGACAGGACACTCCGCACCTGCTCTGTAGCTTGAATTAATGAGCGCGCTGTGTCCTGAGGAGTCTGTACGGTAGTTTGGCAGCCTCTTGCTAGATATGAACAGCTACCAAAGCAATCTGCAGTGCAGATGGGTAAACAGGGATTATAGCCACAACCATTTCCATTTGGACAGCACATAACATCGCTCCTATTCAATCTATGTTTTTATGTAAGGAGAGCTTCTCTCCTTATGTTAGGAGCTATTTTATGAATGCCCAGGAAAGAGGGTGCGCGGTCTTAGGGAAAGGAGAAGGATTCTGGGCTTAGCTGAAAACCCCCTAAAATTGTCCAAGATATTATTTTTTTTTTTTTTGCTTTCAAGGGTTGTTTTCAAAAGTGTCGTGGGGTGTAGGCGAGCCATGATGGCTATTCTATGCCTAAAGCCCACAAATCTTTAGTTTGTGGGTAGTTTACGCCTCAGGCGAAAGACCTAGTAGATTTCTGAGACGAAACATGATAAAAGTGGGTCTGGGTAGAGGAATTTTCTCTATTTCAAGCTTACCTAGAATTGGGTAGGGGAGTATGTCAACATGGTCATCAGAGGGTAAAGTGGAAGCTATTAAAGATTCGATTATAGAAGTAGACATTCACAGTATTAAGGTCAGTCCTTTTCAACCGCGACGTGTATTTTCCGAAGCGGATCTTGCTGAGCTTGTTGCCTCTTTTCAGTCTGTGGGGTTAATACACCCTCCTGTTGTACGTGAGATTCGTTCTGGGGATAAGGTGTTGTATTATGAGTTGATAGCTGGAGAGCGTCGTTGGAGAGCTTTACAGCTAGCAGGGTATACAACGATTCCCGTTGTTTTGAAACAAGAGTTTTCTGATGATGTAGCGGCAGAGGCAACGTTAATAGAAAACATACAGAGAGTGAATCTCAATCCTTTGGAAATGGCAGAAGCCTTTAAGAAGTTGATTACGGTATTTGGCCTAACACAGGATAAGGTTGCCTTGCGTGTTGGAAAGAAACGCTCTACAGTTGCAAACTACTTACGCCTACTTTCTTTATCAGACTCTATTCGTAAGAGCATTTGTGATGGGGATGTTTCTTTAGGTCATGCTAAGGTGATTTTGTCATTAGAGGATGTGAAATTACGTGAGATTCTCAGTGAGAAAATTGTTTCCCAGAAGCTTGCTGTTCGAGAAGCTGAATTAGAAGCGAAAAAGCTATTAGCAAAAACGCAGAGCACTTCTAAGCAAGCAGAGACATCAGAAAAACGGGAACTACAGGAGAAACTCGCCGCTGCATCAGGAAGTGCAGTTACTGTGAAATCCCAAGGAGAGCGTTTTTCCGTATCCTTCACCGTACAAGGGGAAGAAGCTCTGCAGCAGTTGGAAAGCTGGCTTTTGCGTTAAGCCTGACGATCGTTACGAAGAACGTTTTTTCGGCATATCAGGAAGCTGGGAGCCCAGAAGCATTTTTGTATACTCATGTTGAGGAGAACGAAAGATATCTTCTGTGGCACCAGCTTCTACTATTTGACCCTGGTTCATGATCAGCAGTTCTGAGCAGAAAGACCGCACAACAGGCAGGTCATGGGAGATGAACAGGTAGCTGAGATTGAGCTTCTGTTGTACCTCTGCTAACATGTTTAAGATTTGTGCTTGCATAGAAAGATCGAGAGAGGAGGTCACCTCATCACAAATGACTAGCTTAGGAGCTCCTAATAAAGCTCGTGCTATGGAAACGCGTTGCTGTTGTCCTCCGGACAGTTGGTGTGGATAGTGGTAAAAGAAGTCGGAAGAGAGGCCGACTAGCTCTAACGACTGCGCAACTGTTGCTGCGAGCTGTTGTTTAGGGACAAGTCGATGATATAGGAGCGAATGCCCTAGAGAATCAAATACTGTTTTCCGTGGATTTAGAGAGGCTTGGGGGTTTTGGAAAACCATACGAACAAAAGAACTGAGTAAAGGAGCGCTTTGCTTTGCTCGTAGGGGAATCGGAGTTTGATTAACAGTTAGACTTCCCGACGTAAATGAGAGCAATCCAGCTAATCCTAAAGCAAGAGTTGTTTTCCCTGATCCTGATTCTCCTATCAAGCCAATGATCTTCCCGGCAGGGAGGGAGAAAGACACTTGATCAACAGCTTTGATCGCAATTTGCTTTTTCTGAAACCATAAACCACGTCGATAATAGTATTTACAGAGCTGGCTAGCTTGTACTAAGGGAGTTTCGTTATTCATAAAGCCAGCACCTCACCTGATGGTCGGATTCTAATTTTGTTTCTGGAGGAACTGCAGAACTGCATTTATGGTATGCCTTCTTGCAGCGTGGATGATAAGGACATCCTGCAGGCATTTGCTTGAAGTGAGGAGGTTGACCAGGAATAGGAGCGAATGCCGTTTGTTTAGTTTGCGAGGGACGAGAGATCAGAAGATCCTTAGTATAGGGATGAGCAGGGCGGTGGAAGATTTCTTCTACAGGAGCATACTCTGCCATCGAGCCTGCATAGACAACAAAAACATCATCAGCCATCTCTGCAACGACACCCATATCATGGGTGATCATCAAAAGGCTCATTCCTGTTTTCTTTTGTAAGCGTTGTAGCAGTTGAAGAATCTGATATTGCACGGAGACATCTAAGGCTGTTGTCGGCTCATCAGCAATCAAAATCTCGGGAGAAGAGAGCAAAGCCATGGCAATAGAGGCCCTTTGTAGCATGCCTCCTGATAGTTCATGAGGATAGAGCTTAAGACAGCGCTCAGGATCAGGAAATCCCGTTTCTTCTAAGGATTGCAGCATGAGTTCTTTACTTTTCTTGGGAGAGAGCTGCAAATGCGCGTCGATGAGCTCTTGGAACTGTTGTTCAATTGTGAAAACAGGATTTAATGATGTTTGAGGATTCTGAAAGATCATAGAGATCTTGGTTCCACAAATGCGAGACAATGTAGATGCTGGTGCAGAGAGAAGGTCTTCATCATGAAAAAGGGCCTGTCCTGTAACAGAAAAAGAAGGTGGCGGCAGAAGATGCATTAATGCTTGTGCTGTGAGGGATTTCCCAGATCCCGATTCTCCAATAATCGCAAGAGTCCTCCCAGGGTACATATCAAACGATAACGAAGATACAATAGGGTAGTGTTTACGATGCTGAAGAAGGCTAACGGATAAATCCCTTACCTGTAAAATAGGTTGTCTTTCCATACCTATCGAGAGAGAGGTTTAAAACATGCCGACCGGCGTGAGACGGGATTTTAAAAGATACTTGTCTTAAAAGCAATTGTCTTATGTGTATGAGTTCATACAACTTCTGTACAAATGGTTGTTTCTTCTGGGGGTCTCAAGTGTTCGCAATTACCGTAATAGTATTACCAAACGTTTTGAGATAGGTGTTTTCAAAGCATGTTTTTTTTCTGTAATAAAAGCAGTCTCTAGAGTTCTTTCTCGTTGAGAATTCTAATTTTTTTGTCGGCTTATTTTGGGCATTTCTTTGTTTGTTTTTGCACATTTTCGCATAAGAAAGTTCTTTCGCGTTCATGTTACAAATAGGCCTTACAAACTATTTTGAGGGCTTTCAGCGTCTATCCATATTATTCAAAATTATAACGAATAGAGGTCTAAATAATAAAGAAAACACGAAATGAAACTAAGTTATAACTTTTTCTTTCAGCTTCACAATTAGTTTTTTTTGCTAAAAAAGCCCTACAAAATGAACAAAAGGCCTAATTATGAATCCTGTTGGTAATAAAGGTTGTGGTGAAACTGGTTGTTTAGGGTATTGCGTCCTTACCGAACCAGGAGGTAAGACAGGTGAAAAAGTTTGCAGATGCTGTAGGGCTACATTTCATACACCATCTCGCGCCGTAGTGAAATTTCCTGAGAATGGACAACCTTTGTGTTGTGGAACCCCTGGCCAGCTTAATTTGAGAGTTCTAGAACCTAGGAATGAAGGTCGCGTGTCGATTTTAGGATTAGCTCTTTTATGCTTAGCATTAGCAATGCCGTGTATGATCCATCATCACTAACCGTTCTTTCACAGAAAGGATTTTGAATAAGGTTTCATACAGCTCGGTGTTCTTAATCCTTTTTGCGGAGGTTTTATACCGTGCATAAAGTATAACTACCATCTGCCCTATACTTCTAATATCTTGAAGTATAGGGCTTTCTGTTGTTCTTGATTTCAACTGTATTGTATTTGCTTCTCCTCGCTTATATGTAGGATAGAGAATAACTAAGTACATTCCCTTTTACACAATCCTCATCGTATTGTCATCTCAATGTATCGGCCTTTGCATGTCGTACAAGAGTGTGTAATAAAATTTTTCATTTATATTGTTGTAAAAAAATAGTTTACGATACATGCTGCCTCGACTTTTTAATTAAAAACACGTTGAGGTGCATATGTCAGCTATTTCTGGTTCTGGTGGTGGAAGTCAAGCTCCCTACGGTAGTGGAGGCTCTAACAATAACCCTACCCCCTCACCCCTTTCTCCTGAAGAAGAGAAAAAATGTAAGGCAGTAGCCAAGGCTGCTGCAACTGCTTTGCAAAATGCTTTAGGAATGTGCCCTTCATGCGGAAATCCTTCAGACAAATGTCCTTACAACAAGCCAGGAGAAGGAATAAACCCGGAAAATCCAGAACAGTGGGGGACAGTTTATGAGGGACTGAGAAAAGAATGGGAGGACATGGTCAAACAGCAAACGCAAGGCAGTGGTAGCGGGGACGGAGACAGTAGTTCTAGCGGGTCAAACGTCTAATACTGAACAACGTGAATAACAGTATATGTTCACTGTCTTTCCTAGAATCAGGAAGACAGTGGGCGTATCAATAGTCGGATGCAAGGTTTCAAAACAAGGCAAGAGGCTTTAAATGGTATCTTGCTATCAGGCTGTCTAGGATAGGAATGGATCCTGAAACAAGTCGTGTAATCTTGAATAGGAAGTGATAGAGCTTCCTATTCAGTTTTTCTGATCTATTCTATACAACTCTCTGAGTACATGCAGTCACTCCTTTATACTGCGTGAATCCTTAGGTTAGATCTCTAGGGACGCTATTGGGGAAGGGCTTTTTACTTCTTGGGATCTTTAGAAGTGTCGGTTGGCTGGTGATGTTGTGGATTAAATATACCACCACAGCATAGGCAAGTTTTCTTTACTGTTAACCACCTGTCATCGTTGAGAGGCCCATAGTTAGTAACACACAGTCCTAAGGAAGGTCTTTCTTCGCTACTTGGGTTACTCCCAGATGGATTGGTATTTTCTGGGGTGGTTTTTTGTTGTTGGGCTTGTTTATCCAATACACCGCTACACTGCTTATGAACTTTTCTTTGTGTTTTTAGCCATTCATCATCATTCAGGTGTCCGTAGTCAGTAACACACCATGGTACGCTCTCTTTCTCTTTGTAATTTGGGTTATTTCCTGTTGGATTCATATGTTGCTCGATGGTTTGCAACTCTTAGTGGATCTGAATTTATTAAAAAAGCATCTTAAATATATGTGCGAATCCATTTTTTCTATGGAATAAGATGTGTATTTCTTTTTGCAATAATGCAAAAAACGCATTCAGATCATGTTGTGAAGTCGATTATTTTCGTGTAGATCCATAGTTGATTTTATGTCTTTGCTTAAGAGGTTTTGATGTAAAGTTTAGACATCAAAACCCCTTATGCTGTTTCTCTTAAACTCCTAACGGTAGGTTGTTTATAGATCTAGTGTTAACTGGAAGAGCTAGACGTATTGTTGTTGCCGTTTCCTTGGCCGAAAATTCCGTTTGTGGCTTGTGTTACTTTATCACTTGTATTTTTTGCCCCATCAGTTTCATCTGTTCCAGATGCTGTATATAGATTCAGTCCTGCAAGTAGGGTAGGATCCGGAGTGGGGGTAGGAGTAGGTCTGGGGGTGGTAGGTGAGTTGTTCTCAGTAGGGAAGTAACCGGGGGCTCCAAAGGCTGGTCCCCAACATGACGATGTAGGTGCAGAGGGAGTGGGTTTGGGTTTAGGAGTAGGAGTGCTGGATGATGAGTTGCTCTCCGTAGGAAAATATCCGCCGTCAGTACCGAAAATAGGACCCCAACCTGAAGACATATCTCACTCCTTGTGTATTGTTTTTTAGACACTCGGTTGGTGACGATAATTGTGTTATAAAATTTTTTCTATATAAATTTTCTGGCTGAGGAGTAGTTGTCAGCGGGATAGGGCGTAACTTGTGGTGAGTGTTTTCAGGGGTGCTTGATGGGGCTTGGTCTAAAAAGTTGGAATCATTTCATTGCGGGTGCTAGAGTAGAAAAAGCTCTGTCTTATGAAGGCATAGAAGGAACTGACATTTTGGGTAGGGATTATCCAAAGTGGTATGTGCGGAGATGGTGATAGCGCATCAGTAGATGATAGGTTATCGTTGACGCAATGCCCCAGTTATGGGAGAGATTCATAGGGATATCAATAAAGGTCTCTTGGTTATGCAAACTCTGGCTCGTTTATTTGGGCAATCGCCCTTTGCTCCTTTGCAAGCTCACTTAGAGGTTGTTGCTTTTTGTGTTCGGCATCTGATTCCATTGTTTTCTGCTTTGCAGAATAAGAAATATGATGAGGT
Organism: uncultured Chlamydiaceae bacterium; assembly: GCA_937884635.1. Lineage (GTDB taxonomy): Bacteria > Chlamydiota > Chlamydiia > Chlamydiales > Chlamydiaceae > Chlamydia. The sequence goes on from CALGBW010000051.1 coordinate 68,793, forward strand.
GCACGCGTTGGTGCAGGCGATTTCTGACAAGGAGTATCAGGCTGATTGCATCAAAAATGACATGCGTAATCATTTGCCTATTGGGCTATTCATGCCCATATCTCGAGCTGCTATGTTAGAAATTATTTCTATACAGGACTGCATGGCAGATATTGCAGAGGATGTGGCGATTTTACTGACTGCACGTCCTTTGACGTTTTATCCAGAATTTGAATCGTTATTTTTATCTTTCCTACATAAGAATGTAGAAGCATTTGATCTCACTGTTACCGTGATTCAAGAGTTCAATAAACTTTTAGAGAGCTCTTTTGGTGGACGTCGTGCAGATAAAGTGCGTACAATCGTCAGTCGCGTCGCTAAGGCCGAGCATGCTTGTGATGTTTTACAGAGAGACTTAATGCAAGTTCTCTTTTCAGATGATTTTACGATTCCCGTGAAAGAGTTCTATCTGTGGTTGCAAGTTATTAAAAAGATATCAGGAATTTCAGATAGTGCTGAAAAGCTGGCTCATCGTATTAACATGACGTTGGAAGAAAAGTAGTTCATGTTTTCTTTACTCATTTTTGTGCTCATCAGCGGTTTTTATACTTCTTGGAATATAGGAGCCAATGATGTGGCTAATGCCGTCGGCCCGAGTGTTGGCTCGGGTGCTTTAACATTAAAACAAGCCGTTCTCATTGCTGCTATATTCGAATTTTTAGGGGCTATTCTTCTTGGAGACCGTGTGACCGGTACAATAGAAGGTGGTTTGGTTTCGGTTCCGGATTCAATGCTGGGATCCAGAGATTATGTGTTTGGTATGACAGCCGCTCTTCTAGCCACCGGAGTTTGGTTACAGCTAGCTTCCTTTTTCGGATGGCCCGTTTCCACAACACATTCCATTGTTGGTGCTGTTGTAGGGTTTGGTGCTGTCTTAGGGCATGGCGCTGTCTTACATTGGGGAGCAATAGGGGCAATTGCAGTCAGCTGGTTGCTTTCTCCATTCTTAGGAGGATGTATTGCTTATCTAGTATTTTCTTTTATTCGGTACCACATCCTTTATAAGAATGATCCCGTAGAGGCTATGGTGCGGGTTGCTCCGTTTCTAGCTCTTTTAATGATGTGGTTATTAGGGACGATCATTGTTATGGGGGGAGTGATCTCCCGATGGATCCCTCGTTCCTTATCTATGGGATTGGTCTTTACTAGTGGCCTTGTTGTTTTTGGAGTCATGTATCGGTATGTCTCCTCACCTCACTGCTGTCATCTAACAGGGGAAGCGAAGGAAGGAGAGATTCTCTACCGCCTCCAGCTACGCGGAGGGCATTATGGGAAGAAATACCTCGTTGTAGAGAGGATTTTTGCCTATCTACAAGTAATGATCGCTTGCTTTATGTCCTTTGCTCACGGGTCTAATGATGTTGCAAATGCTATTGCTCCGATTGTAGGTGTGATCCGTAACTTATACCCTGAGTATCATTCCTCTCAGATGCTCTTATATTTGATGGCCTTTGGGGGATTAGGATTAGTAATTGGCTTAGCCACCTGGGGATGGCGTGTCATCGAAACTATCGGTTGTAAGATCACAGAACTGACTCCTTCCCGAGGGTTTTCCGTAGGAATGGGCGCTTCGATTACAATTGCCCTAGCTTCCGCGTTTGGGTTTCCAGTGTCTACCACACATGTTGTTGTAGGGGCTGTTTTAGGAATTGGCTTAGCAAGAGGGATTCAAGCGATCAACTTGAATATCATTAAGGATATCGTCTTATCTTGGTTTATCACTCTTCCCGCCGGCGCTATTCTATCCGTTTTCTTTTTTGTTATTCTGAAACACCTATTCTAGAGCGATTAGGAATATGTTCTGTTAAACCTATTTAGGTTTATTATTTTTGTTGCCGTAAAACCCACAAGTCTTTCGCTTGTGGGATGTAAGGAACTATCCTTACATCGGCACGGGTTAAGAGCTGACTTTTTAGGAAGCTGTTCCTCTGTAAAGTCCGAGGCCTATGAGTCTTTAGCTCATGGGTAGTTCACTTATGCCTAAAGTATCCTAAGTGAGAAAATTTTTGTGTTGCAAGAGATGAAATGAGTGAGCTTAGCCAAACTGAACTCGTTTTGGTTAAGCTGCTTTGAAAAGATTCATTAAAATCGCTTATCCCCACCATTTGGGCCAGGTATTTTTTAATCTTGAGAAGAACAAGGTCCTTACATAGATTGCTAAAATATTTTCTTAACTTTTTAAGAAAAGGGGTGGAGATATGTCTATAAGTGGGAGTTATTGTCAGCATGCTAGAGCATGTAGCTGTGGGGGTAATGAGAGCCAAGGTTCTCATGAGAACAATACAATAGATAACAGAATACAGGATGTCGCTCAAGGCGCTAATGGGATTGATGGGAAACCTTATGATTGTTCCGGTAATGGGGCAGGGATAAGTACAGGAAACAACTGTCGCATTTCCAAACGGAAGAAAAGCAGTAGCGGTGGGAGTAATGAGCCCCGGGTAGTAGATGTTGAGAGAATAGATTCTCCAGGATGTACTACGATCATCCTAATCAGAAAAAATAGTTAGATAGAATTTGCAATAACAAACAGACGAACTGGCGTACGATCCCCTAGTCTAGGGGATACGCCTTAGATTCTAGCTCAGCATTTTCTTGGTGAGGGATGCTGTTTATAGATGTAGCTAGCTCTCAACTGCGTTGAGGGGAGAGAACTTCCGTCCCAGGTAAGAACCCTTTTTCTAAGAATTCCAATGAAGCTCCGCCTCCAGTAGAGACGTGGGATACCTGAGCTGCGCAGCCTGCTAAGGCAACAACAGCGGCGGCATCACCACCCCCTACCACCGTAGTAGCAGATGGATGATTAGCTAGGCTATGAGCAATGGCAATGGATCCTCGATCAAAAGGTGGAATTTCATAGACTCCAACAGGGCCATTCCAGAACACGGTTGCAGATTCAGCGATGACTTTCTGGTAAGCAGCTAGGGTTTCTGGTCCGATATCTAATCCCTCTAAGTGATCGGGGATTCCATTGGCAATAGATTCGACAGACCAGGCTACACCTGGTTCACAGCTGGCGGCTGCAATGACATCTATGGGAAGGTGGATGCGGATGTTTCTTTGCTGGGCTTGCTGAAAGACACGTTGAGCGAGTTCAATTCCGGATTCTTCAAATAAAGAGCGTCCGATGGGTTTATTTAATGCTTTTAGGAATGTAAAGCCCATACCGCCCGCTAAGATCAGATTGTCGATTTTATCTAAAAGAGCTTCTATGATTCCGATTTTAGATGAGACCTTAGCCCCTCCTAGGATTGCTGTAAATGGACGTTTGGGGGAGGCTAGGAGGTGTTCACCTAGAAACTCTAATTCTTGACTCATGAGAAATCCAGCAGCAGCCTTTCCAGGAAAAGCCTGAGGGACGATGTAAACGGAAGCGTGCTTCCGATGGGAAGTTCCGAAGGCATCATTGACATATAGGTCTCCATAAGAGGCTAATTCCGCAGCGAAGCTGGGATCTTCTTCTGGATGTTCTTCTCCCTTGTGAAAACGTAAGTTTTCTAATAGAAGGACTCTTCCTGGGGATAGCTGAGCAACTGCTTGTCGGGCTACCTCTCCAACGCAGTCAGGAGCTAAGGGAACATGATGGCCGAGATACCCTTCCAAAACTTCCACGATAGGTTGAAGAGAGTACTTCTCTTCAAAGCCTGATCCTGCAGGACGACCAAGGTGGCTCATGAGAATAACAGCCGCATCTCTTTTAAGAAGGTAGTTAATCGTAGGC
>CALGBW010000052.1 GCA_937884635.1 uncultured Chlamydiaceae bacterium
CTCCTGAACGATCATATTGATAATGGATTAAACCTCTGGCTCCTCCGTAGACACCTAAGTGTCTAGAAAACACAGAGTATTCATGCAAATTAGAATCTACTATGTAGAATGACTCCCATAAAGCATTTGCTACTAAATTCGCTTGAAACTTCGGATTGGGAACATAACCTATCGGCGCCCAGTTGGCATATAATACTCTATGTTTTAAAGGGGTTGCTTCTGTTCCCATATACTCCTCCCAATAGGGAGTCCATTTACCTAAGTGCCCATAATGATTGGTTTCGTTAATGGCTTCTATATTTAAACCACTAATGTTAACCTGAGTACCATTTTGATCTACCAGCTCCAACAAAGCCACTCTTGTTTTCGCCGTAGACAGGTCCAGAGACTCATAGGGTGATGTATTATCATCATTTAGAAGCTGCAACTGACCTGTTAAAACAATGCTATTTGCGTTGGCTTTTGGAGGGGGTGTCTGAAGCCTAGGAGGAAGGCATCCTTCCTTTAAGAAAGAAGATAAGTTTAAGGATAAGTTTTTAATATTAAATTGACTGGAAAAACTAAATGTAGACAAAGAACCATTTTGCCCTAATCGAATCGTACCTCCCCCATTCGAAGTTAAATTCATAACCGTTATGTCTGCACCATCTTCAACAGCCAGATAACCATTTGATACCGTCATATTACCTTGAAAATACGAGATAAAATTCGTCGCGTCTTCCCAAGTATAAGGAACTCTAGAGGAGGAGAATAATATAGTTCCTCGATCTTCTTGATTAGGATTGAAATTAACAGCTGAGACTGCCCCTCGATAATCAATAGGGTCATAAAAGATAACCTTACGACCATGTTTAGCACCTATAAGGAGATTCCCTGAACCACCTATAGAATTTAAATGAAAATCTTTTGAAATAATAACAGTCGAACTAGTACTGGAATTTACTTTAGTGACGCCTGCGCATGCATTACCAGAGAAAACAATATCACCATAGTCGGCATTTAGCTTAAATTGGCTCCCTCCTAAAAAAATTGCTCCTCCTTGCGAAGCAGCTATATTACCTAAAAAAGATATGGAACCACTACCTCTAACCGTACCCCCTTTAGCCCAAATCGCCCCACCATCTTGAAAGGCATAGTTCCCGTTAAAATATACTTCTCCTTGGTTATCCGTAACCTCAAAATTATTAAAAGCATAAATCCCCCCACCGCTAGATGCTATCCCACTGGAATTATTTAAAAATAAAACAGTCCCAGTATTACCCTTAAACGAACAATCTCTTCTTGCATGAATTCCCCCCCCATAACGAGAGGTATTTCCTACAAAAAAAACATCTGCAGAATTCCCTTGAAATAGAACATCTTCCTGCGCATAGATGGCCCCTCCTAAAGAGTCTCCTCCAATAGAGTAGTTATAAACAAAAAAAACGGTATTTTTGTTATCAAGAAAACGACAGGAATTTTGTGTACAAATTCCCCCACCATGTTCCATCGCTAAATTGTACCCAAAATATAAAACCCCCTTATTCTTAGAAAATTCGCACCCACCTCTTGAACAAATAGCTCCGCCAAAAGCTGCTGATGCTGAATTATTGGCAAAAAAAATGTGCTCATTGTTATCTGAAATCTTTACCAACTGGCTGGAACAAATAGCTCCACCCCCAGAAGAAGCCGCCGCCACATTCGCATTCGCCTTAGCTGCAAGGCTAGTATTAGCTACAAATATTGCATTACTCTGTTCTTTGATTAAGGAAAAACTTTTACAATTCAACACACCCCCAGAATCGTCGGAAGTTTGTCCAACACAAGACAGTGGCCCATACCCAACCAAAGAAAAATCCTCTGTTTGAGTCCTCAACAAGCCTTGCAAACTATTTGTAGGCTTTACTACATCTATCCCGTAGTGATCCTGCATCATCTGTTGAAAACTAAAATAGTCTATGAAAGCTAACTGACTACTTAGAAGGTCATCTAAACCTTGAGAAAAACAGCTTATACCACTAAAACAAAAGGACAAACCAAGCATAGAGTAGAGCGCTTTCATACACAAACCTAGATGTAGCCTCTTTTAGCTACTTAGTAAAAGTAATTAGAACCACTGTTTTTATTGTAATAAACTAAATCCAAAGCTTAATTCAACTTTTTTGCTAATTAGAACTGCGCTTGCATGCCAGCTTGTAGATAATTACAGAAAGTCGTTGTAGACAGAACTCCCTGAT
>CALGBW010000053.1 GCA_937884635.1 uncultured Chlamydiaceae bacterium
CTTCAGGGCTTGCTCCTGACCGTGGAATCTCAATTTTTGCAGTTCATCTTTGCGCTATTTATTCTGTTCTTTTTGCTAATGGAACATTTAGCAGCGCAGCTGCAACAAATCCAGCATTACCTGTTCTTGAGGATGTTCTCGTCCCTCTTTTATTCGCTCACACAAATGAATAGCTTGTTCTATTTCATTAGAAATAGCTTGATCGCAAGGGTGTTTTGTTAATAAGCAAAGGGCCCTTCCTACCTCTTTACGTTCAATATCATCAACAGAATGAGAGTCCCTCACACGAGCTTCTAAGAAGGGTATCATACTGGTCATCTCTAAAGCCGCCGCCACCTGATAAGCAGTCATACGAACGTACATGGAACCATCATGGCATGCTAAATCTTGCACAGCTTCCTTTAATGACTCTGAGCCATATAGTAAAACAACTTGTAAAGCCAGGGAGCGAACCATCATGCTATCATCATAAAGAGCACGAGCAAGCAGAGGGACTAAACGAAAATCCCTAGCCATGCCTATGGCAAGCACAGAGACAGCACGGACAGAAAAGGAAGAATGGCTCATGCCGTCTGAAAGAACTTGGATAGAAAAATCTTCAAGAACATCACGATCATGACGAAGGTCAGGATGTAAATGACAACAACGAGAGAAAGCAGAAGCCCATAAAGAGTATTCTTTACTTAATAAATAGGCTTTTAAAGATAGTCGAACCAGAGGAAGAGAACTCGAAGGGGAATCTAATATCCTCCGAGCCTCCTCTTTTGCGTGTTCCCAATCCTGAACCAAAACATATTGGTGCAAGGGACTTGCGCTCTGAGCGCTCACGCATAAACAGAAAAAAATTAGGCTATAGATCCTAAAGGACTGCCACCAAGAAGATGTATATGCAAATGAAAAATGCACTGCCCTCCATCCCGACCATTATTGATGACTACTCTGTAGCCATCGAGGATGTTGAATTCTTTTGCCAATTTTTGGATTAACTCTCCAGCTTCTGCAAGAAGAGCAAAATCCTCCTTCTCCATATCTTGTAATTTCTCAATATGTTTTTTAGGAATCAAAAGCAAATGAATTGGTGCTTGAGGAAACTTATCTTTAATAACGATAAAATTCTCATTTTCATAAACTTTATCACAAGGCATAGAGCCTGCGATCATCTTTTCAAAAATTGTCATACTAATCCCCGACTTGCTAATACCAATTGCAAGGCCTCCTGACAACTTTCCTTGCTATCCCAAACAGAAAGGAACAAGCCCTTATGACAGAAAATAGCACCAGAAATTCCAGAAGCCTTAACAAGTGCGTCACCCAGCAAACCAGCCCATTCCTCCGGGAAAGGAATCCTTACTTCCATACGCCGGTCTAAATTAGGAGGAATTCCTCTTAGAATCCACTGATCCGAGGTTGGGAAACAAACAAAGGATGCGGGGTGATTTTCTCCTCCGAGAAAGAAAAAATTCTCCTGCCAGGCTAATGGCCGATCAAAAAACAAACAGTGATTACTCTTATCCATAGCCGAACGGACTATCTCACGACACATCTGATCATAACGGAATCGGTCTCTCAAGCGCCCAATAAGATCGATGGTGAAATGCAAGGCAAACAAAAAATCCTGATCCGTTCCTTTGTCTTCTTCCGAAGGATTATAAATTTTAATAATATCTGAAAACGAACAAAAACCATCCTTAGAGAAAAAACGACCATTGTCCTGCTCATCTACACCGTGAACAAGAGCACCATTCAAAAAAGCATACTCTTCTGAACTAATGTATCCTTTATCCGCTAGGTAATGCAAAATCATACCAGCGCTACTCCACAATCCAGAATAGGACACCTGATGATGATCAAATCGCTTCTGTTCGGGATCATAGATCCCGCCCACATCACAAACATACTCGCAACAAGCTAGCTTCTCTGGATTTCTGGTGCGAACAATCTTATCCTTGTCAACTAGATCGAACATGATCAGCAAAGCACAAGCGGTAACCTCATCCGCATGAAAAGAACCGTCATGCGTACCCACGCTTCTCGGATTTTTCACCATTCCTAATCCTCCTAGATACCCGGATTCCGACATTTATTATGGGGAATCCCTAACTGCATTAAGGATTATCCCCTGTCAAAACGACCGTTACTTCAAGCGATTGCTACTTAGATCAAAGTGTAGTCTTTCCAGTAGTCTCACTATAATCACCACACTTGTATTTTAGCAAGTTGTAGAGCATCTCCCGTGCAAGAGTCGCATTCTCTTTAGAAAAAACAAAAATACCTTCTTAAAAGCATTTTGAATAAGAAAAATATCTCTTAACAAAGAAAAAGAAAATACTTTTCATGTGCAGAAAAATAATCAAGAAAAAAGTAATAAAATTGATATGATCAAAAAACCACTCAATATTATTCAGACAGGTTCTATGACTTTTTTTCATCAAAATCATGATGCTGTATCTCCAGATGCTTATCTGTGTTCATACCTCAAAGAGGTGTCCCCCCAAACCTATGAAGCGGAATTAGAAATTCAAAATATTCCTGATCATTTTCTAGGATTCTCCATCCCATCAGAATGTTTGCGTTTAAACATAAAAAGCTCGATCGCCCAATTAGGGGTAGATGCGCGCATGTTGTCTTGTGAGCTGAGTTCTTCTCGCAAAAGAGCGCGTTTGCATGTACAGTTTATTAGCTGTGATCCGGTTGCACAGGCTTTGCTACAACAAATTCAACCGGGTTGTTTTTTAGCTAAGTTATTTGCTGCTGACGATCGCCGTTTGGTTCGGTCTGTAGATTACCTAGAAAGAATGCTGAAACACACAGATCGAAATGGCATTCCTTTACTACGGTTTGGCAAACACTTAGAACATCTCATTACCTTTGATGTAGTCGATGATCGACTTGTTGTTTCTATTCCTGCCCTTCCTGGTATTGTGGAATACAATCAAGATGTCTACGGCTTTCTTCCTTTAGTCAGTAAATCTCTCCAAACACAGCATATCCGGATTCGTCATCTGCTATCCCTTTACCAATATCATGCAGATAAGGAACACGTCCCTACTCCGGGACATATTCTTTTGATCAAAACCGAGCCTTTACACATACGAACGGTGTTTGCCCGTGTAGTTGATGAACTCTTACCCAAAAACCTTGTCCATACAGCAGCGAATATTCTAGAACCTACAACATTAGAATCTGGGGATATCTATGAGTTTCACGGCCCAGCTACGACTCCCGTCAATCAGATTCCTTTAGAGCTGTTTACGATTGAGCCCTACCGAGAACACTCATTCTTTTGCTATCGAGATTTACTGCAAGCTTCTTTAGAATCTGACGAAACGATCTTTCGTATTTTTTCTACAGCCCCACAAACAGACACAAAAACAACAACTTTCCTATCCAAGGGCAGCGAAATCGCTCTATTATCGAATGACTCTTGGGTCGTAGGCGCTCCAGAATCAATTCTCGCTTCTACCGACCAATTGGATGCCTATGTCGAAGCACAACCAGAATACCCACTACTCACCTCAATGGAAACGGGAGTCATTACAAGTGAGGGAGCGCTTTTTTCTCGTTATTTCCCTACAACAAAACTGAAAAGCTTGCTTCTTTCCCCTGACGTGCACCACTACCTCAAACAACTGTACTTTCAAATTCCTTCTCACTCACAAGGGCAATACTTTTCTAAGGCAGACCGCTCCCTACTTACGGATTTAGACGACCTAGGCATTGCTATTTTCTGGGCCGATAAAGAATCTCAACGCGTCTTGCAGTACGCAAAACGTCGAGGCAAGCAATCAGGCATGTTTGTACCTAAAGATCGTGTTCATGAGTTCTCCTCCGCCTACTTTGTAGGGATTCACGGCTCTTGTTTATCTGCGGAGCAACATACAGAAGAGATCCAAAAACTGCTTGCAGGGTTAAAAGACCTGACAGATCAAGCTATTATTCCTGGGTTTTCTCAACCTGCTCCATTAGCTGTCATGACGGGGGGAGGAAGAGGGGCAATGAACGTAGGAAATAAAGCAGCTCAAGAACTTGGTATCCTTTCCTGCGGCAACCTCGTTGACTTTGAGTTTCCTCATTCTGCATATCTAGATGCCAAGATGACTTACCAAAAAGATAGCTTGATAGAAAGACAAGAGCACTTTTACGTTGATCTGGCTATTTTTGTTCCAGGAGGGATTGGGACAGACTTTGAGCTTGCTTTAGAGATCATGAGTTTAAAAACAGGGTTTAAAGCTCCCGTCCCTGTCTTTTTGATGGGTTCTATGAGCTACTGGGAACGCAAGCTATCCACTGTCTATGAAACAAATAAACGGGCTGGCACGATTCAAGGATCGGAATGGATCAGTAATTGCCTCTTTTATCTATCTTCTGCAGAACAAGGGGTAGAAGTCTTTCGTCAATATATAGAGGGGACTTTACCCATAGGACCGAATCACCCTTCTAAGGAACAAGGATTTGTCAGAGCATAGGTTAAGAAGGGAAGAAGCGTTCGAGATTTTCTTGCAAGTGTTTAGGCAAAAGAAGCTTTTTTCGACGAGAAGTTTCCCCAGATGCAAGAATTACATCCCTTTTTGCAATAGAAAAAAATTTTGCAAGTAGGGCCACCACCGCGTCGTTTGCCTTCCCTTTTTCCGGAGCATCAGTCACACGGATTTTCAATACATCACCCTCAAAACCAACCACCTTATTCTCTCTAGCTTTGGGTGTGACCTTCACTTCCAGTTCCCAATACTCCTCAACCAAACTTACCTCTCTAACGAAATTCTCAACTTCCCATTCGTTTCTGCGACCCAACCTGATAATGCCGATAAGCAAAGAGAAGGGGCCCACTCTTGTTTTAAAACAGTCTGGGCAAATCCAGGTCCCGCAATGTCAAAGTTTTCCCGATCATAATACGACTCAATACGACAAAGATCCACATGAATAAATGGTTGACTACTCATAAACAAGATCTTCCCAGAATCTGCTTTTCTGTAATTCTGCAGTAGTTTAAGCGTATCATGTCGATTACTATACTCTCTTCCATCTTGAGGATCAGCTTCTAAGAAAACAATTCGCATAACAGAAGGGTCTCTCCAAACCCTTGGCAAAGCCATTTGCTTCCAAACAAATTGGGCTACTTCTAGCTCAGAAGAAGGAAGCTCATGCGCAGCACGATCCCAGTTTGGTTCTATTGAAAATGGATTGTTGCTCGCGCCAAAAAACTCTTCCTTTTCTTCAGCACCAGCATACAAAGGTCTTTTTCCCGTAACAAAGATAATCTCATTGAAGCGTACTCCCCTTTGCCACTCTCCGACCAAGAAAGCTAAACGCTGCCGCATCAAAGGCAAGGCACTTCCTAAAATCACAACAGAATTGTAAGTAGCTTCATAAGCAGGAACATCTTGCGTCATCCTCAACAAAGAGAAGTTTTGATACACAAGGTGTTCATCTTGTACAGGAAAAATAGGAAACTCGCCATGTATACGGTCCTCAGAAGAAAGTGATAACCCAGAGGCGAGAGCAACAAGATTTTTCGAATCAGAAGCTTCAGGCAAATCTAATGAAGAAAACAACTGGTTAACAAGAGGCATGTAGGAAACATCTTTGCTAGAAATCATCTCACAGCCAACGAGTAAAAAGGCCATTCCAGCTAACCAAGCATTTTTCTTCATCTGTCCTCTCCTTATGTTTCTCATCTACTTCCCCTTTCTCTCAATGAGAAGCCCATCAAGAGGGAAAATAATTCTTGCCAGGACCTACATCTTTTCGTAGAGTGCGAAAAGATGAAATATCTTTAGATGTACCCTTACAAGAAGCTTTGATTCCATCGCTGAAGCCTGTGATATAATGAAAAAATTGTTTTTTTACATTTCTTTTTGCTTCTGCCTAACCTCTTTTACTTCTCTTTCTGCCCAGGATTCTTCTTCATGTAGTTCATGTTTGAACGCCAGAAAATCCGTTTCACGCTCAGACCAACTACCAGATCATATTTTCCGCTCAGAAGAAAGCAAATACAACACCGGCTATGTGCAAGCTCTTTTAGATATGCACTTTCTTGATTGCAACTGCCAAGTTTTTGTCGAACAAGAAACAGCTTATCTTTGGTCCCTTCCTAATGAGAGCGCTACCAGTGAAGCCATTGTGAGCTTTGTTCAAGATCTTCCCTTTATTAGCTCAGTTGAAATTTGCGAGAATCCAAAACAGCCGTGTTCGCGAGTACGAACCTATGATCGATGTCCCTTACCTAAACATAGGGCTATGGGCACGAAAGTGATTTGTGGAAAGGAGGGAATTTGGCTTCCACAAAATACTATTCTCTTCTCCCCTTTAATTGCTGACCCAAGACAGGTTACAAACAGCGCGGGAATCCGCTTTAATGATGATGTTGTTGGAGACCGTGTTGGCTCTGCTATCTTCGGGGGTGATTTTGTTCTCCTTCGTCTCTTTGATCTCACACGTTTCCACGGAGATTTAGACATTGGCATCCAGGGGGGAGTTTTCTCCGTCTTTGACTTGAGCCATCCCGATGCCTGCATGTTTAACTCTGATTTCTTTGTAGCTTTGCTTTTTGGCTTTGCTGTAGATAAATGGAGCTTCCGTCTACGTCTATGGCATTTATCTTCTCATTTGGGCGATGAATTTATCCTTTCCAACCATGATTTCCCCAGGTATAACCTGAGCGATGAAAGTATCGACCTCTTCGTTTCCTGGAAATATAACCCGATTATTCGCTTATATGGTGGACTAGGTTACATTCTATTCAGAGATGTAACGTTCCCAGAAAAACCTCTCTATGCAGAGGGTGGTGTCGAATTACGTCCTTTTGGATTGAGGGAAGACAATCTGCATGCCCAGCCGATTTTTGCCATGCACTTCCGATTCTGGGAAGAACATGATTTTGACATTGATCAAACTTACGTAGTAGGCATGGAGTGGTCGAAATTTCAAGACGTAGGAAGAAAAATCCGCACTTTCTTTGAGTACCACCAGGGATTTTCACGCGAAGGGCAATTCTCTAGACAGCGAAGCAATTACTACGGCTTCCGTCTAAGCTATGGTTTTTAGTGACTACACGCAACTAAAGCCAGGTATTTTCCACCTTTTGTCATAGAAACCTACCGCGTCACTCAGAGGAAAAAGTGAACAAAAAACTAAAAAATTTTCAAGTTGGAAAACAATAGAAGAATTGCGCAAAATTCTAAACGTAGAAAAAGTTGCCTCTTGCCCCTAGAAAGCTAAAGACTTAGCAGTGTCTAAGGCAAGAAATGATAAATTATCACTGTACGGACCTATGTTGCGCAATCCTCACTTCTCTTCCTTGAGTACGAATTACCTGTTCTCCGAAATACAGAAAAAATTACGCCATTTCCGCGACAATCATCCTGACGAGCATATTATTGATTTGTCAATTGGAGATACTTCGCAACCCCTAGAAGCCTCTATTGTCCACGCCTTCTCTAACTCTGTAGAAAGATTCGGGAATAGCAGTACCTACCGAGGGTATGGCCCAGACTATGGGCTTTCTTCTCTTAGGGAGGAAATAGCAACATATTTGTACAAAAACACTATTTCTAAAGAAGAAATTTTTATTTCGAATGGAGCAAAGCACGATCTCTTCCGCCTATTATCCCTTTTTGGTGCAGGAAAAACAATAGCAATCCAAGACCCCTCTTACCCAGCTTATATAGATCTAGCACGGTTAACTGGAGCTAAACGTATCCTCCCTCTTCCTTGTTTGAAAGAAACGGATTTTACCCCACAAATACCAGAGCAAGAAAAAATTGATATTTTCTGTATTTGTTCTCCTAATAATCCTACGGGCACTGTTTTAAGCCACAAGCAGCTACAAGCTCTTGTTGACTATGCTATTCATCGAGGTAGCATTATTCTCTTTGATGCCGCTTATAGTGCTTTCATTACAGATCCAGATCTCCCTAAAAGCATTTTTGAAATTCCTGGATCTCGATCCTGCGCTATAGAAATTCAATCTCTTTCCAAGCCTCTAGGATTCTCCGGAATTCGTTTAGGATGGACTGTGGTCCCTGAGGAACTGCAATATGAAGATGGCTCTTCGATTATCCAAGATTGGAGACGGTTCCTATCTACTACATTTAATGGGGTCTCCATACCAGTACAAGAAGCTGCCGTCGAAGGAATCCATTTATTTCCTACACCACCTGCAATCCACTATTACCGAGAAAATAGTCACCTTCTGAGAGAAGCTTTACAACAAGCTGATTTCTGCGTCTATGGAGGAGAGCATGCTCCTTATCTTTGGGTAGAAGTCCCAGAATGTGGCGAACAGCCTGTATTTGACTTCTTTCTACAGAACTACCGCATCGCTGTGACTCCAGGAGAAGGGTTTGGTTCATGCGGAGTAGGCTTTGCTCGTTTCTCTTCCTTAGGGAAAAGAAACGATGTACTCCTTGCCGTAGAGGCATTAACAAAATCTCTTTTAACTACAGTGTAACCAGGAGAGTTTTGTGGTTTTTCGGAAGTTTTCCCAATACCTGTTTTTCTTTTCCATAGGTTGTTCCTTCCTTTCCGTAATCATTGCCTCCATAGGTAATGAGGCAAAATCTCCGAAAATTGCGATTTTCTCTTCTTTTACACATAAGTTGTTGGAAGACTGTGGCACCAGTTGCGCAGAAACACTCGTATCTTTTGCTAACGCCCCCAATACAGAGTTTTTTAATGCTCAAGACTCTTGGTTCCAAGCCAAGAAGATCGCTCGCTCTTTACATAAAGATCCTAATGTTGTGGCTATTGTCACATTAGGTCCTATTGCCACAAAGGTGATGAGCCAGATAGAGACAAAAAAACCTATTGTCTACGCCGCGGTTTTTGACCTTGATTCCTTAGAGCTACCGAAAACACAAACCAATCTGCATGGGATTGGTGATCACATAGATGTTAATCACTGTAGTGGGGCAATTCGCTCG
>CALGBW010000054.1 GCA_937884635.1 uncultured Chlamydiaceae bacterium
AAATCTGTGCACTGTGAAATGGAAGAGACTTCATAAAATGTTTCTTGTCCTGGTAACCAGACTTCCGCATCAATAGTTTTGGAAGCTGTGAAGGACATATCCCCGGTAGATAGTAAAGATAGGCGATAGGGGAGTTCTAGCTCTGTTAGAATTTCTTCTACGAGGTCTAACATTTTTTTGTAAACGTGATCACTTTGTTCCGGAGTAGCAAAGGCAAACATCTCTACTTTATGGAATTGGTGTACTCGGACTAGGCCGCGCTCTTGTGCTCCAGCAGCTCCGGCCTCTCGTCGGAAGCAGGGGGTGCATGCTGCGTAGCAGATGGGGAGATCCTGTTCAGCAAGAATATCTTGTGCATGGAATCCATTTAAGACCACTTCTGCCGTAGGAATAAGGTACAAAGATTGGTCTCCGTCTTCTACTCGATAATACTGCCCATCGAATTTAGGAATTTGACCGGATCCGAATAAAATTTCACGTTTCACTAACAGGGGGGGTAGCCATAGAGAAAATCCATGAGCTTGTTGTTTCTGCTGTAGGTATGATAACAATGCCCATTCTAATAACACACCGCGATTCTTATACGCTGGCCATCCTGTTCCAGAGGTTTTCGCTGCAAGCTTGAAGTCTAAAAGGTGTAAGCGTTGGTTGAGCTCTAAGTGATTTTTAGGGGTAAAAGAAAATTGAGGGATAGAGCCTACACTCTTAATGACTTTATTACCTGATTTATCGGGTGCAACAGGTACATCTTCAGCAGGGTAATTTGGTAGCCGGACAAGAATGTCATTGAGTTGGGAAGACTTTTCTTCTAACTGTACATTCAGCTCAGAGAGGCGATCAGAAAGAGATTCTGATTGTGCCAGTAGCGCAGTAGCATCTTCATTTTGCTTTTTCGCTTTATGGATTTCAGCGGACAGTGCCTTTTTTTGAGAAGAGAGGGCTTCAGAGTCTGTTTTTAACTGGCGGACTTCTTTATCCAAGTCCAAGAGAGGTCGTAATGAAATACCGGCATCTTTTCTTTGCAGACTTGCCTCACATGCTTCCGGTTCCTTACGTATTTGTTTGATATCCAACATACTGGGGTTCTCTTCGATTAAAATTCCTATAGGTGAATTACTTCTGAGTTAAAGACTCAGAGCTTTCTGGGGGCTATGCCCAGAGATTTTGTTGTTATATGAGTACAACTGCATTTGAGGAAAATCCCATGACGAACTGATAATTTCAAATTTGTCTTTTTATAACCATATTGGTGACGCAACCGTTGTAGAAGAATTTTTCCTGCTCTAGGCTGTTGTTTACGGTAGTAGTTATGCGAATGTTTTTCTTTTTTATCTAGAGAAGATGACGTCCTAGTAAGAGTCTCTCTCTGTTTTTTCACAGATTTTTTTGATTGAGGAGGCTTTTTAGAAGAGAGCATGGGAAGGGATTTCAGGGTGAAAGCTACAGTGTCTTGCCCCACTTTTCCCAAAAACTGGCCTTTTATAGGGGGAGTCCAGTCAGAGTACATATAGCCGAAGGTCTGTACCAATAAGACTTCTTGTTTGGTGGTTAGGTAGACGCTGTTCGGATAGCCTCTTTCCATCAACGAACCCAAATATTTTTGAGTTAGGAAACAATACTAGAATTGCGCTAAATTCTAAATCTGAAAGAAAGAATAGCTTCGAAAAAATGATTCGGTAAGAAACGGAATTATTTTTTTAGAATATGAAAACAGGTTGGATGGGCTTTCACCCATGCTATCAATGAGTGGGTTCCGCCGCCCAAGAATCATAAATACTGCGTATATGGAAGATTTCTCTGAGCAGCAGCAATCCTTTATGCGACGGGCCATAGAGGTTGGAGAGCGGGGGCGGTGTTCTTCTCCTCCTAATCCCTGGGTTGGGTGCCTTATTGTGAAAAAAGGGAAAGTGATTGGCAAGGGGTTTCATGCCAAGCAAGGCCTTCCCCACGCTGAGGAGAATGCCATTCTCTCTGCGACTGAATCTGTGGCTGGGGCAGATGTCTATGTTACCCTCGAACCGTGCTGCCATTATGCTCACACCCCACCTTGCGTGGAGTTATTGATTAAGCATAGAGTAGGGGCTGTTTATATTGCGCTTTTGGATCCAGATCCGCGAGTGTCCCATAAGGGTGTGGACTTGCTCAGGCAGGCGGGGATTCCGGTTTTCATTGGATTAGAACAGGAGCAGGCTAGGCGTTCTCTACGCCCCTATTTGCAACATCGTATGTTTGGGTTGCCTTGGATTGTCTTAAAATCTGCTGCAACTCTAGATGGACAGGTGGCAGATCGCAGGGGAGAGTCTCAGTGGATTACCTGTCCTGAAGCTCGCGCTGATGTGGGGGTTTTACGCCAGCAATCCCAGGCTATTCTAGTTGGTTCTAAGACAGTTTTACTAGATAACCCGCGTCTGACTGCGCGCACGAAGGAAGGAGATCTCTACCCACAGCAGCCCTTGCGGGTGGTATTAGATAGTCGAGGGGCAGTTCCTACTTCAGCACGAATCTTCCAGCATCCTGAAACAGCCCTGTATGTAACCACAGAATTATGTCCCGAAGAGCACACACAACAACTCTCAGAAATGGGAGTTACTATTTTCAAAACAGCCTACACTGCTAGTGGGGTAGACCTCGAGAAGCTATTTTTCTATTTGGCCTCTTTAGGTGTTCTGCAGGTTTTAGTGGAAGGGGGGCGGACGCTGCTTACGGCTTGCTTCCCCTATGCTCATGCTTGGGAGCTCTACCTGGGGAATAAGATTTTAGGAGATCAAAATCAACCTTTGCTTGGAGATCTTGGCTTGTTATTGCCTTCGGCGAGGGAGGCGCGGATTTTTTCTGTTATTAAGCTAGGAGAGTCTATAAAAATTTCTTTGGAATTATAGAGGACATTTTTTTTGTTGATTCTCTTTCGCAGCGGGGTAAAATGACCCCCTAATTTTTAAGAATGAGTGTAAGGCTTAGCAGCCTATGGGTTTAGATACTGTAAAGCAAGCGATCGCTGATATTGCAGAGGGTAAGTTTGTCATTGTCGTTGATGAGGCCTCTCGAGAAGATGAGGGAGACTTGATCATCGCAGGTGAGGATCTGTCCGTAGAAAAAATGGCGTTTCTTCTTAAATACACTACAGGAATTGTCTGTGCATCGCTAGAGCAAGATCGGCTACAGGCTTTACGCTTGCCCCCTATGGTTAGGGATAACCGTTGTCCTTTCCGCACGGCGTTTACTGTATCTGTGGATGCTGCTAAGGACATTACGACTGGGGTTTCTGCCGCAGACAGAACGAAAACTGCGTTGCTATTAGCTAGCCCTAGCAGTCAGCCGTGTGATTTTGTTTCTCCGGGTCATTTTTTCCCTTTGATGAGTGCTCCGGGAGGTGTGTTGAAACGCGCTGGGCATACAGAAGCTGCAATGGACTTAGCAAAATTAGCAGGGAAACACCCATGTGGGATTCTCGCTGAGCTTGTGAATGAAGACCAGTCTATGATGCGCCTTCCAGATATCCTCACGTTTGCGAAGACACACGGTCTTACTGTCATTAGCGTAGCGGATCTCATTGCCTATAGGCGTTCTTTGGAGCGTTTGGTCGTACGTGTATCCTCAGCCAAATTACCTACAAAATATGGTGAGTTTGCTATTCATGTGTATGAAGCATATGATGGAGTTCAGCATATCGCCCTCGTGAAGGGGGAGGTTTCTGGTGAGCAGGATGTGTTGGTTCGTGTGCATTCGGAATGCCTAACAGGAGATATCTTTGGTTCTTGCCGTTGTGACTGTGGTAATCAGTTACAAGCTGCTATGGAGTATATTGCCAAGGCTGGAAAGGGAGTAGTTGTATACTTGCGTGGGCAAGAGGGAAGAGGAATTGGTCTGGCTTATAAAGTACGCGCATATGCGTTACAAGACTCTGGCTTAGATACTGTTGATGCAAACTTACAGATGGGCCTTCCTGTAGACTCCAGAGAGTATGGTATTGGAGCACAGATTTTAGTGGATTTGGGGCTGACAACGATTCGCCTTCTTACGCATAATCCAAAGAAATATTTTGGTTTGCAAGGGTTCGGCTTGAGTATCACAGATCGTGTTCCTCTACCTATTGCAGTGAAGGAAGAAAATTTACAGTATTTACGGACAAAAAAAGAGCGTATGGGTCATTGGATTGACTTTCCCTCTGTAGAAAATACACTCCTGTAGGTATGCATATGAACGAGAAAAAAGGCTCCCCCTCTCCAAAGAATCAGCGTATTGCGATCGTTGGATCTTGTTTTAATCTTCCTATTGCCAACGCGCTTGTTTCTGGTGCGAAAGAAGAGTTTCTTTCTCTGGGGGGGAATCCGGAGGATTTAACAATCATCCGAGTTCCCGGCGCCTTCGAGATTCCTTGTACGATTAAAAAGCTCTTACAAATATCTTCTTTTACTGCGGTGGTAGCTTGTGGGGTTTTGATAGAAGGTGAGACAGCACATTTTCGTCTGATTGCTGATCAAGTAGCAGCAGGCATTCGGGAACTTTCTCTGGAGTTTACTACTCCCATTACCTTCTCTATTATTACAGCCCCTAGCGTAGAGGCTGCTTGGGAGCGAGCTGGCATTAAGGGTCCAAATTTAGGTGCTTCTGGTATGCGCACAGCATTAGAAATGGGGAATCTATTTCAACAGCTGCCCTAAGGATGAGTTTAAAGTGCATGGTGTGGAGGAGAGATGGATAGGTATTTATCCTCCGCGAAATACAACCGATCTTTTTCAAATGCCTGTTGGTATTCCGTGTCATATGCTGTAAGGCGTAGACATTCATTATCGACTAACACCCAGGGGTCTACCCCACGAAATTTTAAGTAAATCTTCTGCGAATTCTCTATAGGGATATTTGCTAACGAGTAGTATGGATCGGGCGTTTCTATTTGTAGGAAGCTTGTTTGAATAAAGGGATCTGAAGAGGACTTTAGCACCTGCCAAATGTTATGATCCGTTCCGAAATGGATATCCTCAACAGATAAGATACCGATTTCTACCCCTCGATGAATAGCTGCAGCCAGCCCAGCGGATGATACATAACCCGGGACACTACTCCACAGCTCGCGGTTCATGAACAAAGCATTTTCACAGATTTTCTTGATTAACAGAGGTGAGGAGCTAATCCATCTTCCATCTACAAACGATAGGGTATGGGCTGCTTCCCTAGCCTCTTCTTGAGAGATAATTCCATGGTGAAAGGCTGTTTGGATATTATTATCCATGCGGTCAGCGCATACTTCAGGACAGGATTGCTCAAGAGCAGGGAAGCGATTCCCATTAAATGGGCAGATATCTCCTACAGATAGGCCATGTTTATGCAAAATCTCAGCAAGGCCATTTTGATAAAGAAACTGTTCTTGAATGCTGTCAGCATACCCCATTTCAGCATGAATATAGTCAAAGAGCCAGTCTCCTAAGTGAGAAAAGATCGTATGGGAAATATCGTGAAGTAATGCTGCCACTTGTTCTCTCAGAGAGCAACCTTGAAGTGTGACTAAAGCCCAAACCCCAAGAGAATGGTCATAGCGAGAGAGCTCCGCTTGATTAAAGACATAGTAGTAATGGCCATATTGACGAATATGACGCAGTCTTTGAAAAGCCTTACTTGCAATGATATCTAAAATCACGGGGTGCTCTACTGGCACAGGACCGTAGAGTGTATCTATTGTCTGAGGATAACCACTCATAAAATAATGTTAAAAAATGTTTTAAACATAGATCGAGTGTAAAATATTTATTTTACTCAGTCAAATTGGGAAAGGATGGGGCATATTTAGCCCTGAAAGGAGAAACAAGAGAAAGAGGTGCCAGGGTCAAGCTACCCAGCAGGTAGGCTGGGTAGCTGACAATTTGAGCTAGTTGTAAGAACAGCTAGCTCTGACGTATGTAGGTAGGTGAATCAGGTATCTCTCTTGAGCGTAATAGGCTTTATCAGCTGCAAAAGCCGCTCCATACTCTGGGTCGTATTCAGTGAGCTTAATCAGGGAATCTCCCATGACGATCCAAGGATCAATCCCACGGAATTTTAAATAAATGCCCTCTCCTATCTCTGTAGGGACAAGCGATAGAAGATAGTATTGCTCTGGGCATTCAATCTCCAGGAAACAACTTTCAATTATAGGATCAGAGGAGTGTTTGAGCGCTTGCCAAACCGTATCATCGTAACCAAAATACAAATCATCGAGTGAAAGCAGTCCAATTTCTATCCCCCTATGGAGGGCTTTTGCTAATCCCTGATGAGAGACGTACTGCGGAACTCCTGACCAGAGTGTTTTATTCAGCATAAGGGAGCACATGCAGACTTTCTTCATGAGTTCTGGAGAAGAACAAACCCATTTTCCATCAAGAAATTGTAAAGAATCGATAAGATCTCGAGCCTCTTCTTGGGAGATAATTCCCTCGTGGTAAGCACCCTGGACATTGTAATCAATGCGATCAGCGCAAAGGTGCGGGCAGGACTGTTCCAAAGCAGGGAAGACAGATGAACTGACAGCGAATTCCTTTGCTTCCATACCGTACTTTTGCAAGATCTCCGCAATCCCATAGCGCTGTAAAAAATCTACATGAATATAATCAGCATAACCCTCTTCAGCATGGATGCGTTTGAACATCCAGTCACTAGTATGTGAGAAGGTTGTATGAGAAATATCGTGCAAAAGGCCAGCAATTTGTTCTTTAAGAGAACAGCCGTGTAAGCGAAGGATCGCCCAAACACCTAAGCAGTGATCATAACGGGAGTATTCCGCGGAATTAAAAACATAGTAAAAATGCCCGTATTGGCGTAGATGTTTTAACCGTTGCATTGCCTTGCTCTCGATTAATTCAAGGAGCACTGGCTCTTCAACTTCTATAGGACCATAAAAGGTTTGGACTGTCTCAGCATGCGTAATACTGCAATAAAATACGAAAATAGTAAGAAGGAATTTCTTCATGGATTACAGAGTTTTAGAAAAAATTTCCGAGAAGAATAGATAAAGGGGCGTTTTTTTGCAAATTAGGGAGGGGAGACCCTCCCCCTTGGCTAGGATTGCTCGTAGGTTCCCATGAGCTCGGCTGTTGCCAGAATATGATCTTCAATAATTTCTAATAATTGATCCCGAGTCACACCCTCTTCTTCTGGAAGAATGGTGTCTAGGGCATACAGATAGAAAAAGTAACGGTGTTTGCGATCTGGCGGGCAAGGGCCTTCATACTTAGCATTGCCTGCGGTGTTAAGCCCTTGAACAGCAAAGATATTTGCTGCTTCAGCCAAATTCTGAATTTCTGGTGACAGATTATACACCAGCCAGTGTATCCACAGCCCATCTTCACGAACATGTGCAGGGACGTCAGGATCCTCTACAATGAGTACCAAACTTTTCGCTTCAGCGGGTACGTCAATAAAGGTCAAGGGAGGGGATACATTAATCCCCTGACATGTATATTTGGAAGGTATTGGCTGGCCATAAGAAAAGGATGGCGACTTGAGCTCCATAGAAATAACCCCTTATTCACTAGGAACGATCATGGAGAGCTGCTTTTCTTGTTGTTTAAGTAGAGCAACTCCGCTTCTTGTTGATACAATTTCTTTGAATAGAGCAACGAGCGTGATGGAGTTCAGGATAACCATTCCAGCAAAGCCTGTATCTGACAAAGCCCAAATCAAGCGGGAGTTGATCACTCCTCCAACAGGGATAATGAGAATATATAGAGCCTTAAGCCAGAAGTTTGCTCTTTTTCCTGGGATCATATATTCAACACTTTTTTCTGCGCAAGCAAACCATGTTAAGATTGTCGTGTAACCAAATAGGAACATAGAGATCAATACGATTAAGCTTCCTAAGTTACCAATACTTGATTGGAAGGCTTCTATAATCATGAAAGCCCCTTCTGTTCCAGATGCATAGGCACCAGAAACAAGTAAGACTAACATCGTGATGGAACATACGCTGACTACGATGACTGGTGGTAGTAGTGTGACTAAACCATCTGAAATCGGATTCTCTGATTTAGAGTTTGCTTGGAGAATGGAAACCATTCCGTTACCACAGTCCGTTGCAAATACAGCTCGGATCACCCCTGTTGAGAGAATTTGTGTTAATGTATAACCACCAATTCCAGCAAGAGCAGGTTTAGCTCCAAATGCGGAAGAGGCAATGAGTTTTAAAGCAGGAATGATTTGCGCGCTGTGTTTTACTAAGATAATTCCGCAAGAGATGGCGTAAAAACCTGCTAAGAAAGGAATAATGCAAGCAGAGAAGCGTAAAATGCGGTTATTCCCTCCAACTAGCACAGGCATAACGAGTAAAGCAATACCAATGCCTAAAATCCATTTCATGCTAAGTACGCTTGTACATAACGGAACAAAGCAGTTTACTTGGACGCAATTTCCAGCGGCAAATGCGGATAGTAATGTGAAAAAGCAGAAGAGACAAGCTAATGGCCTACTTTTTAGACGGTAGGCTAAGCAAGCCATAGGGCCACCTACATAACTGTTGTTCTCTGGAGAAAATTTACGATACTTGACCCCAACATATGCACTAGCGTATTGCACGACAGCACCTAATAGGGCAGCTATCCAAATCCAGACCAAGGATCCAGGCCCTCCGCTAACTACAGCGACAGCCATCCCAGCGATATTTCCTGTTCCGAAGTTACCAGCTAAGATACCAGCCACAGCTTCATAGCGGGATACTTTATTTTGTTGATCTTCTCCGCCTTCTTGCTTGTTCTTGATCATCAATTGGAATCCAAGCTTTAAGCAGGAAAATTGTAATCCACGTAATTTCCATGTCAGCAATCCGCCTAAGCATAAGATGGCCGGGAACACGAGATAGAATATGCAAAGCATATTGAATTGTTCTAAGAAATGTAACATATAGGTCTCTCCCATCTACCTTTGGTTGTCTCTAGTCAGAAAATAAAAGGGAAGAGATAGTAGAGAGACAGGCTACGACGCTTCCTTTTCCTAATTTCGGGGAAAGGATGCTCCTTCACCTGACTGCTTGTGTTATCTTATTAGGATACCACCATATTGACGAGCTCAGGCCACCTTTCCCCCTCTACAACTGAGGTGACGGTCCCTGAATCCAATCCTAATGCAGCTGCGAATGCAGCGATATCTTCTGCAGAGAAAACATTATTAGCTGCTGCTCGAGAAAAAACTTTGCCTAATTCTGTCATGAATAAGCCCCAAATCCAATCGCGGCCTTGTATTTTTTGCATGCCAGCAAGTAATTCTGGGTTTTCAGCTAAGAATTGTAGTAATGCCAGAGGGTGTACGTCCTGTACACGATATAAAGCGCTTTTGATCTCGTTTTGAGACATAGCCAAAGAGATAGACGACTTATTCGCAGCAGCAGAAACCACGAAGGAAATATCCTTCTTGTCTTGCTCTGATACTGGATCTTTGTAAGCTCTAAAGTTAGCTACCACTTCGTTTGCGCTCTGATTTGATTTTTTAACACGGCGAGAAAAGTACCCATTAGCCCTAACGATCTGTGTGCTCGAAGGAACCGCGGCTTTCTCATGCTCGGCCTCGAGTATAACAGATTCATTTTTTCTGTCATTGGCGTTTTTTGCGTGCACTGTACATCCATAAGAGTGACAGCAGCTGCTTAAACTCAAAGCCAAGAACAAACTACTTAAACAATACTTATGAATCAACTTTTTCATTTTTTATATTTTGGTAAATATAAACCTGTAATATTTTACCAAAAATCCCATTAAAAAATGATGGGAAACAGCCATTCGAGACTCTTGTTAAGATTCTTAATAGAAAATCCCCTCGGAAAGGGAGGGGGAATCGGTTAAATATGAACGCTAACAGCTCCATTTAAATGAATCCTAACAGAGGCGTTTTCTGAGAAGAGGTCTAAGCCTCCGCAGGAAGCTACTGTATCAGAGAAGTCTAGAATCACGCTCTGTGACAAGACACGTTTTGTTAGCATTTCTTTATGTGCACGTAATCCTTTGATGAGCAAGGTTAGCGCTGTTACATAGACATGTTTTGCTTTTTCCTCTGGGGTGGAAACAGTATTTCCTAAATTGGCCTGTTGTAGACCTGATAAGAGTTGGGGTAGCCCTTTCACTGTTAGTGGAAGGTGTTCTCCCTGAGGAGAGAAGAAACTACTCAATAGGATGTCAGCATCTTCTCCAGGAATATTTTTGAAACTAGCGGATAGCATAGATGCTTCCACTGGAGATAATTCCATTAACGTTGCCAAACGAACAAGGGCCATATCCGTTCTAGAAAGACCTTCAAATCCTAGCTTATTTGCGCGGAATGTCAGATAACGAGAAAAGGCCTCTTCCACAGTTGCATGTTGTTGAAGCATCACAAGAAGAGGAGAAAAATCCTCATAAAATGCCTGTGAACAGTTATTCGCCCCGTATACATCTAAGGAATATAGATAGAGATCTAAAACAGTCAGAGGCTTTTTAATTCTTCCTAAAGATAAAAATTTTGCACTGGGGCTATCGGTGAGTTGGAATAAATCGTCATAGTTTGTCAATCGACGTAAAGAAAGGAAAAGTTCTTTCTGTTCGGGAGACAAACGCGCAAAAGATGGGCACAGCTCAGGGAATGTTTGTAAAACATGTAAAGCTTTTGTGTAAAAGGATCCTACTTGTGCGTCAGAAAAATAGGGTTTAAATAGGGATGCTGCTTTAGCTGAACAGCCCAAGTATTTGAGGACAATCGCTGTTTCTAAGACTTTTACTGTATTATCGAAATTCTTCGGAGAATTAACGAAAAAGAGCAGTTGCTTATGGGCAGTTTGGAACTGTTTAAATGACAAGGTCTCTGTATTGGGCTGTAGTTGCACAAATTGTGAGTATGCTTGTCTAGCTCCTTGTAAAAGTAGATGGAGATAGATCATACTGCGCATAGCCATATCAAAGGCCGGGAGTTTTTTCCCAAACAAGTAAGGAGAAAACACAGCACCCTCGGGCATAGCTAAAGAGGAAGAGAGCGAAGAAGGCTCGGTCAACCACAGCAACTCGGGATACTGACGGACCTTTTGCTCTATCCAAGCATCAGAGCCAATTTTTGCTTTGCTGAGGGATGTGGAGGAAGAAGTATTTCTCGGTGTTGCTCCAAAAATAGGTATTGGCAAACAGGAAAAGCCTATACAACATAGCGTTAGGCTCGCAATACTTCGAAGTTTCAGGCTATTAAACATAAAATCCCCTAGGAGTTTGCTATGTTTTAGTGAATGTTAAGGCAACTGTCTGAGGTAGTAATATGGTTTGCTGTTTAGAAGCTCCATACCAAGCCAGATCTTTTTTTATCAAATGTCGATCAAAAGTGATTCTGTTTGGGATGTAATTGATTCAAGTTAGCCTTGCTTTTCGTGTATTCTAAGGAAAGGCTTTTTTTCTTGGGAGAAAGTTTTCCAGAATTACGATAACAAGCGGAGAGGGCTAAGGTTTGGACTTCGGCGTGTCAGAATTCTTCAGGAACAAACTCTTCTCTTTTTTTTCTATGTTTCCAATACAGGGGGCCATAGTGGTAACATAATTCTTCGCCAGGTTGTATGTCACGAATTGTACGAATGACAATATGAAATAGGCCATCTTGGAAAGCTCCGATTGCTTCCACGTTTGGATTATCGCTGTGATTAATGAATCTTGTGAAGTTCCCTTGCTGACCACTGTCAATAGTGAAGTAACGGAGAGAGAAGAACGGAATAGGATAACGGAAACAGTAGTCATTCTCATCCATCCAAATTGCTTGTCTTCTTCGTAAAATGCCTGTGTATTCTCCTATGTATGTCCAAGCAGGGATCGCTTCTCTTGCAAAAACTCCATAACCAATGTAGGAATTGATCCAACAAACAGCAATGGGAGGCATTGGAGGAGATAATAAGTCGCGTTTGTGTAATTGCCCTAACCAGCGAGCTAAAGGAGAAATGCGATGTTTCCTATCTGCTTTTGCACAAAGTGCTCTGACAGTTTTTTCCACTTGCCAGTGTGGGAAGGTAAGGGCGGGTAAAAAGGTGAAGTGCAGTAACTGACTCGCTCTTTCCATGCTATAGGGAACGCTATTGCGCCAGTCTCCGCTTAGAGAAAGGAAAAGAGGATCTGATAGGGTTTGAGTCATACGGTTGCTAACGAACAAAATTCAATAGGCTCTGTAATATCTCGGGAAAGAGCTACGATAGGAACAATATGCGTTCTATCTTCAATAGCTGATAGAACGGTTTTTTGTGCCAACTCTGGAGTATTGCATTCATTAGAAAGGTGGGCAAGGTAAATCTTTTTTATTTTAGGAGTTAAAATGTCTCTCAGTAGTTTGCCGCATTCTTGATTAGAAAGATGCCCTAGTTTTCCTAAGACTCGTTGTTTATGTATAGTGATTCTGTCTGATTCCAGAACTTTTTTAGGGTCGTGATTCGATTCAATGAATAAGTAATCGCAGTCATATAATGCTTGAGTAATCCAGGAGGTAGGAAACCCTAAATCTGTGCATAGCCCTAATTTTTCTCCTTGATAATGGAAAACGAACCCTACAGGATCAAGGGCATCATGGGGAACATTAAATGTTTGTACGGTTAAGTCGTGAAAAGTAAACGTTGTTCCAGAAGAAAAAATATGAAAGTGCGGACGGCCAAGTAGTTGATTATTCAAAGCCTGTGCTGTGTGTATGTTACATACAATAGGGGTATTATATGCTTTGATGAAACTACGCAATCCTAATGTATGGTCTGAGTGTTCATGTGTAATGAAAATAGCTTGGATATCTTCTGGGTGTATTCCCATACTTGCGAGAGCATCTTTTGCTTGTTGCTTGCTGATACCTAGATCAATGAGAATTTTACATTGCTGTGTGCCAAGGTAAGCGCAATTGCCTTTTGAGCTCGAGGCGAGAGAGAAAAAGCCTTCCATTTATTCTTCTTGAGGGGGGCGTTGTGTTAAAACTCGACGAGGTTTTGCACCTTCGGATGGTCCGATAATGCATGCTTCTTCTAATTGATCCATTAGACTAGCTGCCCTAGCATATCCAATCTTAAATTTTCGTTGTAAAAATGTTGTCGAGGCTGAGCCCGTTTGCAATACAAGAGTTTTTACCTGGTTAAACAAAGGGTCTCTTTCAGTAAAGTCATCATTAGAAAAGACTTCTTGCGTTTCAAAAGAAGGGACCACATATTTTGTGGGAAATCGTGAACATAAATCACGAATGACTTTGTTGATATCTTCGTCACGGATATAGGCTCCTTGAACGCGAATCGCACCAAATGATCCCGGATAGACAACTAACATATCTCCATTTCCCATGAGATTTTCGGCTCCAGGCTCATCAATAATAATTTGGCTATTGATTTTGTTTGCAACCTTGAAGGAAATACGCGAGGGGAAGTTTGCTTTTATTAATCCCGTAATTACATCTCGAGAAGGACGTTGTGTCGCAAGGATCAAGTGAATTCCTACAGCACGGGCCATTTGCGCTAAGCGGATGATTGGTGTATTGATATCTAAGGAAGAAGATAGCAAAAGGTCTGCTAGCTCATCGATTATTCCAACGATAAAAGGCATTTTTTCTGGAATTTCTTTATCGTAAGAGGCTTCTGCTTCTAGGTTT
The DNA here is from genome assembly GCA_937884635.1 of uncultured Chlamydiaceae bacterium. Lineage (GTDB taxonomy): Bacteria > Chlamydiota > Chlamydiia > Chlamydiales > Chlamydiaceae > Chlamydia. Next base: position 13,570 of record CALGBW010000054.1, read on the forward strand.
CTTACGCGAGAATTAAAAGCTTGGATATTACGAATTCCTAGAAAGCCTAGAATTTCGTAGCGCAATTCCATTTCTTTCACAAGCCATAGTAAAGCTTGATGAGCTTCTTTTGCTTCTGTAATAACAGGAGTTAGCATATGAGGAAGCTGCGAATAGCCTGTTAGCTCAACTTTTTTAGGATCTACAATAACGAGTTTAAGATCAGAGGGCAGTGTAGTCATGATCAAGGACATGACAATGGTATTGATGCAAACAGATTTTCCTGATCCTGTAGTTCCAGCGATAATTAAATGCGGCATGGTTGCCAAGTCTGCCCAAAAATTATCTCCGTTTGCCTTTTTTCCGAGAAGTAAAGGAACTTGTAATAGGTGTTTTTGCTTTTGGTACTCTTCTAGTAAATCACGAAAAATAACAGGCTGTGGATGTGGACTAGGAATTTCTATCCCTACCGCTGCTTTCCCTGGTATAGGGGCAATAATTCGGATGCTCGACGCTTGTAAGTTTAAAGCAATGTCATTTTCTAAAGCTTTGATTTTTTGAACTTTTACTCCTGTGTGGGGCAAGACTTCAAAGGCAACTAATGTGGGACCGGAACAAATATTTCCTACATTTGCTTCTATGCCGAAACTAGCTAAAGTTTGTTGTAATAATAGAGCTTTCTTGTGCAATTCCTCTTTAATAGATTCTGGTTTAGCTGTTTCGTGTTTCGTTAGTAGATGGTACTGAGGTAGTTCAGGTGATCCCTTACTGAATTGTTTAATCTGTGGTTCAGGTGAATGAGTGTGTGCTTGTGGGGATAAAATTTTCTGCATGGGAATAATTTTTGAAGATCCAGAAGGGCGGGGAGTCGGTTCTTTTGCAGAAAGATTGGGTATGGATCTATGTTTGGGATGGGGTGTTAAGAAGAGATATTCGTTACGCTTTGGTTTTTGTATCTGAGGTGATATTGGCTCAGTCTCTTCAAAAGAAAAAGTAATAACAGGTGGGGTTGGGGCCTTCCCGTCAAATTGTGAAGTTGCTGGATTACGAAGGGAAGGTTTAGGTAAGTAGCTTTGTTTATCTAGTAGTTTTTTTAAAGTGTTTATGCACGTACGCCAACAAGCCCGCAACTTGTTTTTGAGAAAATTTGTGAGCGTTTTTTTTTTAATGAGTGTCATGCCGCCACAAAGATAAAACATGCTCAGTAAGAGAATGGCAGAGGCAACAAGCCCAGTTCCTACAGAACCAATTAAGTGTTTTAAACAGAATGATTGCCCTGCATACATGAGATAAAAAGGAATCCCACCTAGGTACGCAACGCTATGACCGTTTAAGTACACTTTAGGTAGTTTAGAATCTAAAAGATAAGGAAGGCTATCAACAGGTGAGAACATCGATAAAAGTATAGAAACGCAAATAGGTAGTAAAGCAAAGGCTGTGGACTTTCTGCGTAACAAAGGCAGGGGAGTTTTCCTCATGTTTAAGAAAGAAAGCCAAAGGAAATAAGGAGGGATAAGAAAAGCAGAAGCACCTAATCCATGCGTAAGAATTGCACTAAGGGACCACCCAAGAACGCCGATCCAGTTCTGTGTGCAAGGTTGTGCATTATGGAAACTCCATAAACTTAATCCGGAAAAGCAGGAAAGTAATAGATAGAAGCAAGCTTTCACAGTGCAGGTCATAGAAGGTAAGGAAAGTCGTATTCTACGTTTGTCTTTAGCCATAGGTATGCAGAATTCTATAGAGGTGGTGTTAGTATCATCTCATTTGCATTATATTCAAAATTGAATTTGGACAAAAACATCCCAATCACAAAACTATCTTTATAGCGTCACATTGCAATTTTCTTTTTCCGAGTAAAAAGCACTTCCCAAGAAAGGGGGGCTTAAATAACATGGTGGAGTCTCTTTGTTGTTTAGTATCTGAAGGGACGTCACTTACGCATGGCGAACGTAGCTCAGTTGGTTAGAGCGTCGGATTGTGGTTCCGAAGGTCGCGGGTTCAAATCCCGTCGTTCGCCCTCGTTTTTATCATACTTCTTTTTATCGCTCCTTTTCTTGTTTTCAGATCAGAGAACCTTTCTATTCTTTAAAGAATTTTACTCCCTTGCTTCGCATTGAAGTTGCTCATGTAGTTGATGTAGTTTCGTTTGGTCGGCCATCATTCATTCTATCTTCTGTTTCTTCGATAAAGAAGGCATTCAATTAATCTTTTCAAATCCGCTATTTTGTTAAGAATTTTATTGGCGCGGCAATAGATTGTGTGGATGTCTAAATTGCGGGGCTTCTTTTAGTTTAACTAAAAAATCTCTCTTCAAAAACGGCCTTGTATATGTTTGTGAGTATGTTTTGATGAATTATTTATTGAGTGGTGAGAAAAAATCTGAGAAAAAAGGTGGCGGAAAAAGTGGTAGATTTAGTAGATTATAGCTTCTTCAAACGAAGAAAACAGCTTACACGTAGATGTGAGTGAGTCTTTTAGACGTGAGAGCGTCTTCTTAACAATGCAGATGAGATAGAATGCAGGCCAGTAATAGAATGCTTGTGAGGATTTGAAAAAGAATCCGTTAATTTAGAAATATAGAATAAAGTACTGAGAATTTGATCTTGGTTCAGATTGAACGCTGGCGGCGTGGATGAGGCATGCAAGTCGAACGGGGCAATGGTTTTACTGTTGTCTAGTGGCGGAAGGGTTAGTAATACATAGATAATTTGTCCTTAACTTGGGAATAACGGTTGGAAACGGCCGCTAATACCGAATGTGGTGTGTTTAGGCATCTAAGCATCATTAAAGAAGGGGATCCGAGAGGACCTTTCGGTTAGGGGAGAGTTTATGGGATATCAGCTAGTTGGTGGGGTAAAGGCTCACCAAGGCGATGACGTCTAGGCGGATTGAGAGATTGACCGCCAACACTGGGACTGAGACACTGCCCAGACTCCTACGGGAGGCTGCAGTCGAGAATCTTTCGCAATGGACGGAAGTCTGACGAAGCGACGCCGCGTGTGTGATGAAGGCCCTAGGGTTGTAAAGCACTTTCGCCTGGGAATAAGAGAGGTTGGCGAATACCCGACTGATTTGAGCGTACCAGGTAAAGAAGCACCGGCTAACTCCGTGCCAGCAGCTGCGGTAATACGGAGGGTGCTAGCGTTAATCGGATTTATTGGGCGTAAAGGGCGTGTAGGCGGAAAGGAAAGTTAGGTGTTAAATCTCGGGGCTCAACCCCGAGTCAGCATCTAAAACTATTTTTCTAGAGGGTAGATGGAGAAAAGGGAATTCCACGTGTAGCGGTGAAATGCGTAGATATGTGGAAGAACACCAGTGGCGAAGGCGCTTTTCTAATTTACACCTGACGCTGAGGCGCGAAAGCAAGGGGAGCAAACAGGATTAGATACCCTGGTAGTCCTTGCTGTAAACGATGCATACTTGATGTGGATGGACTCAACCCCATTCGTATCGGAGCTAACGCGTTAAGTATGCCGCCTGAGGAGTACACTCGCAAGGGTGAAACTCAAAGGAATTGACGGGGGCCCGCACAAGCAGTGGAGCATGTGGTTTAATTCGATGCAACGCGAAGAACCTTACCTGGGTTTGACATGTATTTGACAGCGGCAGAAATGTCGTGTTCCGCAAGGACAGATACACAGGTGCTGCATGGCTGTCGTCAGCTCGTGCCGTGAGGTGTTGGGTTAAGTCCCGCAACGAGCGCAACCC
>CALGBW010000055.1 GCA_937884635.1 uncultured Chlamydiaceae bacterium
GCATATAATTAGGGACCTTAGCTGACGGTCTGGGCTGTTTCCCTTTCGACTATGAACCTTATAGCACACAGTCTGACTCCCATACTCTAAAGTTTAGACATTCGAAGTTTATCTGGGTTTGGTATCCGGTGAAGGACCCTAGTCCAATCAGTGCTCTACCATCTAAACTAAACATATGAGGCTAGTCCTAAAACTATTTCGGAGAGAACCAGCTATCGCCGAGTTTGTTTGGTCTTTCGCCCCTATGTACACCTCATCCCCGCAGTTTTAAACCCACGTGGGTTCGGTCCTCCACTTGGTGTTACCCAAGCTTCAACCTGGACATACATAGCTCACTCGGCTTCGGGTCTATCGCATGCTACTTATATCGCCCTATTCAGACTCGGTTTCCCTTCGGCTTCGTGACTTTATCACTTAACCTTGCAACATACGGTAACTCGCAGGATCATTAAGCAAAAGGCACGCAGTCACTCAATACTGAGCTCCTACGGCTTGTAGGCTGTCGGTTTCAGGTTCTATTTCACTCCCCTCTCGGGGTTCTTTTCACCTTTCCCTCACGGTACTTGTTCACTATCGGTCACCACGGAGTATTTAGCCTTGGATGGTGGGCCACCCAGATTCCAGCCAGATTACTCGTGCCTGACTGTACTCAGGATACTCTTAGGAGGATATATCATTTTCGCTTACAAGGCTTTCACTTTCTTTGGCTAATCTTCCCAAATTATTCTGCTAATTATATATCGTCCATGTCAGAGTCCTACAACCCCATAGATATAAATATCTATGGTTTGGGCATTCTTCCAATTTCGTTCGCCACTACTTTCGGAATCTCGTTTGATTTCTTTTCCTCAGGGTACTAAGATGGTTCAATTCTCCTGGTTTTTCTTCATGCACCTATGTATTCAGTGCTATGATATACAGACATTACTCTGTATAGGTTACCCCATTCGGTAATCTACGGATCAATGTTTGTTTGCAACTCCCCGTAGCTTTTCGCAGCTTACCACGACCTTCTTCGTCTCATGGTGCCATAGGCATTCCCCAACAGCCCTTATCTTCCTGACCATATTATTCTATCCTACAATTTCTTTCTGCTTACAACTTTTTTTCATTGCTTTGCTTCTCTGTAATTGTTATGTAATCTTCATATTCTAAAACGCAAATTGACTAAATTTTTTAGACTTATTTGTTGTTTTACTATTACTTAATCATAAATGTCAAAGAACAAAAACCTAAAACGGTTTGTATGTGGGGTATTGTGGACTTGAACTACAGACCCCCGCCTTATCAGAGCGGTGCTCTAACCAACTGAGCTAATACCCCGTATATAAAAACTAAAAGTAAGAAGTGTAGGTTTTATACAAGTGCATCATCTAAGGAATAATTTTTAACTATTCCCTTCTTAAGAATAATCCTTAAAAAGGAGGTGATCCAACTGCAC
>CALGBW010000056.1 GCA_937884635.1 uncultured Chlamydiaceae bacterium
TACATATTGAATCAGTATACCACAAAACAAAATTCAGCACAAGCTGACAATCAGGGTTTTTCCGGGGTTTTTCAAGAAAAAAAGAGGAGAAAGATTTTCAAAAATACTTGGGGAAGCTTCTTCCAAAAGCTTTGAGCACAGCCCCAGAGATCGATCCTGAGGATGGTAGTATTATTAACAAAATGCCGATACAATCTGCATTTGCTTATATTCTGTTAGATAAATACATCCCTGATCAAGAAGAGGCGCTTTTGGCTATTGGGCAGGAAGTCAACCTTGCTGGGTATGCGCAATCTTTGTTTAGCCCTTTAATCGAGCTAATCAAATCCTTCGATTCCGCTTCTCTTGGATATAATTTTGGTTCCTATTTGGCTCAAACAAAAAATACGAATACATACGCCAATAGCTATGATATGATTTCCGATCGTTTAGATGCTGAGAAGGCTCGTTTAAACAATGATCTCAATATCATAGCTTCAGCCAAAAAGTTACTCACACAGATCATTGCAAAAGTAGATGGGAATGCTTCACTAACAGATGTACAAAAGACTCAGCTAAAAGAGATCTCTAATAAATATACAACAGAATTAGAAGTTATCAAAAAGCAATTAGATGAATTATCCACGTATTTAAAGGGAATAACACTAACTAAGAGTACTACGCCAGACTCGGATGCAGCATTCACTGTTTCTAGTAATACATCTGTTGTGGACTTGCAAACGAAAGAACAGACTGTCGTTGATGGGGAAGAAAATCTAGATACAGGATTACAGTCTGGAGGAGAACTCACATTTTTCAATGGTGTTGTTGCTGATATGCAAAACTATGGGGACTTATCCCAAACAACACAGTTGTTACTAGAGATACAAATAGCTGCTATGCAACAGCAGTGGATTTTAGTCGCGGCTTCATTGAAGCTAATGCATAATACATACAGGACAATGTCCAACGCTATCAATGGATAAGGTCTATTCCGCCTTTGGTTGGGAGATCCCTTGACCTTCATCTGTTAACCTGTTTACAATTCCAAGAAGTTCCAGGGGGTATTCACCCCCTGTTGGATGATACTTATTGATATTATGAAAGAAAAAGTTGCTTATTTAGGGATTGGAAGCTGGGGGTTTTGTTTAGCCTTGCTTTTAGCTAATAAAGGGTATCGCGTGGTCTCTTGGGGGCGGGATCAGGATCTTGTTGCACATTTAAACCACAAACGTTTTCATCCTTCAGCTCCAGATATTCAGATTCCTTCTAATTTATCATTTACAACGGACATGGCAGAAGCTGTTGATCAAGCTTCAATCATTGTAGAGGGGGTAACTTCTGCTGGGATTCGGCCTGTCGCACAACAGCTCAAGGAAATTACAGATTTGAAAGTGCCATTTGTTATCACGTCCAAAGGCATTGAGCAACATACAGGTTTGTTACTCAGTGATATTATATTGGAGATATTTGGTCAGTCAGCAGCGCAGTATCTAGGGTATTTAAGTGGGCCTTCTATCGCAGGTGAAGTATTAAGAGGTTGTCCTTGTTCCGTTGTGATCAGTGCTTATGATTCTGACACCCTTAAGCATATCCATCAGGTTTTTCTTACGCCTAAGTTCCGTGTATATCCTAATAGCGACCTCAAAGGTGTCGCTTTAGGTGGAGCATTGAAAAATGTGATAGCTATAGCCTGTGGTATCTCAGATGGTTTTCGATTCGGAGATAACGCGAAATCGGGTTTGGTGACCCGAGGTCTGCATGAGATTCGTAGGTTTGCATCAATTATGAATTGTCGTCCGGATACCCTGAATGGTTTGGCTGGATTAGGTGATTTGTGTGCTACTTGTTTCTCTTCTTTGAGTCGTAATACGAGGTTTGGCTTGCTCATTGCTCAGGGGTATACCTTCGAGCAGGCTAAAGCAAAAATTGGGATGGTAGTAGAAGGGGCTTATACAGCTTTATCAGCGTATCAAGTGGCTTGCCATCATAAAATTGAAATGCCAATTACAACTGGTATCTATCGTGTGTTGTATGAAAACCTCAATATCAATGACGGGATTACCATGTTATTACAAAGAAATACGAAGGAAGAGTATCTCTAGAGAAGCAGACGTTTTTCATTTGTACATTTTTTTTTACATCTGCTAAATGAGGTCGTTACAGAGTACAATAAACAAAGGCCTCAGAATCTGATGAATAGCAAGCTAGTGAACCATTTGCGATTGGCTTTTTTAACTTTATTCGTCCCCCTCTCCACTATGCCTTTGCAAGCTATGCCTGCAGGGAATCCCGCATATCCGATTCTTGTCTCTAGCCCTAGTGATTCTTGTGGCTTTGACCTTTGCAGCTCTTCCGGGGTCTTATCAAGTTTTTTTAATACTGTAAAAGTGGGGTTTTTCGGGGACCATATTTTCTCGGAGGCTGCTTCGGTGAAGAATGTCCCTATTATTCTCAGCTATACGAAGTCTAATACAGGAGGGACAGCGCAATCAACACCTGCCTATATAGCTTGGCACGAGAACTTTGAAGTTTTAAGTTCTAATGTCAACACGAGTGGTTTGTTTGCTACGATTGCTTTTGCCGATCGTTCTCGTGATATCTTTCCTCTTTTAGATCTCAGTCTGACAGGAAGAATCGGGGGCTTGAAGCAATTTTATCGCATTCCTTTAAGTGCATTTCGTGTTTTCTCTGTACCAGAAGCTCAAACGGGTACGCAGCCAAGTACTCCGCAACAGTCTAATGAAACAGTCACATCGGTAGGTCAAGCTTTTCATGGTTCCTTAGATGTTCAAACGAACTTCGGATTTTCATGGGAAGTGAGTTTGAAGAAAATTATCTGGAAGGATGGAATTTCCTTTATTGGAATGGGAGTAGATTATCGCCACGCTGCTTGCCCATTGAATTACTTATACGCCATTACTCCTAATCAAGCAGTGATGGACTTTTCCCCTGATGGAGGTAAGCTGTCTTATAAAGAGTGGGCGATCAGTATCGGTGTTGCGACATATGTAAATGACTACATTCTTCCTTACCTATCTCTTTCCACAGGAAATGTAAAACGATACTTCCCTAAAGAGAATTTTGCTAGTTTGGCTTCGCAGTTGAACATGGAGTTTACTGATAGGAAGGTAACAAGCTTCCATAGAGCCAATCTCTGTGCAGGGATTACAAACTACGCATCAGATATTTTCTATTATTCTATAGAAGCCCGTTGGGGATATCAGCGCGCCCTAAATCTATCCACAGGAATGCATTTCTAAAACTCGGATAATTAATCTTTTTCTCCTAACTGCTTAGCGGTTGGGGGGAATATCGAGGTCTGCGTGCGGAGCTCGTTGTTTTCTTTCCCAGTGTTTAGATGATTATTCTCAAGAGGCTTCAGAAATCGATTCTTGAAAGTATGTGATGCTCTCCCAGAGGGAAGCTGTTTTTGGGGAGGGATAATAGAAAGCTGCGTCTAATTCAAAAGGGATATCTGGAGAAATTTCTTTCCCTGTGACTTCAAGAAATAGCTGTCTTTCTCTATCAAACAATGCTTTTTGTACTGTTGCAGGACTGTAATTTCCCTCTAAGTTTTTCAAAGGGGCAAAGCATGCATCTCGTGAATAGACGAGTGTGTGACAGCAATTGCTATAGGAAAAGAGATCAAAAATGAATTCTTCAAATTTCCAAGCATTTTTTTCTATATTCGTAGGCTCTAGTTGTTTTGCATGTTTCCGAGCTTTATAAATAGGCAGGGGACGGTTAGCGGTATGGGCGATAAAATCCATAGATAAACAGTATAAGCCAATATTTGCAAAGCGGTAGACTAATTGACCGTTCTCTTCTGCAAAGCGATCTTCAGGGGCAATTTCAGAATATTCAACTACAGATGTTTTCCCTTCAAATGTTTCGACTAAAACACCAACATCTTCATAGGGAGATTGACGTAATGCCGCTTTAATGGTGACTTCATTCCCAGAGAGTGCATGAAAACCGCAAAGTTCGGTATCAAAGGGTAAGGCTAACGGGTTATCAATAGGAATGACACTGACCATTTCAATGCCGGCACGCTTCCATTTTTCCCATAACCCGGAGGTATAAAGCATAGTAGATAGACAGCCATTTCCATTAGGACCTAGAGCCACTGTATAAGGATCTTCTAAAAACAAGTCTCCTGATGGGGAAAGTAAAGGCCATAGCGGTTGGCAGAAAAAAGACACTTGTTCTGGTTGAAGACGGAAATTATCGTGTGTTTCAAAAAAAGAGAGGGTTTGCTGGTGATTTAGAGGAGACGTCATCAGGGCAATGGGAAGAGGTTGTTCAGCTAACTGGCTAGCCGCGTATACTTTCTCAGCCATTAACTGAAAAAGAGGCTTTTTTTTAACTGGAGAAAGGGGAAAGAGCCCTTTAGGGCCATCGTACTTTAACCGAGAGCCCTGACCACCAGCAAGGACAACACAAGCAATTTTCTTTTCTTTTAATAATTTTAAACCCAATTGAGATCGGCTTGCGGAGTCTTCTCCTGCAAGAGCAAATAAGGATGGAGGACGATAATGCCGCTCTACAGGAGGTTGGTTAGCGAGAAGAGATTGTTGTTTAAGAAAAAAAGAGGTGTCCAAAGCCAAAATTTGGCCTGCTAAATGATGTTTTTGAGATAGAGAAAGGCAGTGCCAGTGGTCAAGAAGGTGTTCTTGGTGAATGCCCTTTAATTTGTCTAAAAGGACATTTTTGTCTGAAGTGGCGTTAGCTTGTGTCATTATGAAGTGCCTAAAATTCTCAATATCACGGTTGTAGCATACCGGTTATGCATGATCTTTTCTATGATAAAACCCCTCACAGCAGGCTCTAGAGCTTTTGCATCTCTTTCTTAATATTTTCTGGAAGCTTGTTAAAGAGTTCTTCAGCTTTTTGTGGCTCCAGGTAGGATAAGATCAGTGATATTTTTTCAGGGGATTCCTGTTTTAAAATTTCAACTAGTTTAGGGATATGTAGCCCTTGGCCTAGTTTCTTAGATTCTTTAGGCATGTACTCATATGCGTAAAAAGCAAGATAGAAGCTTGCTAAGCTGACAATTCCTAAACTGGAGAAGAAAATAGTAAGTGTAATTAGTAGTTTTGGAGTCTTCCCAAAACGGCTGATCTGACTTGCAAAGGGAACAACTTCAATATGTACTTGGCACTCTCCGTCGTAAACGTTATTTAAATAATGCTCGGCGTGAGAAATGATCTTTTCTTGATCAGTAAGAGGTAAGGAGGAAAGATACTTTTCATTGATAGAGATTTGTAAACAGGCATGTTCTTTATGAGGGATATAGTCTAAGGAAAAGTGCTGCTTAGGGAGGACTCTTTCTAAATAGGCTGAACTTGTTGCGAGAAGCGCGGAGTGCGCAGCAATATGCACAGGGGCATAGATATTCCCTAAGCTATCAGAAATAGTGATATGCTCTTTGGATAATCCAGGGATGCTTTTGATCAGGTAATCGGTGATAGAGTATACCTGAGCAGCTGATAAAGCAGCTTGTTTGTAGAGAGACAGTACAACAGACAGCTTAGGTGTAGCGGAGGGATCTTGTTCCGAAGGACCGGAAAAAGCAATTACAGCGTGGCTTATAGGTTGAAAGGTAGTCAGTTCTTTTTCTAAGAGCTCTTTGTTTAGAGAGTAAGGATGTTTTGCAATTGAGCGGGTGAGGGTTCGGTTAGCAGGAACTGTTTTTTTCCCTGGAAATGTAGGTTGTATGAAACTAGGTGAGATCGATACAGTCCCAAAATACATAGCGCAGCCTACACCTAAACAGACTAATAGGAGGACAGAAGGAATTTTCAATAAGGATAGTTTGCTCTTGAGTAGTTTGAATAACACAGTAATTCCTTAGAGTTATGAAATAAAAAAAAGAATTTCATTGATCTCTATCAAAAAATGGGAATTCTTGACAACTTTCTATCCCAGGGAGCAAATGCAAGAAAGCGGTATATGATTTGTTGTCAGGAGCCTTACGATTTTCTTAGGTGAGGGCAGTACGCAGGTGTCCTAATCTTTTCTAAAATCAATAGATTTTCCATGATAGGCATGTTGTAATGGCAGTGATCTGTAAAATATGTTGGTGAAGTCTCCTCTTTTATACTTGCTACTGTGCTGTTTCCCGTTGCTAAGCTATGCAGAAAGCCTGTGTCCTCCTTTAAAAGGGGATACCGCGGTTGTGATGCATACTGAGACTGGGAAGGTTTTGTATGCAAAGTCTGCCCATAAGAGAATTTTCCCCGCTAGCATGACGAAAATTGCTACGGCATTATTTATTCTACGTAAGTATCCAGACATTCTAGAACGACATGTTTTTGTAAAATATGAGGCAATTGCGTCTATCACGCCCCAGGCAAAACGACAATCTGGATATAGAAGCCCCCCTTACTGGTTAGAGACAGATGGTGTCACCGTTCAGTTACAACATAAAGAAGAGGTTTTGGGTTTAGATCTGTTTTATGCTTTGTTAGTTTGTTCTGCTAATGATGCAGCAAATGCTCTGGCTATGGGGTGCTGTCATTCTATTCCAATTTTTATGAAACAGGTGAATGAGTTTCTCTTGGAAATAGGCTGTGAGCACACACATTTTAATAATCCTCATGGGTTACATCATCCTGAACATTATACAACAGCATATGACCTTTCTTTAATCATGCGTGAAGCATTGAAAGAACCTTTATTTAGAAAAGTCATCCAGACTACGAGTTATAAAATGGCTCCGACCAACCTCAGTCAGGAGCGTGCCCTACATCCTACCAATAAGCTCATTCTTCCTACCTCTACCTATTATTATCCTCCTTGTTTAGGTGGAAAAACAGGGACAACAAAAAGTGCTGGAAAGAATCTCATTTTTGCAGCTGAAAAGAATCAGCGATCTGTCATTACCATTGCTACGGGATATACAGGGCCGGTGTCAGACTTATATCAAGATGTGATTTCCTTATGCGAAGGAGTGTTTAATGAGCCTCTTTTACGTAGGTATTTCATTCGTCCTACGGAGAAATATCTCTTGCCAATGGGGAAATTAGGAAGAGTAGAAGTATCGCTCTCCCAAGGTATTTATAGTGACTTCTATGAATCTGAAGGGGAAACGGTGGTGATGGTGCGTTTCTCTCCAAAAGCAGACTCATTACCTATCTATGCGGGGGATTTGCTTGGGGAGTGGGAGTACTATGATGATAAAGGGGAAAAGGTTCTATCAGAGCCTTTTTATGCAGAAGGTACGATCCATCTGCGATTCAAGCAAAAAATCCGCCTATTTCTTCGTATGCTATTTACTTCCAGAAAGTTTTATATGTTATTGTTCGCAATCTGGATGCTCGCATTTCTTCGAAGAAAGAAACGTCCGCAACGGATGCCTTCAAGGAGAATTTTTGGTTAGTTCTGTGGCCTTGTAAAAAAGATTGGTTCTTTGAGTTAACCGATTCTTAGGGTATGCTCTCTGCGTATATTTCGATTAGGCAGGGTATGCGGAAATTTTTTATTCAGGTAGTGTGTATAGTTCTTGTTTTCTCACAGAACATGGCCTGGGCTAATTCTTGGTATTTTGGGAAAACAGCAGAAGAGGTTCGTAAAGAACAGCAAAGTACTTTCTTAAAAGAGGCTTTGTGTTCCCTAAACAATCCTGAGGTGTGGGAGAATTCTGTGCACCTAGCTCATATTCTCGTTCAACTGGAGCAATTTGCCGACCTTCCTAATTACAGTCAAAGTGTGATACAAACCCTCATCACTCAGCGTATTATGGCCCTAATGAGCAGAGACTAGCGCTTCTTTAAAAGGAAGGAGAAGAATCCGTCTCCTCCTTTCGAACAGAGGGGGATTTTCGTTGAATTGATGACTTCAAGACCCAGAGATTGCATATAATCAGCTTGTCGTTCATTTTCATCAGAGAGTAGCGAACAGGTAATGTAAACCAATAGTCCCCCAGGCTTTAGATACATACTTGCTTCTTTTACGATCTTTCTTTGAGCGTATACACACCCTTTCAGCAAAGAAGAGGTGAAGGTTCCTTTTTTCTCAGGTTGTCGGCGGAATACACCGCTACTTGAACAAGGTGCATCAACGACAACCACAGAAAAGTGATTTTTTTTCAAGTGGTTTTTCCCTAAAGAAAAATTGTGCGATCCAGATCGCAGCAATCGTTGTTTTGCTGTTTGTAAGATGCTCTCCCGGCTATCATAAAGCACGATATGCTTGGCTTTTTGTGCTAGGATGAGGCTTTTCCCTCCAGCTCCAGCACAGAAGTCTAAAACAACATCCTTTTTTGTAATAGGCAGAGCTTGTGTAATTTGTTGTGAAGACAAATCTTGAATTTCAAATAGTCCCCTATGGAAAGCTGCTGTATGTTGCAAGGGGTAACGTTTTTCAAATCGTAAGGACCCTGGAGCCTCTCCCAGATCTGAAGGGAAATTCAACATTTGTTGCAAGTCAGGGACCGAGATTTTCTTTGTATTGACTCGAATAAAGGTGGGAGCTTCTTCTAAGAAAATTTTTGCAAGCTCCTGCGCGTATGCTTCATCATAATCTTGACATAGGCTTTCCGCTAGGTCATCAGAGATAGAATAACGCACGGGCCATGGTAAATGAGAGAATTGCTCTATGTCATCTAAAACGCCTTCTTCTATTTTCGCTATGAACGTATCGGGGTTAACCGGAAGGGAATCTTCTTGAATTAATGTTGTTAAAAGTCGGTGATGTCGTAGCACCTGAAAAACCCGTGAGCTAATCCATTGTCGATCTTTAGACCCTAAGGCACGATGCTGAGAGAAGTAATTTGCAACGCGATTGGTCTCTCCGATAGGTGTGGAGAACAATGCTTGCAAAATGGTCTGTAGATGATGAAGGCGAAAAGGATTCATGAAACTGACAGCTACTTATCAAATCGGCATTATTGTAAAAAGCACGCCAGGTTTTTAGAAAGAGTAAATCTTTATTTGTCAGCAGTGATCGTAATAGGAAGTCCTGCTTGAACTAGGTCTGATTGTAAGTCTGCCAGTGAGGCAGTGATGAAAAACTCAGAGCTAGGTGAGACCGTTGCGACTTTTTTAGAGTTGCGAGTAAAGACTAAGGAAAAAGGCCGAGGTCCTGAGTGTTTGCGAAGTAGGTTTTTCAAGATAAATAGGTGACTATGACGAACATGTTCCAGATCAAAAGAAAGAGTAATCGGTTTTAGTTCCATAGGCTGTTGTTTTGGTACAGGCTTAGGTTGTGCTTTTTTCTGAGTAGTATCGGATTTATTCGCAGTAATGTATGCCATTTTTTGCATGTGTTCTTTAATAGAATCAAAATGTTTATCACATTCTAAGATAACATCTTCGTTGACAAGAGTAAGATCTGTCATCCATCGGCAGGCGCATTTTAGGTTATCTTCCCTTTTATCTATTGTAAGAATCGCATAGATCAACCGGTCTTCTTCTAGGAAATCTTGATATAAGGAATATGTATCTGGCCAAATAGGTAACTCATAAGAGTCCATTAAGTAACTGACCTGCAGGATAGCGAATTTCTTCATAGTTGCAGACGTCAGCTTGGTCGTAACCTTATCGATTAGGAAAACAGTGCGTACAACTGAGCCATGAGGTAGCTCTTTAAAATCCTGGGGGAGCACAACGGAAAGTTTAGACAGGATATCCTTCACCGCATCCAAAGGATGTTCTGTAAGATATAAACCTAAGAGCTCTTTTTCTTTTTTAAGAATTTCTTTTTTATCTCGTACTGGGACATAGGTGGGGTATGTCGGGATTGGTGCAATATCCTGTTGTTTCATACTGCCTAAAGAAAAGAATGTCATAACGCCAAAGGCAGCTTCTTTCTTCTCTTTTGCAATTGAATCATAGATAAGATCTAATGTAGCTAATGCTACATCACGACTAGGCTCGAGCTGGTCGAAACAACCCGCATCAATTAAATGTTCCGTTTGTTTTTTCGTAACCTTTTTAATATCCGAACGTTGAATGAAATCAGCAACACTCTGATAAGGGCCATTCTTTTCCCGCTCTTCAATAATACTTTCTACTAGTCCTGTGCCGATTCCTTTAATTGCGCTCATAGCAAAACGGATTCCCTGCTCTGTAGCAACAAAGTTCGTGGTAGATTCGTTCACGTCAGGAGGAAGGACGCAGATATCCATACTATGCGCTTCGTGAATCAATTTAGCTACTTTTTCAATATCATGAAAATCGCAGGTAAGAAGAGCCGCTAGCCATTCTTTGGGATAGTTCGCTTTAAGATAGGCGGTTGTGTAGGTAATTAAGCCATAGGCAGCAGCATGGGATTTGTTAAATCCATATGATGCGAAGCGCTCCATCTTGTTAAAGATAGCTGAGGCTAAATCAGCATTAATGCCGTTTTTTTCTGCTCGTTTACAAAAACGGGAGCGCTCTTTTTCCATTTGCTCAGCATCTTTTTTCCCCATTGCGCGTCGGAGCACATCACCCTCTCCAAGGGAGTAATTGGCTAAAGTCCCAGCTATTTGCATCACCTGTTCTTGGTACACCATGATGCCAAATGTTTCCTTTAGGATGCCCTCCATTAAAGGGTGGTCATATTCGATGACTTCCTTCCCATGTTTCCTATTAATAAAAGAGGGAATCATGTCCATAGGACCGGGGCGGTATAAAGCTCCGATCGCGATAATTTCTTCGAACATATCGGGACGTAAGCTTTTTGCCAGTTCTTGCATGCCTTTGGATTCCATCTGGAATACACCCATCGTTTTACCTTGATGCAAGAGGTCAAATGTCGTCTTATCATCTAAGGGAAGAGTAGAGGCTTCTAGCAGAACGCCTGTTTTTTTGTAGATGGCTGACGTAGCGATATGAATGCAGGTAAGAGTTTTCAAACCAAGAAAGTCTACTTTTAACATCCCCACGCTTTCCGAAGGTTTCATGGAGTATTGCGTGGTGATCATTGTAGAGTCTTTAGGTATGCAAATAGGGATGTGATTTGTAAGTGGTTCCCCACAGATAATGACACCGGCAGCATGGACTCCAGTATTGCGGACAGATCCTTCTAGGCGAGAAGCAAGG
This sequence comes from uncultured Chlamydiaceae bacterium, assembly GCA_937884635.1. Lineage (GTDB taxonomy): Bacteria > Chlamydiota > Chlamydiia > Chlamydiales > Chlamydiaceae > Chlamydia. Next base: position 11,010 of record CALGBW010000056.1, read on the forward strand.
TCTATTAACAATGTTGCTTCTTTGTCGGAGGCATAGAGCTGTTGGAGATCAGGAGCTGTTTCTAACGCTTTTGCTAAGGAAGGGATTAGATCTGGAATATGTTTGGCGATCATGTTGACTTTAGAAAGAGGAATATCCAAGACTCTTCCTGCATCTTTTACCGCCATTTTGGCTTTCATCGTGCCAAATGTAATAATTTGCGCTACGTTTTCTTTCCCGTGTCTTTCAATGGCATAATTGATGACCCGCTCTCTTCCCTCCATACAGATGTCAATATCGATATCAGGGTAAGAAATCCGTTCGGGATTAATAAACCTCTCAAAGAACAAGTCAAAGCGAATCGGTTCAATTTCTGTGATTCCAAGGAGGAAGAGCATGACAGAACCCGCTCCAGATCCTCTCCCAGGTCCTACAGGAATGTTATTTGCTTTTGCCCAGTTAATAATATCCCAGACAATTAGCAAATAGTCACTCATGCCTTTGGAAATGATAATCTCTGATTCCAAAGCGAGACGTTCTTTTACGACTTGTAAGGGGTCTTTGCCAGGGAATTTGCGAGCAATATGAGCAAGTTTATCGGGAGTGTATTTTGTTAGTCCCTTTTCACACAATTCCTGAAGAAATAAAGATGTGGCGTGGTAACGTTCTTCCTCTGTGTAATCTTTTTTTAGAGAAAGGGATTCAGGGATATAAATAGGGTAGTGTTTTTTATCAAAACACATTTCAAAACGGCAACGCTCTGCGACTTCCTGTGTATTAGCCAGCACTTCCGGGTGTTCAGGGAACAGTTCCGCCATCTGCTGTGGCGATTTAAAATAATATTCTCTACTGGGGTAGATTTTCCGTTTTGGGTTGGGAATATACGTCCCTTGTTTGGCCTTTTGAATCGGTTCCCCAGATTGCACATTGAGTAAAATCTCATGGGGAAGCCAATCTTCAGGGTTTAAATAGTGGATATCATTTGTTACAACAGATGGGATTCCTAGCCGTTTGCTGACCTGCAAAACAGTCTCATTGACTCGTGTCTGCTTGTCAATAAATTGGTAGTACTCCTGCTTCAACCATTCTTCTTCTAGAGAGGCTATTTTTTCATCAGACATCCTGTGTAGCTGGACTTCACTGAAAAAATCCTCTTTAAATACATTTTGGAACCAAAGGAGTTCTTTTTTTACAGCCTCTTCTGATTGTAAAGCAGCTCTTGCAACAGAACCAGATAGGCAGGCAGATAGGCAAATCAATCCGTCAGAGTGCTGTTCAAGTAGAGATTTATCGATTCTAGGAAAGTAGTAAAAGCCTTCAGTGAAAGCAAGAGAAGAGAGAATGCGTAAATTGTGGTACCCTTGATCATTCTTACACAGAAGAATTAAATGATCCGCAACCTTTGTTCCTTTTTCTCGTTTTTTTTCAAAACGTGAATGTGGGGCTACATAAAACTCACATCCAATAATCGGACGAATATTTTGTGAAATACATTGTTTATAGAATTCTACAGCTCCGTAAAGATTCCCATGATCTGTTAAGGCTAAAGCTGGAATTCCATATTCACATGCTTTTGCAACCATACCCTTGATAGGGCAGGTTGCATCAAGAATAGAGTATTGTGAGTGACAATGTAAGGGAATCCAGCTCAAATGATTACTAAACCTTTGGTCGATTATGTGATTCTAAACTTTTTTCTGAAGCGTTCCATGTTGGTAAGAACAACATTAAAGCAATCAAAGCACAACTTAAGAGAGCGATGAAAAAGCCTTTCCATCCCCAATCTTGAGCCACTTTACCTAAGGGATACCCGGCAAAGGCTGCTCCAAAGTAAGCAAACCATCCAGTAAACCCACTTGCTGTTCCTGCTGCTTTTTTATGCGATAGTTCAGCTGAAGCTAAGCCGATCATCATTTGTGGCCCAAAGAGGAAAAAACCTATAGTGAAAAGGAGGGAACCGTCAAACCACCAATCCACTTTGTTTTGTCCATACCATAATCCTAGAATAGCAAAGAGAAGCCCTAAAGAAAAGACCACATTCATAGGTCCCCGCTTACCTTTAGAGATTTTGTCAGATAACCAACCGGCAACGAGCATCCCAAAGAGGCCTCCTATTTCAAATAAGGAGACGCATAGGTTGGCTTTAACCGGTGCGTAGCCTTTGCTTTCTATGAGGAATAGGGCGCTCCAATCATTAATAGCCATGCGCACTACATAGATAAAGAAGGAGGCAAAGGAAAGGAACCACAGCCATTTGTTTGTTAAAACATAAGTAAATAGAATTTCCCGAGTGGATAACTCTCGTTCCGCTTCTTCTTCCAAAATATCTGCTGTGCTTTCCTCATGAAGCGCGGCATCTTGGTCCCGTCGGTATTTTTCGATTGGGGGAAGACCTAGGGATTGAGGCGTATCGCGAAGGCGATTGATTAATACAAAGCCCATAAGAATGCATAGTATTCCAGGGATATACATAGCTCCACGCCAACCGTAGTGATCGATAGCCAAGCCCGTTAAGATAGGGATTAGAGCTCCTCCTATGTTGTGCGATGTACTCCAGATGCTCCACCACGTTCCTCTTTCTGATTTGGAATACCAGTGAGTGAGTAATCGTGCGCAAGGAGGCCACCCCCAACCTTGGAACCAACCATTGAGTCCCCACCATAGAGTGAATAGGAGAATAGAGGAAGAAAACCCAAAGCAAATATTTGATATTCCAGTGATAATAAGACCAATGGCCATGAAATATCGGGGGTTAGATTGATCAGAAATGACTCCACTAACAAACTTGCTAATCCCATAGGTAATGTATAGAGTACTGCCGATAATGCCTAATTGGGCTTTGTCAAAACCTAAATTTGCCATAAGTATTGGCATGGCAAAGGTAAAGCTTTTACGAGTGAAATAGTAAAAGATGTACCCCAAAAACATGCTATAGAAGATGCGTAATCTCCAATAAGAATATTGCTTTTTGATTAGCTGAGGGTCTTCAAATTTTTTGATGTGTTTTGGCGGTTGGAAAATTTTGGCAAAAATCTTCATAAGATCTCAAGGTTAAGTACTTCACGGTGCCTAGCGCATTAAGGCGTTAATACTAAAAATGGATCGGCTATTTTTTGAAAAAACCAAGGTTTATACCGGTTCGATTAAAAAGTCTAAAGTCTAATTTTTATACTAAAGGTAGTAGCTCTCCTGATTCCTCCCAATTGAGACTTGATGAGCAGTTTGTTGTATGATGTTAGTTTAGTCATGTATATTCCAAGGGTTAACGAGGGCTTCTGTTGTAAGGATCCCACGTTGCTATATTGTATGAGAAAGGGAACTTGGGTTTAACTACTAAGGCGTCTATTCTATTTGGTAGAGTCCGCAATTCTTTCTGCTTCTGTCGTAATAGACCTTCTTCCCCTTTTTTGGAAGTCCTGCCGTTTCAAAATGGCGCACTATGCGAAGCAATTTTCGTATTCCCAATATTTCTTGATTCTCCTAAGATCTTCCTTCTCCAGGCTTTAAGAGTGTAGTCCTTTAAAAGGGACTATTTCAGACTTGCATAAATCGCTAAATCAAGAGTTTTTCAGTGAAAACACCTCTTCCTAAGGGTGTATATGATATATACCCCTATATCACAGAAGAACAGAGTATGTGGAGAAGTACGTTTTTATGGCAAGAAGTGGAGCAAATAGCTCGGCACGTTTGTCGTATGTATGGCTTCTCTGAGATTCGTACTCCTGTTTTTGAAAAATCAGAGCTATTTTCTCATGTAGGGGAGGATAGTGATATTGTGAAAAAGGAAATGTACACGTTCCCTGATAGGAAAGGGCGTTCTCTTACTTTACGCCCCGAGGGAACAGCAGCAGTGGTTCGTTCTTTATTAGACCATTGCCCTGATGCGCATGTTGAAAATAAATTTTATTATATCCTTCCTATGTTTCGCTATGAGCGACAACAAGCCGGAAGGTATCGTCAGCATCATCAATTTGGTGTGGAGTCTATGGGGGTAAAGCACCCTCTTGTAGATGGGGAGGTTATTCATATGTTGTGGCAGTTTTATGCTGCAGTGGGATTACAACATATGCATCTCCATGTCAATTATCTGGGTGGGGTTCACACACGTGGAGTTTATAACTCGTTATTGAAAGAATACTTTGCGGAACGTTTTCAGAGTCTATCTCCGATAAGCCAGGAAAGATTTCATTCAAATGTATTACGTATTTTAGATTCTAAGGAGCCTGAGGATCAGGAGATTATTCAGTCGGCTCCTCCTATTCTAAATTATCTGTCAGAGGAAGATTCAGCATATTTCTCTTGTGTACTGGATGTATTGAAGGGGTTAGGGATTTCTTACACTGTAAATCCTAGATTGGTGCGCGGGTTGGATTACTATACAGATATTGTGTTTGAAGCGGTCACTACTTTTAAAGGGCATTCTTATGCTCTCGGAGGAGGAGGGCGTTATGATGATTTAATAGAACGTTCTGGAGGACCCAAAACCCCATCTTGTGGTTTTGGTATAGGGTTAGAACGTGTCATACAAACGCTATTGGCTCAAGGGAATTATATTATGAAAGAGCGTTTTATCTTTCGTTTGATACCTCTTTCTGAAAAAGAAGATCAGTTTTGTTTTTCATGGGCACAAAAATTGCGGGAGTTAGGCATCCCTACGGAAGTAGACTGGGCTCATAAAAAGGTAAAAGCTGCATTGAGGGCAGCAGATTTTCAAAAGACTCCTTTTGTTTGTTTAATAGGCGAATCTGAGTTGGTTTCTGGTCGTTTTATTATAAAAGATATGAGAAACCATCAGGAATTTTCTGGCTTGCAAGGAGATATAGAGAACAGGTTGTTATATGAAGTACAGAACACATCGTTGTAATGAGTTATCTATACATAACGTAGGCGAGAAAGTCCTATTGTCTGGTTGGGTGCACCGATATCGTAATCACGGGGGTGTGATTTTTATTGATTTACGAGACCGGTTTGGGATTACGCAAGTTGTGTGCAGGGAAGATCAAAGCCCTGAGTTACTAGCTTTGATGGATTCTTTGCGTTCAGAGTGGGTGGTTTCTGTAGAGGGGACTGTCTGCAAACGTCTTGATGGTATGGAGAATACACAATTAGCAACAGGTGCTATTGAGGTAGAAGTAGAAAGCTTAGAAGTGCTTTCTAGAGCACAGAATTTGCCGTTTTCTATTTCTGATGAACACATCAATGTGAATGAAGAGTTACGTTTGACCTATCGCTATTTGGATATGCGTAGGGGGGCTGTTCTCGATCGGTTGGTTGCTCGACATCAAGTGATGATGGCTTGTCGCCGTTTTATGGATGCAAATGGATTTACTGAAGTTGTAACACCTGTTTTAGGAAAATCAACTCCAGAAGGGGCCAGGGACTATGTTGTGCCTTCTAGGATTTATCCAGGATGTTTCTATGCTTTGCCACAATCTCCTCAGCTGTTTAAGCAAATTTTAATGATTGGTGGGTTAGATCGGTATTTCCAAATCGCTACTTGCTTTCGTGATGAAGATTTACGAGCAGATCGTCAGCCAGAGTTTGCTCAAATTGATATTGAAATAAGCTTCGGTAGTCCAGACGACCTGTTCCCTATTATTGAGCAGCTGATGGTTGAGCTATTTGCAACTAAGGGTATTCAGATAGAATTGCCATTAAGGCGCATGACATATCAAGAGGCTAAGGATTCTTATGGAACCGATAAACCAGATTTGCGTTTTGATTTGCGTTTACGTGATTGCAGAGAGTTCGCTAAAAAATTCTCGTTTTCTATTTTCTTAGATCAGCTAGCTCAAGGAGGAGCTGTTAAAGGTTTTTGTGTTCCTGGGGGAGCGGATATTTCACGTAAACAGCTAGATGGATACACAGAGTTTGTTAAACGTTATGGAGCCATGGGGCTTGTTTGGATTAAGAAACAAGAGAATGGAGTTGCCTCTAACGTGGCAAAATTTGCTTCAGAAGAAGTTTTCGATGAGATGTTTGCATTTTTTGAAGCAAAGAATCAGGATATGTTGCTTCTGATTGCGGCTCCAGAGGATATTGCTAATCAGGCTCTAGATCATTTGCGCCGTTTAATTGCTAAAGAACGTAATTTGTACGATGAATCGCAATACTGCTTCACTTGGATTACAGACTTCCCTCTGTTTGCTAAAGAAGAAGGAAGAATTTGTTCAGAACATCATCCGTTTACGTCCCCGTTAGAAGAGGATATTCCTCTACTCGATCAGGATCCTTTGCGTGTTCGTTCATCCAGTTATGACCTTGTTTTGAATGGATATGAAATTGCCTCTGGATCTCAACGGATTCATAATTCTGATTTGCAAAATAAAATTTTCTCTATGCTAAATCTGTCCAGCAGCGACATAGAAGAAAAATTTGGTTTCTTTATTAAAGCTTTAAGTTTTGGAACCCCTCCTCATCTCGGGATTGCATTGGGATTAGATCGGATTGTAATGGTCTTGACTGGGGCAGATAGCATCAGAGAGGTGATAGCCTTTCCTAAAACACAGAGGGCTGCAGAGCTGATGATGGAAGCTCCATCAGCTGTTTTGCCTGAACAATTGAAAGAGTTAGGTATTAAGATTTAACAAAAAATAAAAATTTTATTAGCCGCAGATAGGAAGAGACGGGAAAGATAGGATTTGGTATACCCGATATGATTTCAGCATAAGAATCACGTATGCTGTGATTTATAATTTTAGGAAGCCGTTTTCTTAATAAGATAGCTAAAAAAGGAGGAAGCGAGAGGTTGGCTGTGTTAAACAGGTGCTATCCCTCTTCACAAGTTTAAAGTGAAGTTTCTCGCGTAACTTTGATGAAAAGCCGTTGGAATTTACTAGTTATTGCATTGACTGCATCTTTGTCTCTTTCTTCTTGTGGCTCTCAGCCCAGTAAACAAGTAAGCGTTGCTCATGGCGCTACGAGTGGTGGGGCTGGAGAAAAAGAGGATGCAATTAGTATGGAGTTAACTGCGAATCAAAAATTATCAAGAACATTTGGGCATTTATTAGCTAGACAGCTGGCAAGAGCTGAGGATGTAATTTTAGATTTGGCAGAGGTTGCTAAAGGATTACAGGATGAATTGGATTGTAAACCCGCTCCTTTAACAGAAGCTGAATATGAAAGTAAAATGGCTGAAGTGCAAAAGATGGCTTTTGAGAGAAAATCTCAAGAGAACCTTTCTTTAGCGGAAAAATTCTTGCAAGAGAATCGGAAAAATGAAGGGGTAGTAGAGGTAGAACCAAGTCGCTTACAGTACCGTATTGTTAAAGAGGGAACGGGTAAGGTTCTGTCCGGCAAACCATCGGCGCTACTGCATTATAAAGGAAGTTTTATCAGTGGTCAGGTGTTTAGTAGCTCTGAAGGCAATAAAGAGCCTATTCTCTTGCCATTGTCTCAAACAATTCCAGGGTTTGCTATGGGAATGCAGGGGATGAAGGAAGGCGAGGTGCGCGTTCTCTATATCCACCCAGATTTAGCTTACGGCACATCCGGTCAATTACCTCCTAATTCTCTGCTGATTTTTGAAATTAGTTTGATTAAAGCTGATGGAGTAGGAGATGCAGCAGCCTTGACTGATGAAGATGGAATTTCGGCTTCATGAAGGTTGTGTTGTATAACCCCGATATTCCCCAAAATACAGGGAATATCGGAAGAACCTGTGTTGCTTTGGGGGCGGAGCTTATTTTAGTTCGCCCCTTAGGATTTTCTTTGTTGGATCGGTTTGTCAAACGTGCAGGAATGGATTATTGGGATCGTCTCAAACTTTCTGTTGTAGACTCTCTTGAAGAGGCTCTAGGTGACACGACAGAAAAGGAAATTTTTTGTTTGTCGACAAAAGGAAAATATTACTATGCACAGGCAGAGTTGCCTGTGAATGGAATCTATGTTTTTGGGTCAGAGTCCAAGGGATTACCACCTGAGGTTCTATCTCGTTACAGAGAGCAAACTTTGTATCTACCAATGCAGGAGGGAACTCGTTCCTTAAATCTTGCGACCAGCGTAGGTGTGGTTTTGTATGAAGTTATTCGCCAAAATCACCCCTGCCTTCTATAGAGTCTAAGCTACTTGCTAATAAACGTAAGGTTTTGCAGGAGTTTCGATAACTTTTGTTGAAGACTTGATTTAATCACTATCTATGAGTACGATGATAGCATTTAGCTCGTCCTACCGCTATTTTTTGTATGGGATTATGCGGAAGGGCGGAAGGCTTTTATGTGCGGATTCGGCGTGAAACTCGATTTTAATCCTAGGAAGAGCTTTTGTTTCTGTTGACCACGGAGGGAAACGCTTTGAGTTCAAAATAGTTTTTGTTTTGGGATAGATCGCGGTAGTGCTAACTGGCCGAAGTAAAGGAATGGGTATGGATATTTCTGGAAGTATAAAGCAAAAGCTCGTGCAGTTTTTGAAAAAACAAAAATCGCCGGAGCTATTGGCTACTTATCTGTTTTATTTGGAGCAATCTTTAGGCCTTCGTCCTGTCGTTTTTGTTCGCGATAAGGTGATTTTTAAAACCCCAGAGGATGCTGTTCGCATTTTAGAAAGCGAGAAAAAAATTTGGCGGGAAACAGAGATTCAAATTTCTTCAGGTAAACCCGAAGTAAATGAGCATACTAAGAAAATTTATGTGTGTCCTTTTACTGGGAAGGTTTTTGCTGATAACGTGTATTCTAATCCTCAAGATGCTATTTACGATTGGTTGTCCTCTTGCCCTAAAAATACGGATAGACAGGGCGGAGTTGTTGTAAAAAGATTTTTAGTTTCTGAAGATCCTGAAGTCATTAAAGAGTATATTGTACCTCCTAAGAAACCTATTATTAAAACAGTTTTTGCTTCTGCAATTACAGGTAAGCTGTTCCATAATTTAGAAACTTTGGTAGAGGACTTTACTGCCTCTTTCTTACGCCCTATGACCTTGGCAGAAGTGCAAAATCAGAACAAGTTTCAATTAGAAGCTTCCTTCTTAGCTCTTTTACAAGATGCATTAGAAGAAGAGAAAATAGCCGAATTTGTGGAAAGTTTAGCTGATGATGCTGTTTTTCATGAGTATATTAGTCAATGGGTAGATACAGAAGAGTAACGCGTTCTTCTATAGAGACCCGTTATGCCGGTTATTTATTAGGGCAAAGCGTCTCGGAAGGGAGTGTTATATTATTATCCGGCGATTATGGAGTGGGCAAGACAGAGTTTGTTCGTGGGGTTGTACACGGTTTTTTAGGGGATGAACATGCATCTCAGGTAGCCAGCCCTTCATTCTCTACACTACTAGTGTATGAAGCATTGCCGCGTCGTGTATGCCATTATGATCTTTATCGAATGAAAGATTCCGAAGGCATTTCTCTCTCAGCTATATTTCAAGACGCTGAAGAGGATGATCTTCTTTGCGTAGAGTGGGCGGAGTGTTTGTCCCAGTTACATTTTCGTAATAGTATCATGGTTCAAATAACAAGCTTGTCTCTTGAAGATAGAGAGCTTGTTATTCAGTCTGCTTTTGATATTCCGTTGTTTTCGTAAATGAAAAACCCTTTGTGAAGAAACGGGTGGATCCATAGAATAGCCGCTACTTGCGGCTGTTGAGCCTTAAACTCTTCTTATTGGCAACCTTAAGGTTGTTGTTTCGAGTTTGCCTATTGCGTGGCAGAAGGGAAGAAACGTATGACTCTGTTAAAAGATTTAGTTTTTGTTTGCTTGGATTGTGAGACTACCGGGTTAGACGTGAAAAAGGATCGCATTATTGAGTTTGCGGCCGTGCGCTTTACTTTTAATGAAGTGCTAGATTCTATGGAAAGTCTGATTGATCCGGAAAGAGAAGTCTCTTCAGAATCACAGAGGATTCATCATATTTCCGATGCCATGCTGAAAAACCAGCCTAAATTTGCAGACGTATTCCCAAAGATAAAGTCTTTTTTTAAAAAAGGGGATTTTATTGTTGGACATAGTGTCGGTTTTGATTTACAAGTTTTGGCGCAAGAGAGCGATCGTTTAGGTGATTGCTTTGCTGAAGACTACTCTGTGATTGATACTCTACGTTTGGCAAAAGAGTATGGTGATAGCCCGAATAATTCTCTTGAATCCTTAGCTAAGCACTTCAACGTTCCTTTTCAGGTTAATCATCGGGCGATGAAAGATGTAGAGATTAATATTAATATTTTTAAGCATCTTTGTAAGCGTTTTAAAACGATAGAGCAAGTTCGACAGACTTTGTCTAAGCCTATTAAAATGAAATACATGCCTTTAGGTAAGCATAAAGGGCGACTGTTTTCTGAAATACCTTATGCATATTTACAGTGGGCATCCCGTATGGATTTTGATGACGACCTTCTCTTTTCTATACGACAAGAGCTGAAAAACAGGCAAAAAGGCATGAGCTTTGCTCAGGTGAATAATCCGTTCGCTTTTTTAGATAAGAAAAAATCATAATCCCCTTTGTCTTGATTTTTCTTTATCCTTGTGGCTAGTATGCGGAGGAGCTTGTAACCTCATTTGAGGTCTGAGATAACTGCTCTGTAACAGCTGGGTATCTTTCTATGCATAAGCAAAAGTCTGTAGCACTTAGTTCTATTGATAGCCATGTTTATCGAATTTTCCCTAATGATTTGAATTCGAATAACACTGTCTTTGGTGGGTTGGTCATGAGCTTGTTAGATCGATTAGCCTTGGTGGTTGCAGAGCGGCATACCGAGTGCACATGTGTAACGGTTTTTGTCGATGCATTACGATTCTATGCTCCAGCTTATATTGGGGAAAATTTACTTTGTAAAGCAGCTGTTAATTGTACATGGACTACTTCATTAGAGGTGGGGGTCAAGGTGTGGGCTGAAAATATTCAGAAGCAGGAACTACGCCATATTACTTCTGCGTATTTTACATTTGTTGCTCTTGATAAACAAAATAGGCCTACTCCTATTCATGCTGTTGTTCCTGAAACGGAAGAGGAAAAACGTCGATATAAAGAAGCTGATGATCGTAGAAAAGTACGCTTACAAATGCATCCCCGTTCTTAGAGGGTGTTATTTTTTCTTATCTTGGCTGATTGCCGCAGCAGCCCAACCTGATATTAGTTCTATTTGTTCTTGTCTTACAGGGGCCATGACCTATGGGATTTTGTGGTTTAGTCTCTGTCCGTCATTTTCTAAGCCTATAGCGTGGAAAAAACTAGGTGTATTGTCTTTTTTATGGATGGCATCTGTAGAAGGAGTGCACTTTTCTTGGATGCTATCAGATTTATATGTAGGGCGCTGGATAGCCCTAGTCTGGCTTACCCTGATTTGTTGTTTAGGGGGGATTTTCGCGCTGTTTACTTGTGGCCTTTTCTTTATAGCAAAGGAAAGGCCAAAACTTCTCTGGTTCATGCCAGGAGTGTGGGTAGTATTAGAGAGTTGTAGGTATTATTACCTTTTGTCCGGGGTCTCTTTAGATTTTTTAGGATTTCCATTGACAGCTACCGCATATGGAAGACAATTTGGAAGTTTTTTTGGTTGGGCGGGGCAAAGTTTTGTTGTTGCAGCAAGCAATATAGGTTTTTACGTTTGTTTACTAGGTAATCGCTGTGCACGCCAATGCTGGTGCTTTTTCGCCTTGTTTCCATATTTTTTGGGAGGGATTGGGTACGAATATGGAAGACGTTCTTTAATAGGAGGATCGCCTATACGGATTGCCATTGTACAGCCGGGAGCCCCCAGCTTTACGCAGCACCCTTTGCAACTGTGGCAAACTTTTATTGAGTTAGCTCAGACAGTGGAAAAGCCTATAGATCTTCTGATCTTTCCTGAAGTTGCTGTTGCTTTTGGAACAAAAAATAAGGTTTACCCTGCCCATGTATATCAGCAAATCATATCTTCCTTGATGCCGATCTCTGTTGAAGAAGGTATATTTCTGAGCAACACGGATTATGCACAGACACTTGCTCGATATTTTCAGTGCCCAGTTGTGATTGGTTTGGAAAGGCACGAAGTGAAGCAGGGGAGAAATTATGTCTATAATGCTGCAGAATGTGTTCTCCCAGATGGAGGAACGGTTGGGTATGATAAACGTATTTTAGTCCCAGGAGGCGAATATATTCCAGGGGGTACGTTAGGAGAGGCAATCTGTAGGAAATTCTTTCCATCTTATGCTTCGGCTTCTATTCGAGTCCCGGGGACAAAATCAGGGATACTTCACTTAGCAGGTTTACCTAAAATAGGCTTATCCATTTGTTATGAGGAAACATTTGGGTTTCTTTTGCGCCCTTATAAGGTAGAGGGTGCAGAATTGCTTGTAAATTTAACCAATGATGGTTGGTATCCAAAATCGCGATTACCACAAGTGCATTTTCATCATGGTATTTTACGCAATCAAGAATTAGGTCTTCCATGTATTCGAGCTTGTCATACTGGGATTACTGTTGCAGCGGATGCCTTAGGACGCGTTTTAAAGGTGCTGCCATATGAAGATTCTAAACAGAAAGCAGTTCCTGGAGTGTTACAGGTAGACTTATTAGTACAAACATTGCCTACTTTATATTCTATAGTAGGAGATATACCTGTTCTTTTTTGCTCATTACTATCTGCTGTGAGTATATTTATTTGCATTTTTCCCAAACGCTTGTTTTATTTCTAAGAGATGCTTTTGAGAAAAGTCTTGCTAAGACGAAATATGAGGACATATTGATTGAGTTACAATGGATGAACGTGTCAGTAAGGCTGCAAGGCATTGCGTCGTGTAATTTATGAAATAATGTATGGAGCTTAAGTTAACAGCTGTAAGCTGTACGGTGTGCGCCTATGAAGAGGCAGGGGGTTATTCTTCTCGTGATGGGTGAAGCCATGCTTGAAGAAGTGAGAAGTTGACTCCGATATGAGGTGACAGTAACTAATATTGGGTAAGTTCAATGGAGCGGAAGATTCCTTGACCTGGAGGGGACTCCTGTCTATAATCTGACACTGGTGTCACAGTAGTGTTTATCTGCGGATTGCTGTCGGCATGATGGCTTCTTTAGGAAGTTAGTTTAAGGACAAACTTGCGTTTTGAAGAAACCCTGTATGATGATCAAATACGTGTTTTGTAGCGAGTTTCTTGGGCAATGGTGATTAGGATTTGTACATGTTAGAGCGAGCTCAAAGAACATTAAAACGCGAAGTGCGCTATTCCGGTGTTGGTGTGCACCTGGGAAAGTCTGCAAATTTATTACTAAGGCCTGCAAAGGAAAATACAGGGATTGTATTTTATCGTGACGGCCTTTCTGATGAACCCCCTATACCCGCGCTTTTATCTTATGTTAGTGGGACTGGAAGATGTACCACGCTGTCTTCAGGTAAGGCTACGTTAGCAACAGTAGAACACCTTATGGCAGCATTACGCTCGTGTGGTGTGGATAACGCTATCATTCATTGCGATGGTGATGAGATTCCTTTTGGGGATGGCAGTTCTCGTGTATTTATACGTTTGATAGATCAAGCCGGGGTTATTGAGCAAGAAGCTGCAGTATCTGTAGCGAAGTTGCCAGCTCCTGTTTATCATCAATCCAAAGATGGGATTTTAGCGGCTTTCCCTGCAGATGAATTTAAAATCTCTTATACGTTGAATTATCCTCAAAATGCCATCATTGGTACCCAGTATCATTCTTTAGTTATTACAGAAGAGTCATTTCGTAGAGAGATAGCCCCTTGTCGAACATTTGCGTTGTATAGTGAGCTTTGTTATCTGATTGATAGAGGATTGATTGGCGGGGGAAGTTTGAGTAACGCTGTTATATTTAAGGATGATGGAGTAATTTCTAAGGGGGGATTACGCTTCCCAAATGAGCCCGTACGCCATAAAATGTTGGATATGATAGGGGATTTAGCCTTGGTCGGGAGACCATTTATGGCTCATGTTGTATCCATAGGTTCCGGGCATGCAACGAATATTGAGTTAGGGAAGAAAATAGTAGAAGCATTGCAAAATTAAGCAGTAGATGGAGAATGAAAGAGGCTTCTGTAATTAGAATAAGAGAGTTATTAGACCTGCTTCCGCACAGGTATCCTTTTCTTTTAGTAGATAAAGTACTTTCCTACGATATGGAAAAACGGGTTATCATTGCTCAAAAGAATGTAACAATCAATGAACCGTTTTTTATGGGACATTTTCCTGAAGTTCCTATTATGCCAGGGGTTCTCATTTTAGAGGCATTAGCGCAGACCGCAGGTGTTCTTTTAGGATTAATTTTAGAAAACGATCGAAAGAAAAAAATAGCTTTATTTTTAGGAATTCAAAAGGCAAAGTTTCGTCAACCAGTCAAGCCTGGAGATGTTCTTACGTTGCATGCAGAGTTTTCTTTGATTTCCGCTAAAGGGGGAAAAGCTATGGCTCGCGCCTGCGTTGATTCTCATGTTGTTGCTGAGGGTGAACTCAGCTTTGTTCTGGTCGATAAGGAATCCATACAATAACGGAGATGTATGAGTAATATCCACCCAACAGCCATTATTGAGCCAGGTGCTCAAATTGGGAAGAATGTGGTCATAGAACCTTTTGCTGTGATTAAATCTACAGTGGTTCTTTGTGATAATGTCGTTGTTAAGTCATATGCCTATATTGATGGATACACAACTATAGGAAAGGGGACTACAGTTTGGCCTTCGGCTCATATAGGGACCCGCACACAAGATTTAAAGTATGCAGGGGAAAAGACCTATGTTTCGATAGGAGAGAATTGTCAGATTCGTGAGTCTGCTATCATTACCTCCTCTACTTTCGAAGATACAAGTGTTTCTATTGGAAACAATTGTCTGATTATGCCCTGGGCGCACGTAGCACATAACTGTGTGATAGGTAACAACGTCGTCTTAAGTAACCAGGTGCAATTAGCTGGGCACGTACAGGTTGGGGATTACGCTATTATCGGAGGCATGGTTGGTGTGCACCAGTTTGTACGTATTGGTGCTCATGCTATGGTAGGAGCAATTAGTGCTGTACGAAGGGACGTACCTCCTTATACTATTGGTTCCGGGAATCCGTATCGATTAGGGGGAATCAATAAAGTTGGACTTCAACGTCGACAAGTTCCCTTTGAAACGCGTTTGGCTCTAATCAAGGCGTTTAAAATGGTTTACCGTTCTCGGGAACCATTTGGAATGCAGTTAGAAGCTGTTTTAGATGCCTTTGGCCATATACCGGAGGTACGTCATTTTGTTGATTTTTGCCAATCGCCTAGTAAGAGAGGGATTGAACGAGGAGCAGAAAGAGACGAGGACTCTCAGGTTTCTTTAGCTGTTTCCGTAGAAAGTCAGAAAGGAGTTCTGGTTGAATCTTAAGGTTGTTTATTTTGGTACTCCTCAATTTGCAGCAGTTGTTTTACAGGGATTATTGAGGGAGAAAGTTCATGTGGTTGGCGTGGTTACTCGAGCCGATAAACCACAGAAACGTTCATCAAAGCCTGTAGCTTCTCCAGTTAAATCTGTGGCTCTTGCTTCAGGTATACCTTTATTGCAACCAGAAAAGGCCTCGGATCCACAGTTTATAGCTCAGCTGAAAGAGTTTCAGGCAGACGTCTTTGTCGTTGTGGCTTATGGCGCCATTCTGCGACAGACGGTCTTAGATATACCTCAGTATGGTTGCTATAATTTGCATGCAGGGCTTTTGCCCGCATACAGAGGGGCTGCTCCTATTCAGCGTTGTATTATGGATGGTGTCAAGGAGTCGGGAAATACTGTCATCCGTATGGATGCAGGAATGGACACGGGTGACATCGCTAATGTAAGTCATGTCCCCATTCCTTCTGATGTGACAGCTGGAGAGTTGGCCGAGACTCTGTCTGATGGTGGCGCAGATATCTTAATAAAAACTTTATGTCAAATTGAAGAGGGGACTCTTCGTTTGGTTCCGCAGGATCATACACAGGCGACCCTGGCTCCTAAGTTATCCAAGGAGGAGGGTTTTTTAGACTGGAATCAACCAGCAGAGAGAGTGTATGCCCATATCCGAGGCGTAACTCCGGCTCCAGGGGCCTGGACTTTGTTCTCTATAGCAGATAAACCTGCTAAACGCCTTGTTATCCGTAAAGCCAGATTAAAGGACGCTGAGCGTGTATGGGGGACTCCCGGGCAGGTATTAATTTCGTCTGAAAAGGAACTGCTTATCGCCTGTTCTTCCGGAGCGATCTCTTTGATAGAGGTTCAGCCTGAAGGAAAGCCTCTTCTGTCTTGTAAAGATTTTTTAAATGGCATTCCTAAAGAAGGGATTTCCATTTGTTTTAATTAAATTTTTTTAATTAAACATCATTTTTTATTCCATATTTAATTATAATCTAGTCTTTTTATTTATTTTTTGTTTTGCCGACATCTTTTTTTAATTGTTCTAAAAAGGGAGGATGGGATGGCAGTAGGTTCTATTAGACATGGTTTTTCAGGAGCTCCTTTCCGTTGTTTTAAGGGGCTGTGTTGCAATGAAAAGAATCGTTTAGCGGGTTTTGTTGGAAAAACCAAAAATGTGGATAAGGTTCTAAAAGTAGCTAAGTCTGCTGTTGATGTAGCCTCAGGTGCAGCGGATATCAAAGGCGAGGAAAATAAAACAGTCAAGAATATTTCAGGTGCTGTTGGCGGAGCTAGAGATGTATTGAGCTTGTTTAATGTATTCAATGGTATGGTGCCTGCTACGGTGCAAGCAACACGAAAATGTTGCAAAGCAATTAAACGAATCTTCACCTCTGAAGAGAAGTCAGACGCTGCTCTTGAAGCTGCTCAACAAGGATGCAAGGTTGTCAGTGGGGTTACAAGCATTCCGGTATTTGGAGGAATTAAGCCAGTTTTATTAGCCAATAAGCTAGCTGAAAAACCCTTCCTATCTAACCAGGTGAAAAATAATCTAGGAACAGCTGTGAATGTTTTAATGACAGCTAACCATGCTGCTGGGTTCGTTGGCAATGTAGTATCTATTCATCAAGAGCAAAAAGCATTTGAGAAACAGTTATTAGAAGTAAATAGCCTCTCTGAAAAAGGTATTTCCAACGTTCAAGGGTCACCTTGGTCCCCTTCAGCTAAATCGGCTATTGCTGCGCTCTTTTCTAGGGAAGCAGCTGCTAAACGTTCTGAGATAAGAAAGGCGTACTTTGCACGTATGAAACATCTATTCTTAGGTTTGCTAGAAAAAGCATTCGATTTAGTTGGCGATGTATTTAAGCTGATTCCTTTGGGTATTTCCGCAGGTGTTCGTCTTATTGTTACATCTGTGTGTTCTTTGGTATCTGCTTGTATTGGTGTTTACTCTGCTTGGTCTGCAAGCTAATTTTTTTCTTTTTGTCCTCGAGCGTTTCACGCGCTCGGGGATTTTTTTTTATTCTTTAGTCTTAGATAAATTCTGTTAAAAAATTTTTTATTATTGTTGTTTAGTTTCTATTGGTTTTCAATATCTCCCTGAAAAAGGGTGTTCATGCTTCAAGCTGTTCAATGCGAGCGCGATAATTATTACACATGCCAGGAGAGAAATTAGAGCCCATACCACGTCTCAGTATTCCCAAGTGGGGATATTCCCTGTCGGTTTTGTATAAGGTTTCAAAACAAATACGTAACCGAAACAAGCATTTCACGATATAGGCATTAAGTAGTTTGCAGCACGAATTCCAGGTAGTGAATAAGGGATACAAGCAATATTTAGGTGAGATACAGCAAGGCTATCCTCTCAGAGGGGTATTCGAGTTTCTATAATTGGCTGAATAGCTCTCTTTAACCCCACAGTTCTAGCTGTGGAAGTAGTCAGGAAATTAGAAAAAGATTTTGCAAGGAGTGCATCATGGCTGCAGGATGTTTAGGACGATCTCTAGCTCGAATTCCAGTGAATCAATGCTTTAAGGAATTGGTGCGTAACGAGAAAAATCATTTAACACAGTTTGTTGCAAAGACAAAGAACATAGATAAAACTATAAAGGTTGCTAAGTCTTTAGCAGAATTGGTGGTAGCTAATGCGGAAGTACAGGGCATCAAAGGTGCTGAGATAAAAACAGCCCAGAATATTGCTAGTGCAGCAGGGATGACAAGAAATGTTATTGGCTTGGCTAATGTCTTTAATGGTGTAATCCCTGGAACAGTATCCTCTGTAGGTAAGTGTGCACACGCGTTACGCGGTCTTTTTTCTGGCAATTCTGGCGGAAATGCCGCTCATGATATTGCTGCGCATGGTTGCCAATCTATTGCAGGAAGTACCTATATTGCTACATTCGGTGTGGTTCGGCCTCTTCTTCTGGCTAATAAATTGTCGGCACATCCGTTCCTGTCTCCTCAAACGAAGGCATCTTTAGGTAACTCTGTAACCTATATGATGGCCGCTAACCATGCTGCCAGCGTAGTCGGAGGAGCAATCGCTGTTCATGATTTAGTCTCAGAAAGGGCTGCTGCTAAAGACAGTAGTATTGAAAAAGAGCAAGGGTTCTTCGCGAAACTACAAAAACTTATTTTAGGAATAGTAGAAAAAGTATGCGAATTGATCGCTGATATTTTCAAAATTATTCCTTTAGGGCTTTCAGCTGGTTCTCAAGTATTATGTGCCTCTGTTTGTACCTCTATTGCTGCTGTTGTAGGATTATATGCTGCTTGGTCTGCTTCCTAAATAGCGCATAAATTCAATAATTTTATTTATGCATTCCCCCTGTCTTTTGGAAGGGGGAAAGTGCGTTCTTTCCTACTTGTAAAAATCCTTTTCCTCTGATAACCTGTTCTCTCCTTTGTAGGGGCCACAGGCAGGTATACGTTTACGATCTTGTTTCGATCATTTGCAATTAGCCTCGGTAAAGAAGAAAGAAATTCCTTGCGCAGATGTCTCTAGTGATATAGTATTGCCGTCCACCACAGGATCGCAGTGTGCAGATTAAGAATGCTCGGCGCAAATTCAAAAGGTTGGTTTCATTCTTTTTTTTAACGACGTATTCGCGTATTCTCTTTTGTTTTGCGTGCAATGGCTTGTGATGTGGAGAGCAATGGCTTGGTGTTTTCACGCTAAGCGTATCCTCTCTGTGAAATTAGAGGGCTTATTAAGCTCTTTCAGTCAGATTTATTAAGTAAGTTCCTCAGAACGGTAATGTAGTCAAGTTGTATTAAGGGTAATGGTATGCAGTCTCAGCTGAGCTTAATGGGAAAGAAAGAAGGTATGATGCATGTCTTTGACAATGATGGGAACCTTATTGCGTGTTCAGTAATTAGTTTGAGCTCCAATGTTGTTACTCAGATTAAGACTCGTTCAGTTGATGGTTATAGTGCTGTCCAAATGGGAGCAGGCCTAATGGAAGCTCCTGAACAGACGATTCAAAAACGTTGTAAGAAGCCTCAATTGGGGCATCTGAAAAAGTCGGGTTCCCGTGTTTTCCGGACCTTAAAAGAGGTTCGTGTAACAGAAGAAGCCGCTTCTTCTGTTTCTCTAGGAGATGAGTTTGGATTAGAGATCTTGGAAGGGGTTTCCTCTGTTGATGTGAGCGGTGTTTCCAAGGGTAAAGGATTTCAAGGGGTGATGAAAAAATATGGATTCCGAGGGGGTCCAGGAAGCCATGGTTCTGGTTTTCATCGTCATGCCGGTTCTATTGGGATGCGCTCTACTCCAGGAAGATGCTTCCCAGGAAGTAAGCGTCCTAGTCACATGGGTTGCGAGAATGTGACGGTTAAGAATTTAGAAGTAATAAAAATAGATTTAGAGAAAAAAGTATTGCTGGTTAAGGGAGCGATCCCTGGTTTCAAGGGTTCTGTTGTTGTCGTAAAACGTTCTTCCAGAGCTGAAGGGTAATACAGAAGAGGTCCTAATGGTTCTATTATCAAAATTTGATTTTTCGGGAAACGAGGCTGGTAAAGTTGAGGTATCAGATGCTTTCTTCGCAGGGGAGAGTGATGGTCTTCAGTCTATTAAGGATTACCTGGTAGCTATTCAGGCAAATAAAAGACAATGGTCTGCTTGCACGCGAGGACGTTCAGAAGTTAGCCATTCTACTAAGAAGCCTTTTAGACAAAAGGGAACCGGTAACGCTCGTCAGGGATGTTTAGCTGCCCCTCAATTTCGTGGTGGGGGTATTGTTTTCGGCCCTAAACCAAAATTCGATCAGCATGTTCGAATCAATCGTAAAGAGCGTCAGGCTGCCATTCGGTTGCTGTTAGCTCAGAAAATACAGACAAGCAACCTTATCGTTGCAGATGATAGTGTTTTTGTAAGTAGTTTGAATTCTCCAAAAACAAAAGAGGCTTTGGCCTTCTTGAAAAGATGTAATGTGGAGTGTCGAGGAGTCCTTTTCATTGACGATTTAAGCCATTCTAATAGCAATAGTTATTTGAAATTGAGTCTACGCAACTTATCTGCTGTGCGTGGCTTTATCTATGGCGATAACGTTAGTGGTTATGACATTGCGTCCGCTCGTAATATTGTAATTTCAGAAAAGGCTTTAAACGCACTTGTTGAGCGCCTTGCTTCAGGAACGAAAGAGTAAAGGGAAAGTTAGGATATGAAAGATCCTTATGATGTAATTAAGCGGCATTATGTGACCGAAAAAGCTAAGATGCTCGAAGGTTTGAGCTCTGGGAATGGAGAAGGCAAAAAGAAAGGAAGCTTCTGTAAGCATCCGAAATTTACTTTTATCGTTGCCTCCAATGCGACTAAGCCAATGATTGCTCAAGCTTTAGAGGCGATTTATGCCGATAAAAAAGTTAAAGTAAAAAGCGTGAACACGATTTGTATTAAGCCTCAGCCCGCCCGATCTTTTAGAGGAAGGCGTAAAGGTGCATTTGCAGCCTTTAAGAAGGCTATTGTAACTTTCCATGAAGGTTGTTCGATTGGGTAATGCGTTAGAGGGAAGAAAGCATGTTTAAAAAGTTTAAGCCAGTAACTCCAGGGACGAGACAGTTGGTTCTTCCATCTTTTGAAGAATTAACAACCCAGGGTGATTTAGACGGTAGTCAATCTAAAAGAAGCGTCCGTCCAAACAAACAACTGTCTTTTTTCAAAAAAAGTACAGGAGGACGTGATAATTTAGGCCATATTTCTTGCCGCCATAAAGGTGGCGGGGTTAAGCGCCTTTATAGAATTATCGATTTCAAGAGAAACAAAGATGGCATAGAAGCAAGGGTTGTTTCTATAGAGTATGATCCTAATCGTTCTGCGTATATTGCGTTACTCAACTATGCCGATGGAGAAAAGCGCTACATTCTAGCTCCTAAAGGAATCAAAAGAGGTGACCGGGTTATTTCTGGGGAGGGAAGTCCCTTCAAGAATGGTTGCTGCATGATGTTAAAGAGCATCCCTTTAGGTGTATCTGTGCACAACATTGAGATGAGACCCAATTCTGGCGGTAAGTTGGTAAGATCTGCAGGCCTAGCCGCGCAAATTATTGCCAAGACTCCAGGTTATGTTACTTTGAAAATGCCTTCTGGGGAGTTTCGTATGTTAAACGAGGCTTGTCGGGCGACTATTGGAGAGGTATCTAATGCTGATCACAATTTATGTGTAGATGGCAAAGCTGGAAGAAGACGTTGGAAAGGAGTTCGTCCTACAGTTCGTGGTACGGCAATGAACCCTGTTGACCACCCACACGGGGGAGGTGAGGGTCGCCACAACGGTTATATTTCCCAAACACCTTGGGGTAAAGTAACTAAGGGACTGAAGACTCGTGATAAGCGTAAAAGTAATAAGTGGATAGTTAAAGATCGAAGGAAATAGGGATTATGAGTAGATCGCTAAGAAAGGGTCCTTTTGTTGATCACCACCTGTTGAAAAAAGTGCGTGCTATGAATTTGGAGGACAGAAAGTCACCAATTAAAACTTGGTCTCGTCGTTCTATGATTACTCCCGAAATGATTGGTCACACTTTTGAAGTTCATAACGGTAAGAAGTTTCTTACTGTATTTGTATCAGAGACAATGGTTGGACATAAATTAGGAGAATTTTCTCCAACAAGATTGTTTAAAAGTCATCCCGTGAAGAAAGGGTAAGTCTAAAGGAGACAGTCATGTTTAAAGCGACAGCCCGATATATCCGGGTGCAACCTCGCAAGGCTCGATTGGCCGCCGGCTTGATGAGAAATTTAAGTGTTATTGAGGCGCAACAACAATTAAGTTTTTCTCAATTGAAAGCTGGAAGATGTTTAAAAAAAGTTTTGGATAGCGCCGTTGCAAATGCCGAGCTGAACGAAAACGTAAAGCGCGAAAATTTGAATGTTATTGAAGTAAGAGTAGATGCGGGCCCTGTTTATAAAAGAGCCAAATCGAAGAGTCGCGGGGGACGGTCCCCTATATTAAAACGCACTAGTCATTTGACTGTTGTTGTCGGTGAGAAGGAGCGGTAGGAGAAGATATGGGTCAGAAAGGGTGTCCAATAGGTTTTCGTACAGCCGTTAATAAAAAATGGCGTTCATTGTGGTACGGAAACAAACAAGAGTTCGGAAAATTTCTTGTTGAAGATGTAAAAATTCGAGAGTTTCTACGTAAGAAACCTTCTTGCCAGGGCGCTGCAGGCTTTATTGTTAAGCGTATGAGCGGGAAGATCGAAGTAACGATTCAAACAGCCCGGCCAGGTTTGGTTATCGGTAAAAAAGGAGCCGAAGTAGATCTTTTGAAGGAAGAGCTTAGAAAACTAACTGGAAAAGAGGTCTGGGTTGAAATTGCAGAAATCAAAAGACCTGAGTTAAACGCTAAGTTGGTTGCAGATAACATTGCAAAACAGATCGAAAGACGTGTGTCTTTCAGACGTGCAATGAAAAAGTCTATGCAGTCTGTGATGGATGCTGGTGCTGTCGGTGTAAAAATTCAAGTTTCTGGAAGATTAGCCGGTGCCGAGATCGCTCGTTCTGAGTGGTATAAAAATGGCCGAGTCCCTCTACACACATTAAGAGCTGATATCGATTACGCAACAGCTTGCGCAGAAACTACATATGGAATTATCGGCGTAAAAGTTTGGATTAATCTTGGTGAAAAGTCTGGTTCTGTAAGTAGTCCAGCAGCTGTGGCTGCGACTGCTTAGTAGTAAATAAGGGTGTGTGAATTATTATGTTAATGCCTAAACGAACGAAATTTCGCAAACAGCAAAAAGGACAGTTTGCAGGCCTAAGTAAGGGAGCCACTTTTGTTGATTTCGGTGAGTTTGGAATGCAAACTCTTGAAAGAGGATGGATTACTAGCCGACAAATAGAAGCTTGCAGGGTTGCTATTAATCGACATTTAAAACGTAAGGGTAAGGTTTGGATTCGAATCTTTCCTGATAAAAGTGTATCCAAAAAGCCCGCAGAAACTCGTATGGGTAAAGGTAAAGGAGCTCCTGATCATTGGGTAGCTGTTGTTCGCCCCGGTCGTATTCTTTTTGAAGTTGCTAACGTGTCTAGAGAAGATGCTCAAGACGCCTTGAGAAGAGCAGCGGCAAAATTAGGAATCAAAACTCGTTTTGTTAAACGTGTAGAGAGGGTGTAAAGTATGAGAGCAAAGAAAGTTTTATTAGAAGAACTAAGAAAAAAGGATGACGCTGAGTTAGATGCGTTTATTCATGTAAATAAAAAAGCTCTGTTTGACTTAAGGGCTGAAGCTGCTTTGCAAAACAAGGCTGTGAAGGTGCATTTGTTTTCAGAATATAAGAAAAATATTGCTCGAGCTTTAACAGTAAAACAAGAAAAGAAAGGTAGCATTCATGACTAGTGAGGTTAGGGGGCTTAGAAAAACTAAGATTGGTGTAGTTGTTTCTTCTAAAATGGAAAAAACTGTTGTAGTGCGTGTAGAACGAGTTTTTGCACATCCCCAGTATGCTAAGGTTGTGCGCGATTCGAAAAAGTATTACGCACACTGTGATTTGGTGCTTTCCGAAGGAGATAAAGTAAAAATCCAAGAAACGCGACCTTTATCGAAAATGAAAAGATGGCGTGTCATTGAGCGTATAAATTAGTAGTAGCAGGTTAGCAACATATTAGGTAGATGAGAGTATGATCCAGCAGGAAAGTCAATTAAAGGTCGCTGATAATACTGGGGCTAAAAAAGTAAAATGTTTTAAAGTTTTAGGGGGCTCGCGTCGTCGTTATGCTACTGTAGGCGATGTGATAGTTTGTTCTGTTAGAGACGTTGAACCTGATAGCTCTGTGAAAAAAGGTGACGTTGTTAAAGCTGTAATCGTTCGAACTCGTCGAGGCATTGTGAGAAAGGATGGTTCTTCTTTAAGATTCGATACGAATAGCTGTGTAATTATCGATGATAAAGGAAATCCTAAAGGAACTCGAATTTTTGGGCCTGTAGCAAGAGAAATTCGAGATAGAGGATTTATCAAAATCAGTTCTTTGGCTCCTGAGGTTATTTAAGGATATTAAAGATATGAAAAGACGTAGTGTTTGTGTCGGTGACACGGTATATATTCTCGCCGGAAATGATAAGGGAAAGCAGGGTAAAGTTGTTAGCTGCTTAAAAGACAAAGTGGTGGTTGAAGGTGTTAACGTCCGTGTTAAGAACCTAAAACGTTCTCAAGAAAATCCTAAAGGGAAAAGAATTAGCGTTGAAGCTCCCATACATATATCTAATGTTCGTTTGAGCATCAATGGAGAGCGAGCTAAACTCTTTGTCAAACATTCGGAAAAAGGGCGAGAGCTGTGGAATAAGTCCTCAGATGGTTCTTCCTCACTATATCGCGTTGTTAAAGAGAGAAGAGGTTCATAATGAGTAGACTGAAAAAAATGTATGAAGAGGAGATCCGTCAAGCTCTTCAAGAAAAGTTCTCCTATAGAAATCCTATGCAAATCCCTGTTCTGAAAAAGATTGTTGTGAGCATGGGGCTTGCTGAGGCTGCGAAAGATAAAAATATTTTCCAATCTCATTTGGAAGAGCTTGCTGTTATTTCTGGGCAGAAGCCTTTAATTACAAAGGCCAGAAAGTCTATCGCAGGATTTAAATTGCGTGAAGGCCAAGGAATTGGAGCGAAAGTCACTTTGCGTGGCGTTCGCATGTATGATTTCATGGATCGGTTTTGTAACATTGTCTCCCCTAGAATTCGCGACTTCCGTGGTTTCTCCGAGAAAGGAGATGGAAGGGGGTGTTACTCTTTGGGATTGGATGATCAGCAAATCTTTCCAGAGGTAGATTTAGATCGTGTAAAAAGATCTCAGGGGATGAATATCACTTGGGTAACTACAGCACAAACAGATGCCGAATGCGTTGCCTTATTAGAGATGATGGGTTTGCGCTTTAAAAAGGCTCAGTAGGGAGAGATATAGGTCGGTATGAGCATGACAAGTGATACTATAGCGGATTTATTAACGCGAATCAGAAATGCTTTAATGGCAGAACATCTTTATGTAGATGTTCAACACAGTAAAATGCGTGAAGCTATTGTAAAAATCCTTAAACAACATGGGTTTATCACTCATTATTTGGTTAAGGAAGAAAATCGTTTACGCACAATGCGAATTTTCTTGCGATATAGTGATGATCGTAAGCCTGTAATACACCAGTTAAAACGCGTTTCTAAACCTTCTCGAAGGGTTTATGTTTCAGTTGAGAAGATACCTTATGTTTTCGGGAATATGGGAATTTCTGTGTTGTCCACATCTCAAGGTATTTTAGAAGGTTCTGTTGCTAGAGCCAAAAATGTTGGTGGTGAATTACTCTGTTTAGTTTGGTAACAGAATAAAAGTATAGGACGGTAAGGAATGTCTCGTAAAGCTCGAGATCCTATAGTGCTCCCTCAAGGGGTAGAGGTCTCCATTCAAAATGATGAAATTTTAGTAAAAGGTCCTAAGGGCTCGTTAAAACAAAAATTAGCAGAAGAAGTTATTATCTCTATTGATGGAAATCATATTTCTGTTGCTCCTGCTCCTCACGTTGTTGACAGGCCCAGTCGTATGCAAGGGTTGTATTGGGCTTTGATCTCTAATATGGTCAAGGGTGTTTATTCCGGTTTTGAAAAACGCCTAGAGATGATTGGAGTCGGTTTTAGAGCCGCTGTTCAAGGATCTGTTTTAGATTTGTCCATAGGAGTCTCTCACCCAACGAAGATAGCGATTCCTACTGGTTTAGAAGTATCTGTAGAGAAAAATACTCTTATTTCTGTGAAAGGGACAAATAAGCAGTTAGTGGGCGAATTTGCTGCTTCTATTCGAGCTAAACGTTTACCTGAACCATATAAAGGAAAAGGTATCCGCTATGAAAACGAATATGTACGTCGTAAGGCTGGGAAAGCAGCGAAAACAGGTAAAAAATAGTGGAGTAAGACAGAGTTAAGTTATGGAAAACTCGTTATTCAAAAAGACTGCAAAGAAAGCTCGACGAGCTTTGAGAGTCCGTAAGTTCTTAAAGGGGTCTTCTTCGAAGCCTAGGCTGTCTGTTGTAAAAACAAATAAGCATATTTATGTGCAACTGATAGACGATACTCTTGGTAAGACTTTAGCTTCTATCTCAACTGTATCAAAATCTGGCAAGAGCGCTGGTTTAATAGTGAAAAATCAAGAAGTTGCTAAAGGTTTAGGAAACAAGATTGCTGAGTTAGGAAAAAGCCTTCAAATAGAGCAGGTCGTGTTTGATCGGGGCCCATTTAAATATCATGGTATTATTGCTATGGTTGCTGATGGTGCTAGAGAAGGTGGATTACAGTTTTAATGAAGGTTTAAAGAAAAATGTCGCTATCAAAGAATTCTCATAAGGAAGATCAGCTAGAAGAGAAAGTCCTTGTTGTCAACCGTTGCTCCAAGGTAGTAAAGGGTGGACGTAAATTTAGTTTCTCCGCTCTTATTTTAGTTGGGGATGGAAAAGGACGTTTAGGATACGGTTTCGCCAAGGCTAATGAGTTAACCGACGCTATTCGTAAAGGGGGAGAAGCTGCCAGAAAGAATTTGGTTTGCATTCGTTCTTTGAATGGCGGTTCTATTCCTCATGAAATTCTTGTTGATCAAGACGGTGCTCAGTTATTGTTAAAACCTGCTAAACCTGGTACGGGGATTGTTGCTGGGGCCCGCATTCGATTAATCTTAGAGATGGCTGGAATTAAAGATATTGTTGCTAAAAGCTTGGGATCTAATAACCCAATGAACCAGGTTAAAGCTGCTTTTAGAGCTCTTTTAGGGCTGTCAAGTAGACAAGAAATTTTAGAGAGCAGAGAGATCAATAATGATTAAATTGGAATATTTATTAGACCCTTCTCCTCGTAAAAGAAGAACCAAATTGTTAGGAAGAGGTCCTTCTTCTGGCCATGGGAAAACAAGTGGTCGAGGACATAAAGGGGATGGAAGCCGCTCTGGTTACAAACGTCGTTTTGGTTATGAAGGGGGCGGAGTACCTCTGTACAGACGGATCCCTACACGGGGCTTTTCTCATGCACGTTTTGATAAATGTGTAGAAGAAGTGACTACGCAAAGAATTAATGCTGAATTCAATAGTGGAGACGCTATTACGTTAGAAGCATTAAAACAAAAAGCTTTGATTAGTAAACAAGCTGTTCGTGTAAAAGTCATATTGAAAGGGGATCTAGAGAAAAGCTTTGTTTGGAGTGATGACAAAGTTATCCCTTCTCAAGGTGTAAAAAACCTTATAGAAGTTGCTTAACAATAGCTTGCGAGTCTGGTTATGACGACAATCAAACAGATTTTTTCGATTTCTGAATTAAGAAAAAAGTTATTTTTGACTTTTGCTTTACTTGCTGTTTGTCGCATCGGGGTGTTTATCCCCGTTCCGGGAATTAATGGTGAGCGCGCCGTAGCGTATTTTCAGCAGCTATTAGGATCTAGCCAGAATTTATTCCAATTGGCAGATATTTTTTCTGGTGGTGCTTTTGCGCAGATGACTGTCATTGCTTTGGGTGTTGTTCCTTATATTTCGTCCTCGATTATCGTGCAGCTTTTGCTGGTGTTTATGCCTGCTTTGCAAAGAGAAATGAGGGAATCTCCTGATCAAGGAAAACGGAAAATCGGAAGAATGACCCGATTTTTTACAGTAGGACTCGCTATTATTCAGTCATTGCTGTTTGCTAAGTTTGCTTTGAGAATGAATGTAGCTATTCCAGGGATTGTTTTACCATCTATCTTGTCTATGAAATTGTTTGGAACCCCAATCATTTTCTATATGACGACGATTATTGTCATGACGACGGGTACGCTGTTGTTGATGTGGATTGGAGAGCAAATCTCTGATAAGGGGATTGGCAATGGTGTTAGCCTGATCATTACCTTAGGAATTTTAGCTTCTTTCCCTTCTGTTATAGGTTCCTTGGTAAGCAGATTAAATTTAGGCTCGCAGCAGGCTTCTGATCTAGGATTATTCTCTTTGCTTATTCTTTGCGCAGTATTTGTTTTTGTCTTAGTCACTACTGTGTTGATTATTGAGGGCGTAAGAAAGATTCCTGTTCAGTATGCTCGTAGAATCATTGGTAGAAGGGAAATGCCTGGAGGGGGTTCATATTTACCTCTTAAGGTGAATTATGCTGGGGTGGTTCCAGTAATTTTTGCATCATCCCTATTGATGTTTCCTGCTACTATAGGACAGTTTTTGTCCGGAGACTCTTTATGGTTGAAACGTCTTGCAGGGATGTTGTCCCCAGGTAGTTGGGTATATTCCTGCACGTATGTGGTATTGATTATTTTCTTCACATATTTTTGGACAGCTACGCAGTTTCATCCGGAGCAAATAGCTTCAGAAATGAAGAAGAACAATGCTTTTATCCCTGGGATTCGACAAGGGAAACCTACGCAAATGTATCTTGAGTACACAATGAATCGGGTTACTTTGCTTGGCGCGGTTTTCCTGGCTGTTGTTGCTATCCTACCTTCTATATTAGGTAAGGTACTTCAGGTAGACTCAAATGTAAGTTACTTTTTGGGTGGCACAGCTATGTTGATTGTCGTAGGGGTAATTTTAGATACAATGAAACAGATTGATGCCTTTTTACTTATGAGACGGTACGATAGCTTTTTAAAAAAAGACCGTCCCAAAGGAAGACATTGAAAAATAACAATTTTTGACCTAAGATGCTTATACTACTTTAACGGAGGCCCTACGTATGCCACGCATCATTGGAATTGATATTCCTGCGAAAAAAAAATTAAAGATCAGTCTTACATATATTTACGGGATAGGGCCAGCGCTTTCTGAGGAGATTATTGCACGTTTGCAATTGAACCCTGATGCTCGGGCTTCTGAGTTGACTGAAGAAGAAATAGGTCGGCTCAATTCGCTTCTGCAATCAGAATATGTGGTTGAAGGGGATTTGAGACGTCGCGTGCAATCCGATATTAAAAGATTGATAGCTATACATGCTTATCGAGGACAAAGACACAGACTCTCGTTGCCTGTACGAGGACAAAGAACGAAAACAAACTCCCGCACTCGTAAGGGAAAACGTAAGACAGTCGTAGGTAAGAAGAAATAATTTTGTTTAGGAGATTGTGTTTTGGTTAAGAATCAGGCGCAAAAAAAAGGCGTAAAAAGAAAACAGTTAAAAAATGTTCCTTCGGGCGTCGTACACGTAAAGGCTACCTTTAACAATACTATTGTTTCTATAACAGATCCTGCTGGCAATGTTATCTCTTGGGCTTCTGCTGGTAAAGTCGGATATTCTGGATCTAGAAAATCTTCTGCTTTTGCCGCTACAGTTGCTGCTCAGGATGCCGCTAAAATTGCTATGGGTTCTGGGTTAAAAGAGGTTGAAGTATGCTTAAAAGGTACCGGAGCTGGTAGAGAGTCTGCTGTAAGAGCCCTTATATCCTCTGGTTTGGTTGTTTCTGTTATTCGTGACGAAACTCCTGTACCTCATAACGGGTGCCGACCAAGAAAGAGACGTAGAGTTTAGTCCTGGGGAAGGAGAAAGGGATGTCAGATAGTTCACAAAATTTACTTTACGACAAATTTGAGTTGCCCGAGTCCGTTAAGATGGTTCCTATTGAGGGATCTTCTGTTCTCTCGGATAAGGTTGCTCGTTTTGTAGCTGAGCCTTTAGAAAAAGGCATGGGGCATACATTGGGAAATGCCTTAAGAAGGGCTCTTCTGATCGGATTGGAGGCTCCTGCTATCATTTCATTTTCTATGACAGGTATTCTTCATGAGTACATGTCTATGGAAGGTGTGATAGAAGATGTAACCAATATCGTGTTGAATTTGAAGGGTGCTCTTCTTAAAAAGATGCCTATGCAGGATGATGAAGGCGGTCGTTCAACTCAAGTTTTAAGGGTGAAAATTTCCATCGATTCTTCTGATATAGCTACTGCAGGGGGGCAAAAAGCTGTTACTCTGGGTGACTTATTATTGGGAAGTACTTTTGAGGCGGTTAACCCTGAGCATGTGATTTTTACCGTTACTCAACCTTTGCAAGCTGACTTTATGATGAGGGTTGCTTTCGGTAGAGGGTATACATCATCAGATAGAATTGAGCTTGAAGATAAAGGCGTTTATGAAATCGTTTTAGACGCTGCTTTCTCTCCTGTTGTTCTCGTGAACTATTTTGTAGAGGATACTCGTGTAGGACAGGATACGGATTTTGATCGTTTGATCCTACAAGTAGAGACCGATGGTCGTATTTCTCCTAGAGAGGCATTAGCTTTTTCTACTCAAATATTAATCAAACATTTCTCTGTTTTTGAGAAAATGGATGAGAAGAAGATTGTGTTTGAAGAAGCTGTTTCTATTGAGAAAGAGAATAAGGACGATATCTTACACAAGCTGATTTTGGGCATTAATGAGATAGAATTGTCAGTGCGATCTACTAACTGCTTATCCAATGCTAATATTGAGACAATTGGTGAGTTGGTAATCATGCCTGAACCTAGATTGTTGCAATTTAGAAACTTTGGTAAGAAATCTCTGAGCGAGATCAAGAATAAGCTAAAAGAAATGAAGCTAGAATTGGGCATGGATTTAAGTCAGTTTGGCGTTGGCCTGGACAACGTTAAGGAAAAAATGAAGTGGTATGCCGAAAAAATTCGGGCTAAGAATGTCAAGGGATAAAATAGTATATGCAACACGCTAGAAAAAAATTTAGAGTTGGTCGTACTTCTTCGCATAATCGTTGCATGTTAGCAAACATGTTGAAGTCTTTGATTCATAATGAGCGTATTGAAACGACTGTGCCTAAAGCGAAAGAGTTGCGTCGCCACGCGGATAAAATGGTTACGTTGGCCAAAAAGAATACTTTGGCAGCTAAACGTTTGGCTTCTGGTAGACTTATGGTTAGATACAATAAGTTAAGTAGTAAAGAAGCTCGTCAAGCAAAAAACGGCGATCTCTCTGTGTACAATGTTGATCGACTAGTAATAAATAAGTTGTTTGAAAATTTAGCGACTCGGTTTTCATCTAGAAATGGTGGTTATACACGCATTTTAAAATTGCAAAATAGAGTTGGTGATAATGCCCAAAAGTGTATTATAGAATTTTTAGCTGACTAAAGCTGATGGTTTCTTAGAATACTTAGGGTGAGATTAACGATGAGAGTGGTAATTAATGGTTTTGGCCGTATTGGACGTTTAGTTTTAAGACAAATCTTGAAAAGAAATTCTCCTGTCGAAGTCTTAGCTGTTAATGACCTTGTCCCTGGTGATGCGCTCACTTATTTATTTAAATATGATTCTACTCATGGCCGTTTTAATAAGGATGTTTCTTATGAAAACGGCCATTTGGTTGTTGATGGACGTAAAATTCAGTTATTGTCCGAAAAAGATGTTGGGAAGCTCCCTTGGGGGGATCTTGGTGTAGATGTCGTTGTTGAAAGTACCGGCTTATTTACCAAGAAAGAAGATGCAGCTCAACATTTGGCTTCTGGTGCAGGACGGGTACTCATTACTGCTCCAGCTAAGGGAGATGTCCCTACATTTGTTATGGGGGTAAACCACCATACGTATGATCCTGCTAAGGATTTAATTATTTCTAATGCTTCTTGCACTACTAATTGCCTCACGCCTTTAGCTAAAGTTTTATTGGATAACTTTGGTATAGAAGAAGGTTTAATGACTACAGTTCACGCTGCAACAGCCACACAAAGTGTTGTGGATGGTCCTTCTAAGAAGGATTGGCGTGGAGGAAGGGGGGCTTTTCAGAATATTGTTCCCGCTTCTACAGGTGCAGCAAAAGCTGTTGCTTTGTGTTTGCCTGAATTGAAAGGAAAGTTGACAGGTATGGCTTTTAGAGTCCCTGTTGCTGATGTATCTGTTGTTGATTTGACAGTTAAGCTAGCTAAGGCTACGACATATGAAGCTATTTGCGAGGCAGTTAAAAATGCGTCAGAGACGAACCTAAAAGGTATTTTAGGTTACACGGATGAAGAGGTTGTCTCTTCTGATTTTATAGGTTGTGAGTATTCCAGTATCTTTGATTCTCGTGCCGGAATCGCTTTAAATGAGCGTTTCTTCAAGCTTATTGCTTGGTATGATAATGAGATTGGATATGCAACCCGCATCGTTGATTTATTAGAGTACGTTGCAAAAAGCTCCAAATAAAGGGGTAAGTACGTGTATTTTACAAGAGATCCAGTTATTGAGACTGTTATTACTTCAAGAGAAGGCTACAAATTATCCGTAAGAAATACAAAACATCTTTCTCAGGATCCTTTTATTGTTGAAGCCGTTGAAGTTATTCGTTTAGGTAATACTAGTTTTTTCCGTAATTGCGATCATAGCAAGCCTTTTGTTGTGCCTGCTGGCGATTATGAGATTATGGAAGTTAGGGATGCCAAGATTAACTTGAAAGCTGTAGGTTTGGACCGCGGAGTGAAAATTGCGGGAGGCCGTGATGGCTTATTGAAATTGTCTAAGATTGCTCCATTAGGTGCTGATGAGAAGGATGTTAAAGATATAGAGGATGCACCAGAGGAAATAGCTATTGACGCTTCTGCGGCTCCTGTTGCTAAAAGAGAGAAGAAGAAAGAATTTAGCAAGGGAGAGAAATGGAAAGAGAAGAAGAAAAGCCGTCGCAAGAACTGTAGTAAAGAGCTAGCAGATGCCGCTGGTGCCTCGCAAGAGGTATTAGACACAGTTGCTGAAGAGGCTTTGAGAGAGTCGCAAGAGAAAAAAGAAGATAAGAAATTTTCACTATTGCCCCCTCCTTCTAAGTTGATTTCTGAAGTTTTATCCCAAGATATTGGGGAGACCTCGGCTAATTTAGAAGAGTCTCTGCAAGCATTGGCTAATGAGAGTAGCTCTGTTATTGAGAGCTTGCTTTCAGAAGAACCTGTTTCTTTCCCTGAAGAAGTAGAAGAATTGAGTTCTTTATTCAGTAAAGAGACTTCGGAGGTTCCTTTCCCTTTAGATGAAGAGTAAAATATTAAGAGGTTGTATTTTTTGTTGGTTAAAGATACAATCTCCGTTCCTCTCTAAAGGGGGAATCTAATTCTCAAATTCTTAACAACGCGAGTTGTTTGCTCAGATGGTGGAATGGTAGACACTAGGGACTTAAAATCCCTTGGGCGTTAGCCCGTGCAAGTTCGAGTCTTGTTCTGAGCATTTTCTTTTTTTCTCCTAATAGATTTAAGTAGAACGCATTCTTCCTGTTAAGGAAGGGGTGGGGCTTCTTTAGCCAATATTGTTGTGGAATAACTTGTTTTCTGTGGTATAGGAAAGTTGTAACTAAGCAATACCAGGAGTGTTCTCTTGAGGTGGCTTTTCTCTTTAATTAAGCTACGTCTATTCTCGCGATCTTGCAAATCATCAATCGTTTCCGATAATTATTCCCTTTATTCTCGTTCCATGCTTGTACTGTTATGTCGATGGAAAGACATAGAACTAGCAGAATGGGAACAAACCTGTTCTGTTTTGAAAAACATTTGTAGTGAAATGGGGACAGAACTCCTTTCATTCTTACACAATGAAGATGCTGCAGAGTCTGATACAACTGTTAATGGGCTGGATTCCGTACGTCCTTTGCGAAAGATTCTTGCCAATGCTCCTGTATTGGAGAGCCAGCAAATAGAACAGCTGCAATTAGAAAATGACTGGTTACAACAACGTTTGGATGAAAAGTCTAAAGAAGCGAGTAGTCAAATCCATCTTATAGAAGAGTTACGGCAGGATTTGTTAGAAAGATCGCAACAAATGGAAATCAAAGAAGACCATATACTTTGTTGTGAGCGCAAGATTAGGGATTTAGAAGAACAATTAGCAGCGTGTTCTTCTTAATGTCCATATGAGAGCATTCTAAGTGGTTTAAACAGATAGATTATGCTATGGTATCCCACTTGATAGTCTTACAGGCGGATAAGAAGCATTTATGGCTGAGCTCATTATGGGGATTGATCCTGGCACCATTGTTTGTGGTTATGCTTTAGTCATTGTAGAGCATCGTTATCAAATGCGTGCGCATAGTTATGGCGCTATTAGATTACCTGCAAAGCAGCGACTTACTTTTCGTTATAAGCAACTGTTTCTTACCATCTCAGATATCTTAGAAAAAGAACGCCCTGATGCAGTAATTGTAGAGACGCAGTATGTGCAAAAAAATCCTCAAAGTACAATAAAACTAGGAATGGCAAAAGGAGTGACGTTGCTGGCAGCGACCTTACAGGAGATTCCTGTTTTTGAGTACACGCCAAATGTTGCAAAGCGTTCTGTTGTTGGTAAGGGGAATGCGAGTAAGCAGCAGGTACAAACTATGGTGAGTAAGATTTTTAACCTGCCAGATATCCTTAATCCAAAAAATGAGGATATTGCTGATGCCTTTGCTTTGGCTGTTTGCCATGCCCATGCATTTAATCCTGAGGCCATTGTGTAGTTATGTATGATTATCTAAAAGGAGAGCTCACTTATCTTACTTCCCATAGTCTAGTAGTGGAATGTAGTGGAGTAGGTTATAGTGTATTGGTTCCAGAGCGATGGTTACAGGAGTTATCTGGGCGTTTATATGAAGAGATTGTCGTATATACCCATGCTGTTTTACGAGAGACTGAGCATTTACTTTTTGGTTTTCACTCTCGAGAAGAAAGAGAATGCTTTAGGACGTTAATCTCTTTCTCAGGCATTGGACCAAAAATTGCTGTTGCAATTCTCAACACGTTTTCTTTATCACATTTATCTGTTATTGCCCAGAATGGGGATGTAGATGCTATATCATGTGTTCCTGGGATTGGGAAAAAAACAGCAGAGAAACTTATGGTGGATTTAAAGCAGAAGCTACCCACTTTGTTAATTCCTAGCAGCTGTGGAGATAGGCCATTATTTTCAAAAAGAGTTTCTAAGTCACTACGTGCAGATGAGGGAATAAAGGCACTAGTATCGTTAGGATTTGCTAAAGGTACAGCAGAAAGAGTGGTTATGGAAGCCGTACAAGAATGTCCTGAAGCTACCTTAGAACAAATTCTCCCTTTAGCTTTGAAGAAAATATAGTACAAGGGCCAGGTTGTAATAGAAAGCAGTTCCCCCACTACCGAAGCAGTGGGAGCTCAAAGGATGTGCTTAACAAGCAGAGTTGACAATTTCTGTTTTTCCAAAGAAATAAGCGATTTCTATGGAAGCGTTTTCTAGACTGTCAGATCCATGTACAGCATTAATTCCAATGGATTCACCAAATTGAGCGCGGATGGTTCCTTCTGCTGCTTCACTTGGATTAGTAGCCCCCATTAATTCTCGGTTACGTTTTACAGCGTTCTCTCCTTCAAGAACCATAACAACAGCAGGGCCTGATACCATAAAATCTACAAGCTCTTGGAAAAAGGGACGAGATTTATGTACAGCGTAGAAACCTTCAGCAGCCTTAGCAGATAAGTGGACCATTTTCATAGCAGCGATACGTAAACCTGCTTTTTCAAAAATAGCGATGATCTCTCCGATATGCGCTTTGCTTACAGAGTCAGGTTTGATAATAGATAATGTTTGTTCCATTTATACTCCTAAAATAAGAATATTATTTTATTATTTTGTACGTTCTTCGTTAAGAATGCTTTAAGGCAAATGGACTAATACTAAGTGGGGCCTTAATATTTCGTGGCGATTTGCAGAATTAAGCTTATCGAGGGATCATTTCCCCTATATTATTTCCATATATGACCCATTTTGCTGAGACCACTCTCAGGATGTGTTTGTCTACTTGCAAAACAAATGCATGTGAAAAGCCTGTATTATTATGCACTTTTTAGTTTGTCTTCAATCTCATAGAAGAGAGAAGAGGTCTATCTTGATGTGAGTTCTTATTTTTCTGTGGCAAATTTTTTATTTTGTAAATCGTTGTGGAGATAACACGGCATTGGAAGTCGCAACCCGGAGCAGGATAGTTAGTGTAGTAAGACGGAAGACGTTCTATGAGGTTGCTGCAATAAAGGGGGTAAGTTTGATAAAGGCCACTCCTCCCATTGGAAGATTTGCTCAGCAGATAGTTTTATTTTCTCAACGAAATCTTCCTTAGAAGCAAAGTAGGGGTGAATAGTGGTAAGAAAATCTTGATGGGAACGTCGGGCACGATAAGCTGGTTGTTTTTCTGGAATAGGAAGATAACGGGATAGTTTTTCTATGCTCATATCCCATAAAAAAGTTGTGTGATGTACCCAACGATTTCTTTGAATATACTGAGCATTCCCTCCTATTTTCTTCTCACCAAGAGTATAGTCCTGTTCTCGAATAGCGAAGCTAGAAGGGAAAATAGGTGCATATATCTTATGAGACCAGGGGAGGGGCATAGAAGATGAATTAATGATCCAGGAAACTAGGAGGCTATCTTCATCTAAGTAAACAGTTCCGCCACCACTAAAGCGTCTAATAGTAGGTATGAGATCATCTTTTAAGGCTTGTAAATATAGATCTTTGTTTGGATCTCTAGAGATACCCAAAACAGCGGCTGGCATTGTTTGTGTATTGATGATACAAAAATTACGCGTAGAACAACGTAAGAGGCACTCTTCTATGAGTAGTTGTTCTAGAATAGGCATGCCATTTAAATTTAAGAGCACGCAACTATGCTGGAACAGAGACATACTTTTTCAGGGCAATGATAAGAACTTGAATATCTGCGACAGAAATACCAGAGATTCTAGAAGCAGAGCCAACTGTACGAGGAGTGAATTTAGTTAATTTTTCCCTGGCTTCTAGGCTAAGAGCTGAAATTTGATGATAGTCAATATCTTGCGGAATAGGAGTATGCTCTGATTTAGCAAGACTATGAATAAGAGCACGTTGTCTTTCTATATACCCTGCATATTTGATCTCCATTTCTAAGGAGGCTTCTACAATAGGGCCTAAATCTTTAACATCTTCTGGAAAAGTTTCTTTAAGAACTGTATAAGAGACCTCTGGACGGCACAGAACCTTAGCCAACGAGACAATAGAAGAGCCATACTTGCGGAAAGTTTTGTTTAGTCGCACAGTTTCCTCTTCTAGGAGGCGTTTTTGCTCCTCAAACATGGCATAACGTTCCTTAGGTAATAATCCAAGGTCATAACCCAAATGAGCTAACCGTAAACCTGCGTTATCTTGTCTGAGAAGTAGTCTATGTTCAGCTCGACCGGTGAACATACGATATGGTTCATCTAATACTTGTGTAGTCAAATCATCTAACATGACCCCAATATAGGATTCTTGTCGCGAAGGAATAAATGGTGCGCGACCCAAAACTTTATTTACCGCATTGACCCCAGCAACTAATCCTTGCGCAGCGGCTTCTTCATATCCCGTAGTACCGTTAATCTGGCCACAAAGGAAAAGCCCGTCAATTAATTTTGTTTCCAGTGTAGGGGAAATAACATTGCCGTGTATGTAATCATACTCGATGGCATAGGCTGGTCGTGTGATTACAGCTTGCTCCAATCCTACGACAGAGTGAATCATCGCATACTGTACATCAAATGGCATCGAAGTGGATAAGCCATTAATGTAAACTTCCTGCGTATTGAGCCCTTCGGGTTCAATGAAAATATGATGACGCTCTTTATCCGCGAATTTAACAATCTTGTCTTCTATGGAAGGACAATATCTGGGGCCAGTGCCTTCAATCAATCCACCATACATAGCAGACCTCAGAAGATTGTCTTCTATCAGATATTTTGTTTTTTCAGTTGTATGAGTGATATAGCAAGAAACTTGCGGTAATTTCGGATGAAATGGTTCATTACGATGAACAAAACCTACATTTTCATCACCAGGTTGTTCTTCCATAACAGAAAAATTAATGGAAGAAGCTAGTAACCGCGGAGGGGTGCCTGTTTTCAGTCTACCAATAGGGAAACCGAGTTGTTTTAGGCTAGCAGATAAGCCCTCTGCTGAGGGGTCGCCTAATCGGCCTCCGGAAAAATTTCGATCCCCAATATGGATCAAACCGCGCATAAACGTTCCGGAAGACAGGACCAGGGTTCTCCCTAAGTAAGAGATACCCTCCTTGGTTGTAACTCCCAAGACTTTCTGTTCTTTCTCCAATATAGCTTCAACGGTTCCTTGCATGATATGCAATCTAGGAACAGATTCAAGCAAACGTTTCATATTGATATGATACATTTGCTTGTCTACTTGAGCTCTAGGAGCACGAACAGCAGGCCCTTTCGTCTGATTCAGAATCCGAAATTGGATACCCGATTGATCAGTAATTTCAGCCATAATGCCGCCCAGGGCGTCGATTTCTCGGACCATATGTCCTTTACCGATTCCGCCAACAGCAGGATTACAACTAAGTTTAGCGATGGTATCAAGATTCGCCGTCAACAGGAGAACTGTTGCACCCATCTTCGACGCGCAGTAAGCAGCCTCGCACCCAGCGTGCCCAGCCCCTACTACAATAACATCATAACTAACCGGGTATGTCCACATAGAGCCAACTAATTATCTATTTTTATGACGGTCTCTTCGTCTTCTTTTTTTCCGCTTATGTTTAGCGATTTTGAGTCTTCGCTTTTTCTTTACAGATGACATAGTCTCTTCGTACTTTCGGGCTTTAGCCCATTCTTGCTTTCAATAAATTCTTACATAAAATCCGATTTATCCTCGGCCTTTTGTTGATAAAGACGTAATTTCTCTCGGATTCTTTTGAGAACATGCTACAAAAAGCCCGATTTTTATAGAACACGAAGATTCTGGAAAGAACTCAGAGTAAGTAGCAAAGAACCCATAGAAATAGATAGAAAAGCTTGCTACCTAATGTCCAAAACAGTAGACTGTGGCTTCCTCGAGTGCCTTTTGAGAATATCAATGGATGCTGAAGGTGCTCTGGAGCAAGCAAGAGCTATTAAGCTCACTTCACTCTGCGGAAAGATGACTGAGTGGTCGAAAGTACGTCCCTGCTAAGGACGCGTACCCCTAAAGGGTACCGAGGGTTCGAATCCCTCTCTTTCCGGTTTCTTATCTTCTTTTGGTATTCCCTGTAACGTTTGTTGGTGAACCTATCGATCTGTCGGGATTTCGGGATTGGGGTGTTCAGTCTAAGTAGATACAAGATTTCAGGTTCTTTGAAACCTGTCCATCTGTATACTTCCTGTAAGACCGTCTATAACTACAAGCTCTATGAAGAAGAGTTAAAAAACTCTTTGTGCGTAAACCTAGGTAAATAAAGAGAACAGGGAGGGAAGGACTTACAAACAGTATGAAAAGATATTATTAACGGTACTGTAGTCCATAGGATTAATAAGTTCTTTCCAGCAAACAAAAAAATAACTTGTATATAGTGAACTTGTCTCTAAAAGAAAAAGAATGAGCATGCCACATGTGGTTTTGTTCATGATCAAGATCTTTTAGCTACAAATAATATGCTTCGGTAGGGCATTGCCGAATTGGAGAGTGGTAATAAGACTACGCGTCTAAGGTGACGTAGTAACCGCGTTTGTATCCAAGGAGCCCATGATTTTAGTTGTGGGAGTATGTTGATAGTGGTTGGTAGTTCAATAAACACGCTTGCATGGTTATGACGACTCTGAAATCTCCCGTTTCTAATAAAGCTATTTCTTTACCAAATTCAAAAGAAGCCGAAATGATTGTCCTGGGAAGCATGCTGACCGGAATTAATGCATTAAATGTTGCTGCTGGTCAGTTACAGGAGAATGACTTCTACTATTTAGAACATAGAATAATTTTTCGTGTTTTACAGGAAGCTTTCAAACAAGATCGACCTATTGACATTTACTTAACGGGAGAGGAGTTAAAGCGGCAGAATCAGCTGCAAGTGGTTGGGGGTGCGCAATACCTCATGAACTTGGCTAATTTTGCTGGAACTGCAGCTTATATAGAGGAATATATTCAGGTTATTGTTTCTAAGTCTGTTTTAAGAAAAATGATACAGGCGGCGAAGGAAATAGAGAAACATGCTGTAGAGGAACCTAAAGATGTAGCGGGTGCTTTGGATGAAGCGCAAAATACTTTATTCAAAATTAGTCAGACAACTACGCGCTCGCCTTATACCTTAGTGGCTGATAAGTTGCGGGGAATGTCCTCTCTGCAAGATAAGCCCTTCCTGATCCAGTTGCAAGAAAAACAAGAACTTTTCCTGCAGCATGGAGAAGATATGCCACTTCTCTCTGGGATTCCTACCCACTTTATTGATTTAGACCGCATGATTAATGGGTTTTCTCGTTCAAATCTTATGATTCTTGCAGCCCGACCCGCGATGGGGAAAACAGCTCTTGCACTGAATATTGCGGAAAATATGTGCTTTCAAAATAAAGTGCCTATAGGGATCTTCTCTTTAGAGATGACTGTAGATCAGCTTATACACCGGATAATTTGTTCTCGTTCTGAAGTAGAGTCCAGAAAAATTAATATAGGAGATATTTCTGGTCAGGACTTTCAAAAAATTGTATCTGTTGTTAAAGAGATGCAGGAGCACACGCTGCTCATAGATGACCAACCGGGGTTGCGCGTGACAGATCTTAGAGCTAGAGCTCGTCGTATGAAGGAAAGTTACGATATTCAATTTTTGATTATTGATTATTTGCAGCTACTTTCAGGCCCTTCCGGGGGAAGAGGAGAGGAGAGCCGTCAGGCTGAGATTGCTGAGATTTCTCGTATGTTGAAGACGTTGGCTAGAGAGCTAGATATTCCCATACTTTGTTTATCTCAATTGTCTCGTAAAGTAGAGGATAGGGCTAACCATCGTCCTATGATGAGTGATTTAAGAGAAAGTGGCAGTATTGAGCAAGACTCTGACTTGGTTATGTTTTTGTTAAGAAGAGAATATTATGATCCTAACGATAAACCTGGTACAGCTGAGCTAATTGTTGCTAAGAATCGTCATGGAGCAATTGGGTCTGTTCCTCTAGTTTTCGAGAAGGATTTAGCTAGATTCCGGAATTATGCGAGTTTTGAGTTCGCTGGTTAGGTTCTCTTTAGGGAGACAGGGGAAACTCTCTTCTTGCTTGTAGACCCTGCATGGTTTATAATATGTGTCCTATATTTTTGACCCTAGGAAGGGATTGCTTAGCCAAGTCATGAGATCATTGTGTACCATTCTTTCTCTATCACGGATATGGTTGGCAGTTGCTTTTTGCCAGGAGAGAATCTTGTTGCGGTTGCTGATTATCTGTGGAGCTATGATTAGCGACGTTTTGGATGGCTATCTGGCCCGGAGGTATAGGG
The DNA here is from genome assembly GCA_937884635.1 of uncultured Chlamydiaceae bacterium. Classification (GTDB taxonomy): domain Bacteria; phylum Chlamydiota; class Chlamydiia; order Chlamydiales; family Chlamydiaceae; genus Chlamydia. The sequence continues at coordinate 52,375 of CALGBW010000056.1, forward strand.
TAGCCAGTCGATTTGGTTCTATGATAGACCCCTTAACTGACAAGATCTTTATTTTTGTTTGTGTAGGGGCTTTGTTTTGGGAAGGAGCTTTACCTTCCTCTCATCTTTTATTTATCTTATCTCGAGACATTTTCCTGCTTTTATTTGCAATTTACCTGTCCTTTGTAAAGGGGTGGGAGGGTTACGATTGCAGGGCCTTGTTGTTCGGGAAAATCTTTACGATTATTCAATTTGTTATTCTGCTAGCGGTGACGTTGGGGGTTAGTATTCCGACGTCAGGGTTAGTCCCTTTAATTGCCTTGAGTGTTTGTTACTTCTTCGAAAGGGTTGTAGATTACAAGAAACAGTGTTTGGGATAGATAAGATGAGGTTTAGGGTGGAACGTCTCTTGCATACAAAATTATCGATATGTGTAAGAGGATATGTTTTATCGTTCTTCCTTAAAGCTTTTCCCGGCCAAGAATGTATCAAGGGACTTAAGTTTATTTTCATGAATACGTTGTATTCTGAAGCTTGTGTTCTATTAGAAACTTTGTATTTCACTTTTTTTTTGGAAGGAGTTTATGCAATCGTCCGCAGAAATGAGGCCTTTTTCTCGATGGAGGGCGTTTATTTGGCCTATCTATCGATCTGAACACCCCAAATTTGTGCCTCTTTTCCTTTTGGGATTTTTAGCCGGTTTCAATTACGGCTTATTAAAAATTATGAAAGATTCTTTGATTATCGTTGGCTGTAAGGCCGGTGCTGAAGTGATTCCTTTCTTAAAAGTATGGGGAATTGTTCCTGCAGCCGTCATCATTACCATCATTTTTGGCTGGTTGAGTAGAAGGTATTCTCGTAGAGCCGTTTTTTGTATTATTATTGGTTCTTTTCTTAGTTTTTTCTTTTTATTTGTTACCGTTCTTTACCCTTTAGGTGATGCGATACACTTGCATTGGTTAGCAGACCATTTACAGGAAGTCTTACCTCCTGGGTTTCGTGGTTTCGTCTCCATGATCCGATATTGGAGCTATAGCTTGTACTATATTATGTCGGAGTTGTGGAGCTCGATGGTTTTGTCCACCTTATTTTGGGGTTTGGCTAATGAGGTCACAACGATTAGCTCCGCTGGGAGATTTTATGCGCTGATCAATATCGGGGTGAATCTTTCTTCTATTTTTTCTGGAGAATTTTCTTTCTGGCTTAGCAAAAAGGGTGGTTTCGTCCCTTCCTGGCTTGTTATGGATCCTTGGCATGGGGTAATGTTAGGAATTACTATGGTTGTGGTAGTGGCAGGTCTTGGAATGATTGGCCTCTACTGCCGCGTGTACTCCTTGTCACAACATCTATTTAATGGTAAATGTCTGTTTGTAGATTCAGAAAATGAGAGCGTCTCTGCTGTTAAAGCAAGGAAAAAGAAAACGAAAGTTGGTGCTAAAAATCTTTTCTTATCCGTTATTCGGTCTCGGTATTTGCTGGGTATCGCTATTATTGTTCTGTCTTACAACCTCGTCATTCACTTATGTGAAGTGGTATGGAAGGATCAGGCCAGTCAAGTGTATACCTCTCGTATCGAATTCAATGAGTATATGAGTAGGATTACCACTTTGACAGGTATTACTGCTTCATTGGTCTCTTGGCTTGTCCTGGGGCAGTGTGTGCAGAAGTGGGGATGGACTGTAGGAGCTTTGCTTACTCCTGCTATTATGTTGGTTTCAGGAGTCCTATTTTTTGGTGCGATTTTTGCAAATAAAGCGGGACTTTTTGTTCACAGTATTTTTGGTATCACCCCATTGGTTATGACTGCTTGGATAGGTGGTATTCAGAATATTTTATCTCGGTCTGCTAAGTTTTCCTTTTTTGATCAGACAAAGGAAATGGCTTTCGTGCTTTTGCCTCCTGATGAGAAAAATTATGGGAAAGCAGCTATCGACGGGGTTGTATCCCGAGTTGGTAAATCAAGTGGTTCTTTAGTTTATCAAGGTCTTCTGATTGTATTTTCTTCTGTGGCTGCTAGTATCAATGTGATTGCTGGTGTTCTTCTTGTAGTCATTGTTCTATGGATTGCAACATTGCTCAGGTTGGGTAGGGAGTTTGCAGCCAAGAATATTACGGAAGGTTCAGAAGAAGCTTCTGCTAACGATGCTCATTTAGAAGAGGAAAATCCTTCGATAGCAGCGGAGTCTGTGTAAGCTATCTTTGAAATGACTCAGAGGTTTCTGGGGATTCTTCCCCAGAAACGATTCTTAATTTCGGTAGATCTATAACCTCTAGGTTGTTTAGCGGTAGCTTATATATGTAAGCATCGCGCATTCCCTTTTTTGTCTAACGTTCACTCTACTTTAGAGTTTTTTCTGCGAAAAAATTAATAAGGATTCATTGTTAATATTGATCTTAGGATTAAAAATTATGCATCATGAGATGTCGTGGATTAGGAACATATGGGCATCCCGTAGACCTTCTCATCCAGGGAATCCCTAGGCTTTCGTTTTAGAGATTAGAAGCTTAGTTTGCGTGATACTGTTTAGACTGTATCGATGAAAAAACTGACTTTTTGCACAAGATAAGCATGCGGTGCAGCTATTCAAAAACTCCTCTTGTAATGAGGACAGTAGTCAGTAATGGATCATTTAACTAGATTACAGGTGATTATGAGGGATTTTTGGCGTTTTTTGACTAAAGGCTTTCTATCAGTTCTTGGCTTGTCCTTAGGAGTGATTTTTTCTGTCATTACAATCATGGCAGTAGTGGTTTCTGTATCTAAGATGGGGGATGCTAATCTTATTAGCTTGCCTGATGCCTCAGGGGAAGTAAAAGAGCTTGGTAAAAAAGCTCCGATTATTGCTGTCTTAGAAATGCGAGATGTAATTGCCTCTAGTAGAAACTCTGCAAAGAATGTTCAAGATTTTCTTCTAGCCCTTGATCAAGAGCCATTTAAGAATAGAGTCAAAGCTCTTGTTATTGATATGGACTGTCCTGGAGGAGAAGTTTTTGAAATAGCTCGTATATACTCTACGTTACAGTTTTGGAAGCAACGAACAGGGTTCCCTGTGTATGTGTTTGTAAATGG
>CALGBW010000057.1 GCA_937884635.1 uncultured Chlamydiaceae bacterium
CCTTTCGACGGTTCTCGGACTCTTTCTCCCAACGACCAAAGTACCCTCTGGACTCCTGAAGCTCGACTACTTATGAACTTAAACTTAGGTTATGAGGGGGTCAGTACCATTGACACTGACCCCCTTCAAGGCTTTGATATATTATATAAACTTTAATTTCATTTTCCGTTAAAGTTCTTTGCCTAGCTTTCTTTCAAGAAAGCTAGTGGGTTTGGGCAACGCCCAAGATTCCCCCTATTCACAAAAATCCTCGCTCATTTGTAAACAATTTATGAATAAACGAAAAATCGTTTGAAATTTATTACCATATACTGTAAAATTATTCTGTAAAAGTATTAAATTCAATAGGGGGAATTTAAAAAATGAGAAAATTTTTCTTTTTATTAGTGTCAACAGTTTGTTTTGCGTTGACAGCATCAGCTCAGAAGAGTGTAACTGAGTATTTCAACGAGGGTATTCAGAAGTATCGCAACGCTGAGTACAAGGCTGCTATCCAGAGCTTCAACAAAGTGCTTGAGTTAAATCCAAAGTTCATTGAGGCTTACGGCAACATGGGTAACGCAAAATTCCGTTTGGGAGATTATAAGGGAGCTAAGGCAGATTATGATGTAGTTCTTGAGTCTAATCCAAACGATGCCTTGACATTCTACAACCGTGCTACTACAAGAAAAGAGCTTGGTGACGTTAAGGGATCTATCGAGGATAACAACTCTGCAATCAAGATCAACCCTAAGTTCGCTGAGGCTTACTTCAACAGAGGTAACTCATACGCTGAGCTAGGTGATGAGAAGGCTGCAATGAAGGATTACAACAAGGCAATCGCTCTTACACCTCAGTTTGCTAAGGCATACTACAACCGTGGTCACCTACGTTACAAGGGTGGTGATGTTGAGGCTGCTGCTCTAGACTGGGAGCGCGCTGCTTCTCTAGACTTCTACAAGGCATTTGATTCTTTGAAGGAGTACTGCGGTATCGGAACTCAGGAGACAAACTGTGATCCTACAGTAGGTTTGAAGTAAGAAATTACTAGAAAGGATTTATAAAAGGTCAGGCTAAAACCTGACCTTTTTTTGTTTTAATAACCTCATGTTATATTTTAGGAGATTATATAGCAGTTGTTCAAAATGAGGATTGTTAAGGGCGGAACGCCCTAACTTACCTCCCAACGCGAGGCCGTAGGCCGAGCGTATTATAAATAAAGCGTGCTTGGACAACTTGTGTGTGATTGCCTTCTTATTTTATCTGTATCCAAATC
>CALGBW010000058.1 GCA_937884635.1 uncultured Chlamydiaceae bacterium
TGCACCTGTGCACCTGTGCACCTGTGCACCTGTGCACCTGTGCACCTGTGCACCTACCCGCGCAGCAAGCAAGTAATATAGCTTTCTTAATCAAACCCCCCCTACCCCCCATTAAACTCCACATATGTACATTCAACACAATCTTGCCAAACCCCAAAAACAAGACTAAACAATGCACAATACTTCATGAAGCTTAACCCTCGCATGCCAACCATAATAACTCAACACACCTAACAATCTTAACAGAACTTTCCCCCCCGCCATTAATACCAACATGCTACTTTAATCAATAAAATTTCCATAGACAGGCATCCCCCTAGATCTAATTTTCTAAATCTGTCAACCCTTCTTCCCCCGTTAATGTAGCTTAATAATATAAAGCAAGGCACTGAAAATGCCTAGATGAGTATTCTTACTCCATAAACACATAGGCTTGGTCCTAGCCTTTTTATTAGTTATTAATAGAATTACACATGCAAGTATCCGCACCCCAGTGAGAATGCCCTCTAAATCGCGTCTCTACGATTAAAAGGAGCAGGTATCAAGCACACTAGAAAGTAGCTCATAACACCTTGCTCAGCCACACCCCCACGGGACACAGCAGTGATAAAAATTAAGCTATGAACGAAAGTTCGACTAAGTCATATTAAATAAGGGTTGGTAAATTTCGTGCCAGCCACCGCGGTCATACGATTAACCCAAATTAATAAACCCTCCGGCGTAAAGCGTGTCAAAGACTAATACCAAAATAAAGTTAAAACCCAGTTAAGCCGTAAAAAGCTACAACCAAAGTAAAATAGACTACGAAAGTGACTTTAATACCTCTGACTACACGATAGCTAAGACCCAAACTGGGATTAGATACCCCACTATGCTTAGCCCTAAACTAAAATAGCTTACCACAACAAAGCTATTCGCCAGAGTACTACTAGCAACAGCCTAAAACTCAAAGGACTTGGCGGTGCTTTACATCCCTCTAGAGGAGCCTGTTCCATAATCGATAAACCCCGATAAACCCCACCATCCCTTGCTAATTCAGCCTATATACCGCCATCTTCAGCAAACCCTAAACAAGGTACCGAAGTAAGCACAAATATCCAACATAAAAACGTTAGGTCAAGGTGTAGCCCATGGGATGGAGAGAAATGGGCTACATTTTCTACCCTAAGAACAAGAACTTTAACCCGGACGAAAGTCTCCATGAAACTGGAGACTAAAGGAGGATTTAGCAGTAAATTAAGAATAGAGAGCTTAATTGAATCAGGCCATGAAGCGCGCACACACCGCCCGTCACCCTCCTTAAATATCACAAGTCATAACATAACATAAAACCGTGACCCAAACATATGAAAGGAGACAAGTCGTAACAAGGTAAGTATACCGGAAGGTGTACTTGGATAACCAAAGTGTAGCTTAAACAAAGCATCCAGCTTACACCTAGAAGATTTCACTCAAAATGAACACTTTGAACTAAAGCTAGCCCAAACAATACCTAATTCAATTACCCTTAGTCACTTAACTAAAACATTCACCAAACCATTAAAGTATAGGAGATAGAAATTTTAACTTGGCGCTATAGAGAAAGTACCGTAAGGGAACGATGAAAGATGCATTAAAAGTACTAAACAGCAAAGCTTACCCCTTTTACCTTTTGCATAATGATTTAACTAGAATAAACTTAGCAAAGAGAACTTAAGCTAAGCACCCCGAAACCAGACGAGCTACCTATGAACAGTTACAAAGAACCAACTCATCTATGTCGCAAAATAGTGAGAAGATTCGTAGGTAGAGGTGAAAAGCCCAACGAGCCTGGTGATAGCTGGTTGTCCAGAAACAGAATTTCAGTTCAAATTTAAATTTACCTAAAAACTACTCAATTCTAATGTAAATTTAAATTATAGTCTAAAAAGGTACAGCTTTTTAGATACAGGTTACAACCTTCATTAGAGAGTAAGAACAAGATAAACCCATAGTTGGCTTAAAAGCAGCCATCAATTAAGAAAGCGTTCAAGCTCAACGACACATCTATCTTAATCCCAACAATCAACCCAAACTAACTCCTAATCTCATACTGGACTATTCTATCAACACATAGAAGCAATAATGTTAATATGAGTAACAAGAATTATTTCTCCTTGCATAAGCTTATATCAGAACGAATACTCACTGATAGTTAACAACAAGATAGGGATAATCCAAAAACTAATCATCTATTTAAACCATTGTTAACCCAACACAGGCATGCATCTATAAGGAAAGATTAAAAGAAGTAAAAGGAACTCGGCAAACACAAACCCCGCCTGTTTACCAAAAACATCACCTCTAGCATTTCCAGTATTAGAGGCACTGCCTGCCCAGTGACATCTGTTTAAACGGCCGCGGTATCCTAACCGTGCAAAGGTAGCATAATCACTTGTTCCCTAAATAGGGACTTGTATGAATGGCCACACGAGGGTTTTACTGTCTCTTACTTCCAATCAGTGAAATTGACCTTCCCGTGAAGAGGCGGGAATGACTAAATAAGACGAGAAGACCCTATGGAGCTTTAATTAACTGATTCACAAAAAACAACACACAAACCTAACCTTCAGGAACAACAAAACTTTTGATTGAATCAGCAATTTCGGTTGGGGTGACCTCGGAGAACAAAACAACCTCCGAGTGATTTAAATCCAGACTAACCAGTCAAAATATATAATCACTTATTGATCCAAACCATTGATCAACGGAACAAGTTACCCTAGGGATAACAGCGCAATCCTATTCCAGAGTCCATATCGACAATTAGGGTTTACGACCTCGATGTTGGATCAAGACATCCTAATGGTGCAACCGCTATTAAGGGTTCGTTTGTTCAACGATTAAAGTCTTACGTGATCTGAGTTCAGACCGGAGTAATCCAGGTCGGTTTCTATCTATTCTATACTTTTCCCAGTACGAAAGGACAAGAAAAGTAGGGCCCACTTTACAAGAAGCGCCCTCAAACTAATAGATGACATAATCTAAATCTAACTAATTTATAACTTCTACCGCCCTAGAACAGGGCTCGTTAGGGTGGCAGAGCCCGGAAATTGCATAAAACTTAAACCTTTACACTCAGAGGTTCAACTCCTCTCCCTAACAACATGTTCATAATTAACGTTCTCCTCCTAATTGTCCCAATCTTGCTCGCCGTAGCATTCCTCACACTAGTTGAACGAAAAGTCTTAGGCTATATGCAACTTCGCAAAGGACCCAACATCGTAGGCCCCTATGGCCTACTACAACCTATTGCCGATGCCCTCAAACTATTTATCAAAGAGCCACTACAACCACTAACATCATCGACATCCATATTCATCATCGCACCAATCCTAGCCCTAACCCTGGCCTTAACCATATGAATCCCTCTGCCCATACCATACCCACTAATCAACATAAACCTAGGAATTCTATTCATACTAGCCATGTCCAGCCTAGCTGTCTACTCAATCCTTTGATCAGGATGGGCCTCAAACTCAAAATACGCCCTAATTGGAGCTCTACGAGCAGTAGCACAAACCATCTCATACGAAGTAACTCTAGCAATCATCCTACTCTCAGTCCTCCTAATAAGCGGATCATTCACATTATCAACACTTATTATTACCCAAGAATACCTCTGATTAATCTTCCCATCATGACCCTTAGCCATAATGTGATTCATCTCAACATTAGCCGAAACCAACCGAGCTCCATTTGACCTAACAGAAGGAGAATCAGAACTCGTCTCTGGATTCAACGTTGAATACGCAGCCGGCCCATTTGCTCTATTCTTCCTAGCAGAATACGCAAACATCATCATGATAAACATCTTCACAACAACCCTATTTCTAGGAGCATTTCACAACCCCTACCTGCCAGAACTCTACTCAATTAATTTCACCATTAAAGCTCTCCTTCTAACATGTTCCTTCCTATGAATCCGAGCATCCTACCCACGATTCCGATATGACCAACTTATACACCTCCTATGAAAGAACTTCCTACCACTCACACTAGCCCTCTGCATATGACACGTCTCACTTCCAATCATACTATCCAGCATCCCACCACAAACATAGGAAATATGTCTGACAAAAGAGTTACTTTGATAGAGTAAAACATAGAGGCTCAAACCCTCTTATTTCTAGAACCACAGGAATTGAACCTGCTCCTGAGAATTCAAAATCCTCCGTGCTACCGAATTACACCATGTCCTACAAGTAAGGTCAGCTAAATAAGCTATCGGGCCCATACCCCGAAAATGTTGGATTACACCCTTCCCGTACTAATAAATCCCCTTATCTTCACAACTATTCTAATAACAGTTCTTCTAGGAACTATAATCGTTATAATAAGCTCACACTGACTAATAATCTGAATCGGATTTGAAATAAATCTACTAGCCATTATCCCCATCCTAATAAAAAAGTACAATCCCCGAACCATAGAAGCCTCCACCAAATATTTTCTAACCCAAGCCACCGCATCAATACTCCTCATAATAGCGATCATCATTAACCTCATACACTCAGGCCAATGAACAATCACAAAAGTCTTCAACCCCACAGCGTCCATCATTATAACTTCAGCTCTCGCCATAAAACTTGGACTCACACCATTCCACTTCTGAGTACCCGAAGTCACACAGGGCATCTCATTAACATCAGGTCTCATCCTACTTACATGACAAAAACTAGCCCCAATATCAATCCTATATCAAATCTCACCCTCAATTAACCTAAATATCTTATTAACTATAGCCGTACTGTCAATCCTAGTAGGAGGCTGAGGCGGTCTCAACCAAACCCAACTACGAAAAATCATAGCATACTCGTCAATCGCGCATATAGGATGAATAACAGCTGTCCTAGTATATAACCCAACACTAACAATACTAAACATATTAATTTACATTATAATAACACTCACAATATTCATACTATTTATCCATAGCTCCTCTACTACAACACTATCACTCTCCCACACATGAAACAAAATACCTCTAACCACTACACTAATCTTAATTACCTTACTATCCATAGGAGGCCTCCCCCCACTATCAGGATTCATACCCAAATGAATAATCATTCAAGAGCTCACCAAAAATAGCAGCATCATCCTCCCCACACTAATAGCCATTATAGCACTACTCAACCTCTACTTCTACATACGACTAACCTATTCCACCTCACTGACCATATTCCCATCCACAAACAACATAAAAATAAAATGACAGTTCGAAACCAAACGAATTACTCTCTTACCCCCGTTAATTGTTATATCCTCCCTACTCCTCCCCCTAACCCCCATACTATCAATTTTGGACTAGGAATTTAGGTTAACACCCCAGACCAAGAGCCTTCAAAGCTCTAAGCAAGTGAATCCACTTAATTCCTGCATACTAAGGACTGCGAGACTCTATCTCACATCAATTGAACGCAAATCAAACACTTTTATTAAGCTAAGCCCTTACTAGATTGGTGGGCTACCATCCCACGAAATTTTAGTTAACAGCTAAATACCCTAATCAACTGGCTTCAATCTACTTCTCCCGCCGCCTAGAAAAAAAGGCGGGAGAAGCCCCGGCAGAATTGAAGCTGCTCCTTTGAATTTGCAATTCAATGTGAAATTCACCACGGGACTTGATAAGAAGAGGATTCCAACCCCTGTCTTTAGATTTACAGTCTAATGCTTACTCAGCCATCTTACCTATGTTCATCAACCGCTGACTATTTTCAACTAACCACAAAGACATCGGCACTCTGTACCTCCTATTCGGCGCTTGAGCTGGAATAGTAGGAACTGCCCTAAGCCTCCTAATCCGTGCTGAATTAGGCCAACCTGGGACCCTGCTAGGAGATGATCAGATCTACAATGTCATTGTAACCGCCCATGCATTCGTAATAATTTTCTTTATGGTCATACCCATTATAATCGGAGGATTCGGAAACTGATTAGTCCCCCTGATAATTGGAGCACCTGATATAGCTTTCCCCCGAATAAACAACATAAGCTTCTGATTACTTCCCCCATCATTCCTACTTCTTCTCGCTTCCTCAATAATTGAAGCAGGTGCCGGAACAGGCTGAACCGTATATCCTCCTCTAGCTGGAAATCTGGCGCATGCAGGAGCCTCTGTTGACTTAACCATTTTCTCTCTCCACCTAGCTGGGGTGTCCTCGATTTTAGGTGCCATCAACTTTATTACCACAATCATTAACATAAAACCACCAGCCCTATCCCAATATCAAACCCCCCTATTCGTTTGATCTGTCCTTATTACGGCAGTACTCCTTCTCCTAGCCCTCCCGGTCCTAGCAGCAGGCATTACCATGCTTCTCACAGACCGTAACCTGAACACTACTTTCTTCGACCCCGCAGGAGGAGGGGATCCAATCCTTTATCAACACCTATTCTGATTCTTCGGGCACCCCGAAGTCTATATTCTTATCCTACCAGGCTTCGGTATAATCTCACACATCGTCACATACTACTCAGGTAAAAAGGAACCTTTTGGCTACATGGGTATAGTGTGAGCTATAATATCCATTGGCTTTCTAGGCTTCATCGTATGGGCTCACCACATGTTTACAGTAGGGATAGACGTTGACACACGAGCATACTTCACATCAGCTACCATAATCATCGCTATCCCTACTGGTGTAAAAGTATTCAGCTGACTAGCCACCCTGCACGGAGGAAATATCAAATGATCTCCAGCTATACTCTGAGCTCTAGGCTTCATCTTCTTATTCACAGTAGGAGGTCTAACAGGAATCGTCCTAGCTAACTCATCCCTAGATATTGTTCTCCACGATACTTATTATGTAGTAGCACATTTCCATTATGTCCTGTCTATAGGAGCAGTCTTCGCCATTATGGGGGGATTTGTACACTGATTCCCTCTATTCTCAGGATACACACTCAACCAAACCTGAGCAAAAATCCACTTTACAATTATATTCGTAGGGGTAAATATAACCTTCTTCCCACAACATTTCCTTGGCCTCTCAGGAATGCCACGACGCTATTCTGATTATCCAGACGCATATACAACATGAAATACCATCTCATCCATAGGATCTTTTATCTCACTTACAGCAGTGATACTAATAATTTTCATAATTTGAGAAGCATTCGCATCCAAACGAGAAGTGTCTACAGTAGAATTAACCTCAACTAATCTGGAATGACTACACGGATGCCCCCCACCATACCACACATTTGAAGAACCCACCTACGTAAACCTAAAATAAGAAAGGAAGGAATCGAACCCCCTCTAACTGGTTTCAAGCCAATATCATAACCACTATGTCTTTCTCCATCAATTGAGGTATTAGTAAAAATTACATAACTTTGTCAAAGTTAAATTATAGGTTAAACCCCTATATACCTCTATGGCCTACCCCTTCCAACTAGGATTCCAAGACGCAACATCCCCTATTATAGAAGAACTCCTACACTTCCACGACCACACACTAATAATCGTATTCCTAATTAGCTCTCTAGTATTATATATTATCTCATCAATACTAACAACTAAATTAACCCATACCAGCACCATAGATGCTCAAGAAGTAGAGACAATTTGAACGATTTTACCAGCCATCATCCTTATTCTAATCGCCCTCCCATCCCTACGAATTCTATATATAATAGATGAAATCAATAATCCGTCCCTCACAGTCAAAACAATAGGCCACCAATGATACTGAAGCTACGAGTATACCGATTACGAAGACTTGACCTTTGACTCCTACATGATCCCCACATCAGACCTAAAACCAGGAGAATTACGTCTTCTAGAAGTCGACAATCGAGTGGTTCTCCCCATAGAAATAACCATCCGAATGCTAATTTCATCCGAAGACGTCCTACACTCATGAGCTGTGCCCTCCCTAGGCCTAAAAACAGACGCTATCCCTGGGCGCCTAAATCAGACAACTCTCGTGGCCTCTCGACCAGGACTTTACTACGGTCAATGCTCAGAGATCTGCGGATCAAACCACAGCTTTATACCAATTGTCCTTGAACTAGTTCCACTGAAACACTTCGAAGAATGATCTGCATCAATATTATAAAGTCACTAAGAAGCTATTATAGCATTAACCTTTTAAGTTAAAGATTGAGGGTTCAACCCCCTCCCTAGTGATATGCCACAGTTGGATACATCAACATGATTTATTAATATCGTCTCAATAATCCTAACTCTATTTATTGTATTTCAACTAAAAATCTCAAAGCACTCCTATCCGACACACCCAGAAGTAAAGACAACCAAAATAACAAAACATTCTGCCCCTTGAGAATCAAAATGAACGAAAATCTATTCGCCTCTTTCGCTACCCCAACAATAGTAGGCCTCCCTATTGTAATTCTGATCATCATATTTCCCAGCATCCTATTCCCCTCACCCAACCGACTAATCAACAATCGCCTAATCTCAATTCAACAATGGCTAGTCCAACTTACATCAAAACAAATAATAGCTATCCATAACAGCAAAGGACAAACCTGAACTCTTATACTCATATCACTGATCCTATTCATTGGCTCAACAAACTTATTAGGCCTACTACCTCACTCATTTACACCAACAACACAACTATCAATAAACCTAGGCATAGCTATTCCCCTATGGGCAGGGACAGTATTCATAGGCTTTCGTCACAAAACAAAAGCAGCCCTAGCCCACTTTCTACCTCAAGGGACGCCCATTTTCCTCATCCCCATACTAGTAATTATCGAGACTATCAGCCTATTTATTCAACCTGTAGCCCTAGCCGTGCGGCTAACCGCTAACATTACCGCCGGACACCTCCTAATACACCTCATCGGAGGGGCAACACTAGCCCTCATAAGCATCAGCCCCTCAACAGCCCTTATTACGTTTATCATCCTAATTCTACTAACTATCCTCGAATTCGCAGTAGCTATAATCCAAGCCTACGTATTCACTCTCCTGGTAAGCCTTTACTTACACGACAACACCTAATGACCCACCAAACCCACGCTTACCACATAGTAAACCCCAGCCCATGACCACTTACAGGAGCCCTATCAGCCCTCCTGATAACATCAGGACTAGCCATGTGATTTCACTTTAACTCAACCTTACTTCTAGCTATAGGGCTATTAACTAACATCCTTACCATATATCAATGATGACGAGACATCATCCGAGAAAGCACATTCCAAGGCCATCACACATCAATCGTTCAAAAGGGACTCCGATATGGCATAATCCTTTTTATTATCTCAGAAGTCTTCTTCTTCTCTGGCTTCTTCTGAGCCTTTTACCACTCAAGCCTAGCCCCCACACCCGAACTAGGCGGCTGCTGACCACCCACAGGTATCCACCCCTTAAACCCCCTAGAAGTCCCCTTACTCAACACCTCAGTGCTCCTAGCATCTGGAGTCTCTATCACCTGAGCCCACCATAGCCTAATAGAAGGAAACCGTAAAAATATGCTCCAAGGCCTATTCATCACAATTTCACTAGGCGTATACTTCACCCTTCTCCAAGCCTCAGAATACTATGAAGCCTCATTTACTATTTCAGATGGAGTATACGGATCAACATTTTTCGTGGCAACAGGGTTCCACGGACTACACGTAATTATCGGATCCACCTTCCTCATTGTATGTTTCCTACGCCAACTAAAATTCCACTTTACATCCAGCCACCACTTCGGATTCGAAGCAGCCGCTTGATACTGACACTTCGTCGACGTAGTCTGACTATTCTTGTACGTCTCTATTTATTGATGAGGATCCTATTCTTTTAGTATTGACCAGTACAATTGACTTCCAATCAATCAGCTTCGGTATAACCCGAAAAAGAATAATAAACCTCATACTGACACTCCTCACTAACACATTACTAGCCTCGCTACTCGTACTCATCGCATTCTGACTACCACAACTAAACATCTATGCAGAAAAAACCAGCCCATATGAATGCGGATTTGACCCTATAGGGTCAGCACGCCTCCCCTTCTCAATAAAATTTTTCCTAGTGGCCATTACATTTCTGCTATTCGACTTAGAAATTGCCCTCCTATTACCCCTTCCATGAGCATCCCAAACAACTAACCTAAACACTATACTTATCATAGCACTAGTCCTAATCTCTCTTCTAGCCATCAGCCTAGCCTACGAATGAACCCAAAAAGGACTAGAATGAACTGAGTATGGTAATTAGTTTAAACCAAAACAAATGATTTCGACTCATTAAACTATGATTAACTTCATAATTACCAACATGTCACTAGTCCATATTAATATCTTCCTAGCATTCACAGTATCCCTCGTAGGCCTACTAATGTACCGATCCCACCTAATATCCTCACTCCTATGCCTAGAAGGAATAATACTATCACTATTCGTCATAGCAACCATAATAGTCCTAAACACCCACTTCACACTAGCTAGCATAATACCTATCATCTTACTAGTATTTGCTGCCTGCGAAGCAGCTCTAGGATTATCCCTACTAGTCATAGTCTCCAATACTTATGGAGTAGACCACGTACAAAACCTTAACCTCCTCCAATGCTAAAAATCATTATTCCCACAATCATACTTATGCCCCTTACATGACTATCAAAAAAGAATATAATCTGAATCAACACTACAACCTATAGTCTATTAATCAGCCTTATCAGCCTATCCCTCCTAAACCAACCTAGCAACAATAGCCTAAACTTCTCACTAATATTCTTCTCCGATCCCCTATCAGCCCCACTTCTGGTGTTGACAACATGACTACTGCCACTAATACTCATAGCCAGCCAACACCATCTATCTAAGGAACCACTAATCCGAAAAAAACTCTACATCACCATGCTAACCATACTTCAAACTTTCCTAATCATGACTTTTACCGCCACAGAACTAATCTCCTTCTACATCCTATTTGAAGCCACATTAGTTCCAACACTAATTATCATCACCCGCTGAGGCAACCAAACAGAACGCCTGAACGCAGGCCTCTACTTCCTATTCTACACACTAATAGGTTCCCTCCCACTCTTAGTTGCACTAATCTCTATCCAAAACCTAACAGGCTCACTAAACTTCCTATTAATTCAATACTGAAACCAAGCACTACCCGACTCTTGATCCAATATTTTCCTATGACTAGCATGTATAATAGCATTCATAGTCAAAATACCCCTATATGGTCTTCACCTCTGACTCCCAAAAGCCCATGTAGAAGCCCCAATTGCCGGATCCATAGTGCTAGCAGCCATTCTACTAAAACTAGGAGGCTACGGAATACTACGAATTACAACAATACTAAACCCCCAAACTAGCTTTATAGCCTACCCCTTCCTCATACTATCCCTGTGAGGAATAATCATAACTAGTTCCATCTGCTTGCGACAAACCGATTTAAAATCACTTATTGCATACTCCTCTGTCAGCCACATAGCCCTAGTAATCGTAGCCGTCCTCATCCAAACACCATGAAGTTACATAGGAGCTACAGCCCTAATAATCGCTCACGGCCTTACATCATCAATACTATTCTGCCTGGCAAACTCAAATTACGAACGTACCCATAGCCGAACTATAATCCTAGCCCGTGGGCTTCAAACACTTCTTCCCCTTATAGCAGCCTGATGACTATTAGCCAGCCTAACCAACCTGGCCCTCCCTCCCAGCATTAACCTAATTGGAGAGCTATTCGTAGTAATATCATCATTCTCATGATCAAATATTACCATTATCCTAATAGGAGCCAATATCACCATCACCGCCCTCTACTCCCTATACATACTAATCACAACACAACGAGGGAAATACACACACCATATCAACAGCATTAAACCTTCATTTACACGAGAAAACGCACTCATGGCCCTCCACATGACTCCCCTACTACTCCTGTCACTTAACCCTAAAATTATCCTAGGCTTTACGTACTGTAAATATAGTTTAACAAAAACACTAGATTGTGGATCTAGAAACAGAAACTTAATATTTCTTATTTACCGAGAAAGTATGCAAGAACTGCTAATTCATGCCCCCATGTCCAACAAACATGGCTCTCTCAAACTTTTAAAGGATAGGAGCTATCCGTTGGTCTTAGGAACCAAAAAATTGGTGCAACTCCAAATAAAAGTAATCAACATGTTCTCCTCCCTCATACTAGTTTCACTATTAGTACTAACCCTCCCAATCATATTATCAATCTTCAATACCTACAAAAACAGCACGTTCCCGCATCATGTAAAAAACACTATCTCATATGCCTTCATTACTAGCCTAATTCCCACTATAATATTTATTCACTCTGGACAAGAAACAATTATCTCAAACTGACACTGAATAACCATACAAACCCTCAAACTATCCCTAAGCTTCAAACTAGATTACTTCTCAATAATTTTCGTACCAGTAGCCCTATTCGTAACATGATCTATTATGGAATTCTCCCTATGATACATGCACTCAGATCCTTACATTACTCGATTTTTTAAATACTTACTTACATTCCTCATCACTATAATAATTCTAGTCACAGCTAACAACCTTTTCCAACTGTTCATCGGATGGGAGGGAGTAGGCATCATGTCATTCTTACTAATCGGATGATGATACGGCCGAACAGATGCCAACACCGCGGCCCTTCAAGCAATCCTTTATAACCGCATCGGGGATATCGGCTTCATCATGGCCATAGCCTGATTCCTATCCAACACCAACACATGAGACCTCCAACAAATCTTCATACTCGACCCCAACCTTACCAACCTCCCGCTCCTAGGCCTCCTCCTAGCCGCAACTGGCAAATCCGCTCAATTTGGACTCCACCCATGACTTCCTTCAGCCATAGAGGGCCCTACACCAGTCTCAGCCCTACTCCACTCCAGCACAATAGTTGTAGCAGGCGTCTTCCTGCTAATCCGCTTCCATCCACTAATAGAAAACAACAAAACAATCCAGTCACTTACCCTATGCCTAGGAGCCATCACCACACTATTCACAGCAATCTGCGCACTCACTCAAAACGATATCAAAAAAATCATTGCTTTCTCCACCTCCAGCCAACTAGGCCTGATAATCGTAACCATCGGTATCAATCAACCCTACCTAGCATTCCTCCACATTTGCACTCACGCATTCTTCAAAGCTATACTATTTATATGTTCCGGATCCATTATCCACAGCCTAAATGACGAGCAAGATATCCGAAAAATAGGCGGACTATTTAATGCAATACCCTTCACCACCACATCTCTAATTATTGGCAGCCTTGCACTCACCGGAATTCCTTTCCTCACAGGCTTCTACTCCAAAGACCTCATCATCGAAACCGCCAACACATCGTACACCAACGCCTGAGCCCTACTAATAACTCTCATTGCCACATCCCTCACAGCTGTCTACAGTACCCGAATCATCTTCTTTGCACTCCTAGGACAACCCCGCTTCCTCCCTCTGACCTCAATCAACGAAAATAACCCCTTTCTAATTAACTCCATCAAACGCCTCTTAATTGGCAGCATTTTTGCCGGATTCTTCATCTCCAACAATATCTACCCCACAACCGTCCCAGAAATAACCATACCTACTTACATAAAACTCACCGCCCTCGCAGTAACCATCCTAGGATTTACACTAGCCCTAGAACTAAGCTTGATGACCCATAACTTAAAACTAGAACACTCCACCAACGTATTCAAATTCTCCAACCTCCTAGGATACTACCCAACAATTATACACCGACTCCCACCGCTCGCTAACCTATCAATAAGCCAAAAATCAGCATCACTTCTACTAGACTCAATCTGACTAGAAAACATCCTGCCAAAATCTATCTCCCAGTTCCAAATAAAAACCTCGATCCTAATTTCCACCCAAAAAGGACAAATCAAATTATATTTCCTCTCATTCCTCATCACCCTTACCCTAAGCATACTACTTTTTAATCTCCACGAGTAACCTCTAAAATTACCAAGACCCCAACAAGCAACGATCAACCAGTCACAATCACAACCCAAGCCCCATAACTATACAATGCAGCAACCCCTATAATTTCCTCACTAAACACCCCAGAATCTCCAGTATCATAAATAGCTCAATCCCCCACACCACTAAACTTAAACACTACCCCCACTTCCTCACTCTTCAGAACATATAAAACCAACATAACCTCCATCAACAACCCTAAAAGAAATACCCCCATAACAGTCGTATTAGACACCCATACCTCAGGATACTGCTCAGTAGCCATAGCCGTTGTATAACCAAAAACAACCAACATTCCTCCCAAATAAATCAAAAACACCATCAACCCCAAAAAGGACCCTCCAAAATTCATAATAATACCACAACCGACCCCTCCACTTACAATCAGCACTAAACCCCCATAAATAGGTGAAGGTTTTGAAGAAAACCCCACAAAACTAACAACAAAAATAACACTCAAAATAAACACAATATATGTCATCATTATTCCCACGTGGAATCTAACCACGACCAATGACATGAAAAATCATCGTTGTATTTCAACTATAAGAACACCAATGACAAACATCCGGAAATCTCACCCACTAATTAAAATCATCAATCACTCTTTTATTGACCTACCAGCCCCCTCAAACATTTCATCATGATGAAACTTCGGCTCCCTCCTAGGAATCTGCCTAATCCTCCAAATCTTAACAGGCCTATTCCTAGCCATACACTACACATCAGACACGACAACTGCCTTCTCATCCGTCACTCACATCTGCCGAGACGTTAACTACGGATGAATTATTCGCTACCTCCATGCCAACGGAGCATCAATATTTTTTATCTGCCTCTTCATTCACGTAGGACGCGGCCTCTACTACGGCTCTTACACATTCCTAGAGACATGAAACATTGGAATCATCCTACTTTTCACAGTTATAGCTACAGCATTCATGGGCTATGTCCTACCATGAGGCCAAATATCCTTTTGAGGAGCAACAGTCATCACGAACCTCCTATCAGCAATTCCCTACATCGGTACTACCCTCGTCGAGTGAATCTGAGGTGGATTCTCAGTAGACAAAGCCACCCTTACCCGATTTTTTGCTTTCCACTTCATCCTACCCTTCATCATCACAGCCCTGGTAGTCGTACATTTACTATTTCTTCACGAAACAGGATCTAATAACCCCTCAGGAATCCCATCCGATATGGACAAAATCCCATTCCACCCATATTATACAATTAAAGACATCCTAGGACTCCTCCTCCTGATCTTGCTCCTACTAACTCTAGTATTATTCTCCCCCGACCTCCTAGGAGACCCAGACAACTACACCCCAGCTAACCCTCTCAGCACTCCCCCTCATATTAAACCAGAATGATACTTCCTGTTTGCCTACGCCATCCTACGCTCCATTCCCAACAAACTAGGCGGCGTATTAGCCCTAATCCTCTCCATCCTGATCCTAGCACTCATCCCCACCCTCCACATATCAAAACAACGAAGCATAATATTCCGGCCTCTCAGCCAATGCGTATTCTGACTCTTAGTGGCAGACTTACTGACACTAACATGAATCGGCGGACAGCCAGTGGAACACCCATACGTAATTATCGGCCAACTGGCCTCAATCCTCTACTTCTCCCTAATTCTCATTTTTATACCACTCGCAAGCACCATCGAAAACAATCTTCTAAAATGAAGAGTCCCTGTAGTATATCGCACATTACCCTGGTCTTGTAAACCAGAAAAGGGGGAAAACGTTCCTCCCAAGGACTATCAAGGAAGAAGCTCTAGCTCCACCATCAACACCCAAAGCTGAAATTCTACTTAAACTATTCCTTGATTTCTTCCCCTAAACGACAACAATTCACCCTCATGTGCTATGTCAGTATCAGATTATACCCCCACATAACACCATACCCACCTGACATGCAATATCTTATGAATGGCCTATGTACGTCGTGCATTAAATTGTTTGCCCCATGAATAATAAGCATGTACATAATATCATTTATCTTACATAGGTACATTATATTATTGATCGTGCATACCCCATCCAAGTCAAATCATTTCCAGTCAACACGCATATCACAACCCATGTTCCACGAGCTTAATCACCAAGCCGCGGGAAATCAGCAACCCTCCCAACTACGTGTCCCAATCCTCGCTCCGGGCCCATCCAAACGTGGGGGTTTCTACGATGAAACTATACCTGGCATCTGGTTCTTTCTTCAGGGCCATTCTTACCCAACCTCGCCCATTCTTTCCCCTTAAATAAGACATCTCGATGGACTAATGACTAATCAGCCCATGCTCACACATAACTGTGGTTTCATGCATTTGGTATTTTTTTATATTTGGGGATGCTATGACTCAGCTATGGCCGTCAAAGGCCTCGACGCAGTCAATTAAATTGAAGCTGGACTTAAATTGAACGTTATTCCTCCGCATCAGCAACCATAAGGTGTTATTCAGTCCATGGTAGCAGGACATAGGAAACAAGCACACCTGTGCACCTGTGCACCTGTGCACCTGTGCACCTGTGCACCTGTGCACCTGTGCACCT
>CALGBW010000059.1 GCA_937884635.1 uncultured Chlamydiaceae bacterium
GGAACTCCTGAACGATCATATTGATAATGGATTAAACCTCTGGCTCCTCCGTAGACACCAAAGTGTCTAGAAAATACAGAATATTCATGTAAATTAGAATCTGCTATGTAGAATGATTCCCAAAGAGCATTCGCTACTAGATTTGCTTGAAACTTCGGATTGGGGACATATCCTATCGGCGCCCAGTTGGCATATAACACCCTATGCTTTAAAGGGGTTGTTTCCGTCCCCATATACTCTTCCCAATAAGGGGTCCATTTACCTAGATATCCGTAATGATTCGTCTCGTTAATAGCTTCTATATTCAAATCACTAATCTTAAACTGATTACCATCCTTATCAATAAGTTCCAGAAAAAACACTCGAGTCAAGCCATTTGATAAATTAGCCGCTTCATAGGGAGACGCATTATCACTATCCAACATCATGAGATTGCCTGAGACTGTAACTGTATCTATCTCATTAGCGGCTATGATATTGGCCGGTAAACTATTCTCCTGTAGAAAGCTTGGTAAATTTAACGCTAAACCACTGAGAGTAATCGAAGCTGAGCTAGGAGCTGCTGCTGCTGACGCACCTGTAGTCGGTGTTGTCGCACCAGTTGTAGTAGAGGCAGAGGTTGTTACTGGTGTCTTCCACGTTGTTAAAGTCCCATTTTGTCCTAACCGTACCGTACCGCCTGAACTTGTAAAGGAGGAAAAACCAACCTTAGCTCCATCCTCTATAGCTAGATAACCATGCTCTAATTTACACTCACAATCAAAATTAGAAGTATAATTATCCTGGCTCACGGCAATACTAGGGACGTTTATAGAAGAAAAAAGTACCGTGCCAACTTGATTCTCTTCAGGATTAAGCATTACCGCAACATTAGTTGTGGCTCGAAAAAGAACCGGATCATAAAAGGCTAACACACGTTGTTTCTGAGCACTAAATTTTACCGCTAAGGGAGAAGAAGCTGTATTTGCATCAACAGTAATAGCATTTAGCGTATTCCCTTTACAATTATTATTAAAAACAATGTCCCCTTGAGAGGCATCAAGAGTCAATGCTACTGCTGTAGGACCACAATAAATCCCACCAGCCTTTCCTCCTGTATTATTGACAATGTACACGGTATTGTTATTAACAATTTTAAGAGCTGCCTCGCCCTGGATTCCACCTACTCCAAGTATAGAATGGTTATTATCAAACCAAATAGGCCCCTTATTATTTTCTATAGACAATACCTTTTTAGCAAAGCATGCACCAGGGCCTGCTTGTGCAACAACAGAAGCAACTGACCTGTTATTCACAAAAAAAATACTAGCTGCATTTTCTTTAATATAGATAGAATCTTCCCCAGAAGAAATCCCCCCTATTTGCCCTTTATTTAAAATAAAATAAACTGGGGCATGGTTCCTAGTAACCCAACAATTCCTTGTACAAAAAATGGCTCCACCGGGCCCACCGATACAAAGATTGTGAAGAAAGATAATACTAGCTTTGTTACCACTTATATAGGTATCATTGCCAGAATAGACAGCGCCTCCAGAAGTTCTGGCCAGATTATAACTCAAATTAACTAATCCACTATTACCAAAAATCTCGCAGACTCCCTGACTGTAAATTGCACCACCATGGCACGTTGCAGTAACTCGCGAAAAACCCTGGTTGCCGACAAAACTGATATCACCATGATTATTGACAACCTTACACGAATTTTCACAGGAAAATGCTCCCCCATTTACCTGTGATTTATTTGCAAAAAAATTAGCCTTACCTTTCATATCTGCCAGAACGATGGAACTAGCTTGCAGCACACCTCCCGATAAAGAACTAAATTGTTGCACACATTGAATAGCATTGTAATTATGCAAGGTGATATCTAAAGAAGTTTGGTGAGCAAGTCCCTTTAGAGTGTTTTCTGGTCGTAAATAAGTCGTGTTAAAATCAAGAAGTAAATTTTGCTGTAGACCAACATAATCAAACGTAGGTTCTACTTGACAGAAAGCAGCACAATGTACAAGAACAAAGAAACTTAAAACACACAAAAATCGTTTTACAGTGACTCTCATTATCTTTACCTTGCACGAAATAGCTTAAAAACAAGCCCCTAAACTAGCCTGTAAATAGTTGCTAAAAGTTGTTGTTGATAAAATTCCTTGGTAATTCAGCATCATCAACAAATGCTTCGATAGATTCGCCTTGTGACTCAATCTATACGATACCGCTTGATGAGCTGTCGGTGAGCCCTTCGTTGACCATGTCCCATTACTAGCTAATAACTTAGTCTCTACAATAGGACGTTGTCTATATAACGTGGGTCTATAAGCTAACTCCGCTTCCCATTCAGAAAATAACCCTTTGTATGTGTGAAACTTCCCCCTAACTCCTACCGGACTCTCTACTTCATACAATGGATGCTCTACAGAAAACGCTCTCGCATAGTCTCCTTCCTCTGTAAAGGAAGCAAATGTTGATCTCACTCCCAATATCTCCACAAACGGAGATACCGTTGTCTTCCTTGTTACTCTTGTAACAGGAAGAC
>CALGBW010000060.1 GCA_937884635.1 uncultured Chlamydiaceae bacterium
GGTGGCGTACATAACTCCCCAATCCTATGAGCTCTTATCTCCTCCTACAACGATATGCATCCACATATAATCATAGGGATTGTAAACAGTGGCTCACGCATTAAATACTACCTTAATAGCCTTAGCACGCGTTGACTACATGTTTCCTAAGACGTCTAGCAGGTTACATATAGAGATTAGCTAGTTTTCTTAGGCCTAACAAAGATGGAACAATCATCCCAACAAACAATAACACACCAACAACCGATAATTAATAGTTAGGTTTCATTAGATCTAAGCAAACACTAAGAGATCTAGCCTAGCATGTTAATTGAAAGACAAGCATGAAAGATAATTAACCAACACATAGACATATTGATTAAATTAAAAGGAGACTTATCTTTAATTAAGCATGAAGGGATCAAGGGTGAAAAACCCTTGAAAAGTACAGAAAGTTCGGCTAGGGTTAAGTTCTCCAAAGTTGCACACTAATGAATGAAAAATAAGAAAGTATATATAGAAAAATCTCTCGGACGGCGTCAGGTTATAAGTCCTGACGCCGTCAGCTCGCCGCCATTAGGGTTTCAGATCCCACAGATCTACTTCTGACGCCGTCATGTGTAAACTTGCTCTGAGCCGTCTCGCTTTAGCATTACACCAGACGGCCTTGGGTCTCCAAAGGGGGACGCCGTCTGGTGTTGTCTTCAGATTTTCTTCTAAGGGCGTCTCGTATAGTCCACTCCAGTCCTTTGTCCAGGTTTGCTGACGCCGTCCCATGTTATGTGGTGACGCCGTCCTTTGATAAATGCAGCTTCTTTTGAGACTTGGTCGTTTTCATCACTTTTTGCTCCAAAAACGTCCAAAATAGCATGTTTTCCAGAATTCCTCTCAAAAGTACCTAAAATGACAAAAGGAACGATTTAGGGCAACATTTGATCATATTTGCACGATTTAGGGGTTAAATGACCCCCTAAAAGCGTAACACTTTTCGCCTTATCAAATACCCTTACACTTGAGATTTGCTTGTCCTCAAGCAAATAGGCTCTTATTCCAATCAAAATATGAGTTAGGGGTCATTTAACACAAATATAAAAGTAATTACAACAAATAGTTACTCGACCCTAATCATAAAAAGCACGGAAATCATACACTAGCACCTCACAAATAGTGTTTGGATACTCTCATCTCTCAGGTGTCATAGATTAAATCTCATAAATGAAAATGAATAATATCACTCACTACCTGTCATAATAAATAGATTACCATAGGCTTGGGAGAGGATCAATTACTCCTCCACTAGGCGTAAGCACCTAAGATAAACTATCAAAGAGGGCTTTCCAAAGGGTTATAACGTAAGGTGTAGGGGTATGATAAACACGGTTTGGTTGGAATAAGGGGTATTTTACTGGTGTCAAGTTAATTACCATGATCAAAAACATGTACTATACAATGTTGCCAAGACAAGAATAGACTCAATCTTAAGCTAATGAAACAAAAATAACCAAAAGATAAAATAAACATAGAATGAAACGGGATGGTAGTCCGTATGTTTTTCTCTTTTTCTTTTTCTCATTTTTTTGTATTTTTCTTCTTTTTTCGATTTTTTTTTTTTTCTTTTGCATACACTCTTGCCCTACCATCCAAAATAATACATCATAGGGGAGTTGCTTCCCCTTACACTTGAACTTTTACATACTTTACAATCAACTATTCTAATGACTCGAATTAAGATAATCGAAAAACTTAGAGTACTTTTAAAATATTTTGCACATATGGGGGTAATAATGATGTTCTTCCCCATTA
>CALGBW010000061.1 GCA_937884635.1 uncultured Chlamydiaceae bacterium
AGACAAATCCAAGTCTGCAGCCACGACACTTAAGCTCATTAATGACAAAATTACCGAAAAATACCCCCCTGAATGGGAAATAGAAAAGGACATAAATCCCATACAACTAGCATACGAGTTAGTTAAAACTAACCCGCATGTACTAAAGAAGAAAATAGCTAAAGTCAATGAAAATCACGAAACTTTCCTTGTTTCTTTAGACCCTATCCAATCTGTGTGATACATTTCACCTCTTGGTTTGTCCTTCCTTTCATAAGAATGAGCCCCAAAATAATCCCGAAGCCCTTGAGCTAAAGATAGAGGAGAATTTTCTGTCCGATAACCATCATAAAATGTTAAGGCTGAAGCTAACCCTGGAACGGCAATACCAACGCCAATGGCATGAGCTACCGTTCGCCTCCATCCAGGCTCAGCATTTTGCAAGGCTGTTTTGAAATACTCCTGCAAAATTAAAGAATGTGAATCTGGATGCTTAGCAAAAGCTTCGCTGATAAAACCTAAAAATGCACTTTGAATGATGCATCCCCCGCGCCATATAAGAGCCAAGTTACCCAAAGACAAATTCCAGTTATGCTCTTCCGAAACCTGTTTTAACAACATAAAGCCTTGGGCATAACTAATAATCTTCGAAGCATATAGAGCTTGGTAAACATCCTCTATAAACGACTCTGGGTCATGAGGCGGTTCAAAGACAACGGGAACACCAGGAAGAGCTTTTGCTGCTAATTTCCGCTCATCCTTCCACGCAGAAAGAAACCTAGATAGCACAGACTCAATAATCAAAGAGAGAGGCACACCAGAATGTATCGCGTCTAAAGCTACCCAACGTCCTGTTCCCTTCTGTCCAGCAACATCTAAAATATTATCTATAACACTGACACCTTGATCATCTTTGAATTGTAAAACCTCAGCAGCAATGCGAAGCAAGTAACTCTCTAGCTCTTGGGAATTCCATTCTGCAAAAATCAAACCAACCCCTTCCGAAGAGAGGCTAAGACGATTTTGAAGAAAGCCGTATACTTCACAAATCAACTGGATATCCCCATATTCTATCCCATTGTGAACAGACTTTACAAAATGTCCAGCACCACCGGGGCCAATCCATTCACAACAAGGAGAGCCATCTACCTTAGCAGCAATAGCTTGGAAAATAGAAGAAATAACAGGCCACGCGTCTTTATTTCCTCCAGGCATAATAGAAGGCCCATGCCGCGCACCTTCTTCCCCACCAGAAATGCCCATACCGACAAATAAAATGCCTTTCTCTTGTAGATCCTGACATCTTCTTTCAGAATCCTTATAGTAGCTATTCCCTCCGTCAATAATGATGTCGCCTGGTTCTAAAAAAGGAAGTAAGGATGTGATACAAGCATCAACAGCTTCTCCAGCCTTTACCATGAGCATAATTTTTCTAGGGCTTTTTAAGGATAAGACAAACGCCCCAATATCCTCAAATCCCTGCAAGGAGCTACTTTTCTCTTTGTTCTCTTCTAAGAAAATACGAGTCTTCTCTGAGCTACGATTATAAACAGAAACAGAAAAACCATGATCTATCATGTTTAACACGAGATTTTTTCCCATCACGGCTAAACCGATCAAACCCAAATCAGATTGAGACAACTCTTCCCCCTTAGTTAAACTCTAATACGTATTTTTTCTTCTTCCCTTGAGCTATTAAAACAAATCTACCCTCAAATAACACGCTTTCCTCTACTACATCCTGATCACTCGATAGAGGCGTGTTATTTACATATAACCCTTTTTGTCCAATTAAGCGTCTTGCCTCGCCTTTGGAAGATACAATCCCTGCTTCAACAAAAAGATCTATCCAACGTTTCCCTATTGTAGTTGCCTTTGCCATAGAGATTCCCAATCCCACAGACAATAATTCTTCAAAATGAGCTGCAGTCATTTGTTCTGCTTTTTTCCCATACATATTATCTGTAGCAGCCCAAGCTTCTTGTAACCCCTCTTCACCATGTATAGAAAGTAAAATAGCATCTGCAATGGTTTTCTTTACCTGAATAGGATCCGATACTAGTTGTTTATCTAACTCGAAAATCTCTTCATTACTCAACATGGTTAGAGTTCGAGCAATTTTAGGCATTTCCTCATCGGGAAGTCGTAAAAAGTACTGATATAAAGTGTAGGGAGAGGTCATTTCAGCATCTAACCAAAGAGTCCCTGATTCAGACTTCCCAATTTTTTTCCCTTGGCTATTCGTTAACAAAGGATAGGTCAAACCATATGCCTGCCCAAGGCCTAAACGACGAATGAGCTCAATACCAGAAGTGATATTGCCCCACTGATCACTACCGCCACATTGTAAACGCACCCCATATGTTTCAAACAAATGAGCAAAATCATAAGCTTGGAAAAGTAAGTAACTGAATTCTGTATAGCTAATCCCTTCTTCTGAGTGCACCCGTTGCTTAACAGAGTCCTTAGCTAACATACTACCTAAGCGAAAATGCTTCCCTACATCTCTAAGAAAATCTATCAAGCTCATCTCGCTGAACCATTCAGCGTTATTCACAATACGAATGCCTGGTAAATAACGGGCAAGAGAATCCGCTATGTGCTGACTATTTTTTGCAACGTCTTCCTGTTGCAAAAGAACCCTTTCTACACTCTTTCCTGAGGGGTCTCCGATCATACCCGTAGCCCCTCCAACCAAGGCGATTGGATTCACACCATAATAGGCTAATCTACGTAAGAAGCAAATCCCGATCCAATGACCAATGTGCAAAGAAGGAGCTGTGGGATCAAAGCCTAAATATGCAGAAACAGGAAGAGACAACGTATCTAAACCTGAAGAGAAATTTTCAAGAAGCCCTCTATCATGAAGGAAACGAATGAATGTTTGCATGAACAAAAAACCGTGGTACCGGACTAAGAAAGTGATCAAAAAATAACTAAAGCTTAGACTATCTGCTACAAAAGAGCAAGAAAAGCAACAACTGACAGCAACGCAAAAAAATATACTTTTTTTATCCATGCTGAATTAAAGTGGCCGCGCTTAGCTATTGTGGAGGTGTACTATGTCTCTGTTTCTATTCCCTGAAATCAATCTCTCCAAATTACTCCCTTCTTCGCGATCACAATTACAAACTGCAACAAAGATGTTTGTCAGAATTCATGAGAAAATCTCTTCTTTGTTGTTAGCTATCGCGGGTACAGGACTGTTACTTGGAGTCACAGTTATGATGATTACAAAAAGCCTTGTTCTTTTACTTCCCTGTATTATAAGCGGT
Source organism: uncultured Chlamydiaceae bacterium (assembly GCA_937884635.1). Classification (GTDB taxonomy): domain Bacteria; phylum Chlamydiota; class Chlamydiia; order Chlamydiales; family Chlamydiaceae; genus Chlamydia. The sequence continues at coordinate 3,255 of CALGBW010000061.1, forward strand.
TTACTCTTCGGAGTGAATGTAATCTTTGTTCAAAACCAACAAGAGGTTATTAAAACAAATTCCCTAGAAACAAACGAAGCTTAACCAAAGCTTTTGCATGAATTTGTGAGATTCTAGACTCGCTGACCCCTAAAATTTTCCCTATCTCCTTAAGAGTCAGTTCATCGTAGTAATAGAGGATCATGACCTGCTGCTCTTTCTCATCTAGCTCTTGAATAGCATGTTTGAGAAGAGCAACCATTTCTTGCTTATCTATGACATCGTAACCAGTCTCTGCTCTGTCATCTGCTAGCCTTTCCTCTAATGAAAGAACATGGTCACCGTCAACATGGGACAAGACCTCTTCATTTAGAGAGATGACTAAAGCCGGCTTGGAAGAAACAAATAAACAGGAAAGCTCTTTCTGTGAAACCTTTAGGTAAGCACAGAGATCATCATCCGTCGGCTCTCTACCTAAAGTTTGTCGCAATGCCTCTATAGCGCCAGACAGCCTATTAGCTTTCTGGTAGACACTTCTAGGAACCCAATCCTGTTTTCTTAGGTCATCGATGATCGCAGCTTTAATCAAAAACTGTGCATACCCTTCAAATCTATGGCTTTTCTCAGGATCATAGCGCTTAACAGCTCTCACTAACCCCTCTACACCAGAAGCATATAAATCTTCGACCTTAACGTAGGAGGGCATCCCAGCAACCAAACGCTTAACAACAGTCTTGACCAAATGAAGATAGGCCTCAATCAAAAGGTCCCTATACTCCAATTCCTCTGTTTCCCAATAGAGTTTCCAGATATCTTCTAAAGAATGCGAACTATGCGTTTTCACGAAAAATTTCTGTTAAAAATCTATGTAATAAGAATAACTAAAAATTATTTTAAAAATAATCTTATTCTAGACAAAAAGCAGGGAAATAGCTCTCTTCTGAACATTTTCACATGCAATCAGCCAAACAGCGACACGATAGAAAACGGATAATAGAGTTAGCCAACAAATAGATTTTGACTGATCACATTTTGACCTCTATACCACCAGCCTCATTAGATGCAAACATTCGAAAACCGCTCTCCTATACGTAAACATTTCTCAAGAATAAAAGCTCCTCCCTACCAACACACACTTAATTGCAAAATTCCTTATGTTTCTCTTGCAGAGTATTTTTTTCTATGGTAGCCTTCCTTCTTCGTTTCGGAGTATAGCGCAGCCTGGTTAGCGCGGTTGCTTTGGGAGCAATAGGTCGGGGGTTCGAATCCCTCTACTCCGATCCATCTTAATGTATATTTCATCAGGCAACATTCATGGCGAAATTAATTATTTCTTCAGAAGATGAAGATCAAGAGTTCACTGTCGAAGATGGAGAGCCAATTGTTGCTCCTTGTGAAGAAGCCGGCATCCCGTTTGCTTGCACAGAAGGCGTATGCGGAACCTGTGTTGTGGAAGTTGTAGAGGGTATGGAGAATCTTTCCGAACGCACTCAAGAAGAAAAAGATTTCCTGGGTGATGATGAGGATTCTAATGAGCGTTTAGCCTGTCAGTGTTGTATTAGAGGCGGTTGCGTTAAATTGACTTTTTAATTAAAGTCTGTGTCCCACCGCAAATAACCCTTCTATGTTCTATGACAACATCTCTCAATCAAGGAACGAGAAGACGCACTGTATCTGTAAAAATCGGCGACCTTCTTCTCGGTAGTGAGCATTCTGTTAAAATCCAGTCTATGACCACTACACCAACGGCTGATGTGGAGGCTACAGTAGAGCAAATACAAGCTCTTGTTGACTGTTCTTGTGAAATCATCCGCGTCACCGTTCAAGGAATCAAAGAAGCGCAAGCCTGTGAGAAGATTAAAGATCGTTTGGAGTCTTTAGGAGTCTCTGTCCCCCTCGTTGCTGACATCCATTTCTTCCCTCAAGCAGCAATGTTCGTAACGGATTTTGTAGAGAAAGTCCGCATTAATCCCGGAAACTTTGTAGATAAGCGTAATATGTTTACCGGGAAAATCTACTCTGATGAGCAATACAACAATAGCCTACAGCGTTTAGAAGAAAAGTTCGGACCTCTGGTGGAGAAATGCTCCCGACTAGGGAAAGCTATGCGCATAGGAGTCAACCATGGTTCCCTATCTGAACGTATTATGCAACGCTATGGGGACACCATAGAAGGCATGGTTGCTTCAGCGTTGGAGTATACAGAAATCTGCGTTAAGATGGGCTACCATAACCTTGTCTTCTCTATGAAGTCCAGCAATCCTAAGGTCATGGTTGCGGCCTACCGTCAGCTAGCGAGAGATTTAGATTCTCGAGATTGGCGTTATCCTCTCCACCTTGGTGTAACAGAGTCTGGAATGGGATTAGATGGCTGGATTAAGTCTTCTGTTGGTATAGGAACTCTGCTTTCAGAAGGATTGGGTGATACCATTCGCTGTTCTTTAACCGGCTGTCCTACATTAGAAATCCCTGTTTGTCAGCAGCTTTTAAAACATACAACTCGGTATGTAAATTGGCCTGGACACCAAAATATCTTTGCCCTGCAGGGTTCGGAACAGTTCTCCTTATCAAGGAAAAATGCTTCCCACGCCGCTCCATGGGGTGATATGTATGCTGTTTTCTTACGATTACGAGACCATCATCTCTCTTTATCAAAGGAAGAGCTTCTTAATGAATTAGGTGTCAACCCACAGGGTGGAAAAGCCTTTACCTCTCCAGACGGTTTGGTTGTCAGTGCTGAGCATTTCTCTTTACCCTTAGTTCAGGAGTTAAAAGAGCACTTCCTCGTCTTACATGACCAAGAAGCTCCCGCCCTCTATGCTGGGGAAACATCTAATTGGAATAGCTCTGAAGAACACTCCTTTGTCTATTTTCATGGGGAGCTTCCTTTCACGCACTCGATTCGCCGTTTTTATGAAGAGAGAAAGGACTCCCTCCCTACGGCTTTGGTTTTTTCCAAAGCAACAGCAGATTCTGAAGAAGCAACGGTCGTGATTGCCACAGAACTCGGAGCTATTCTGCTAGATCATTTGGGGGATGCAGTGGTATTGGATCTTCCGAATATCCCGCTATCCTTATCTAGGGAAATTGCCTTTGGAACCTTGCAAAGTACTGGGATTCGTTTAGTCAAAACGGAATATATTTCCTGTCCTGGCTGTGGTCGTACACTGTTTGATTTACCCAAGGTAACACGCAGAATTCAAGAAAGGACGAAACACCTTTCCGGCTTGAAAATCGCTGTTATGGGTTGTATTGTAAATGGCCCTGGGGAAATGGCTGATGCAGACTTTGGCTTTGTTGGCTCTAAAGCTGGCATGATTGATTTGTATGTCAAGCATACCTGCGTGAAAGCCTTCATCCCTATGGAGGAAGCAGAAGACGAACTCGTACGACTACTGCAAGAACATGGTGTATGGAAAGAACCTTAGCTCACTGTTTCCCAGTAACTCCCCCTTGTAGGAGTTCTTAAAGTTTTTCTCCTAGTACGAGTTTACATCGCCAAGAATCTCCGTTTGGTTTATGACTTTTGTCATTAGAATTTTCTGAAATATATCACCTGCGAGGATCTCTTTCCTTTAAAGGTGCATCAACAGCAGAACACGTATTTTGCTAGAAAGAGGTTCCCATGCTTAAGCTTGTTACAGAAACTCCCCTTGTTAGCTTCGCCATTCCAGAATTACTAGAATACCCTTTTCTCAAACATGGGATCTTCCCTAAACAAAAAGATGAACAAGGGGAGATTTGTGCTCCTGACGGTGCATCCGTTCTTAGTGCTTTACAAGGAAAGGCATTCTGCCATGTGCATCAGGTTCATGGGACAAGTCTGATTCAAGCTACATCCCGTACTTCCAAGGGACAACCTGCAGATGGTCTACACACAAATGAACCTTTATTGTCTTTGCATATTAACCATGCTGATTGTCAAGCCGCTATTTTCTATGACCCTGAGAAGCACGTCCTAGCTAATGTACATAGTGGTTGGCGAGGTCTGGTAGGAAATATCTATGCAGTTACTGTCCGAACCATGAAAAAGCACTACGGCTGTCGTCCTCAGGATCTCATTGTAGCTATAGCTCCCTCTCTAGGACCTGACCATGCTATCTATCCTGACTATCAAACTCTATTCCCACCTAGTTTCTTCACGAGCATGCCTTCTGAGAACCATATGAATTTCTGGGAAATTGCAAGAAAACAACTTCTAGAACTTGGAATCTCTAAAAATCACCTGTTTATTACTGAGATGTGTACTTACTGTGAACACGAGACCTTCTTTTCCTGTCGGTATCGTGGCCTAGAGCAGCACGGCATATATATCCAACCTAAGAAAAAGCAGAATAACCTCACAGCAGCCATGCTCCTCCCCAGAGAGTAACACCTAGATAAAATAGTGGTTATTATAAGATATAACCTGAAAAATAAGAGGAGCCCTTACTGCCAAAAGTAAGCTCAAAGAGGCCCTAGAAAACCAAAAGCATCTGGATAAAAAAGAATGCGCTCTAAATCTAGATAGAAAAGAGCGTGGTAAACAAGTGATCCTGTTCTTGCTCACTGATGGCTGCAGATCCTGTAGCTGGGGAGCTGCTGCTAGGCCTGCTTACACAATGTAATTGCTTTGGTAGGATTGCCTGGGTAGCTGAAGCTAGATAAGAATACGCTCCCATATTATGAGGTTCTTCCTGTAACCAGACATAAGACTCTACACAAGAATATTGCTCAAGTAAAGACACCAGCATTTCTAAATGTAACGGGTAAAGACTCTCTATACGTAGGCAGGCGTAACGGTCTTTATCTTCCCGAACAGCAAGTTGTTCCAGAAGCTTATAGTAAATCGCCCCTGAACATAAAATCAGGATTTTAGCCTGATAATTAGGAGTTTCATCTTCTAAAATAGGAAGGAATCCTCCTTCGATAGAGAACTCCTCAATAGCGCTCCTTCCGTTATAAGAAGCTTTAGGTGTGAAAATCACAATGGGAAGAGCCAAATCCCGTTTTGTATGCTCTCGTAAAATACGGAAATACTGAACAGGAGAGGAGGGCATTACCACTTGAAAATTCCAGTTAGCAGCTAACTGCAAGAAGCGTTCTATCCGTGCTGAGGAATGCTCAGGTCCCTCTCCATCATAGCCGTGGGGAAGGAGGAGAACGACATCAGAATGAAAATCCCACTTCTGAATACCTGAAGAAAGAAACTGATCGATAATAATCTGAGCCCCATTTGCAAAGTCTCCGAACTGCGTTTCCCAGATAACTAGAGTATTCTTTGCTTGTTGGGCATAGCCATATTCAAAACCCAACGTTGCATACTCAGAGAGAGGAGAGTTTAAAATGTCCACACTTCCCTGATCAAAGGAAAGGTGATAAAGGGGCGAGTATACGTTATTGTCTGCCTCATCTCTCCATAACCATGTACGTGGTTTCTCCACCCCAAAAACAACATCCTGTCCTGTCATACGCAGAGAAAACCCCTCTATCAATAACGAAGCAAAGGCAAGGATTTCCGCTGTTACCCAGTCATACCCGATCTCACCCCGCGCCATTTGCATACGCTCATCTAAAATTGCTTTCTCATCAGCGAGTGGCCGGAAGTTATCTGGTAGACCGCACATCTTGGACGTCATGTGAAATAGTGTCTCCCTGTCCAAGGCAACATCAACTGGCCTGGCTAACAACTCCCCTAGGTTCAAGCGCTGACAATGAAAGCATTCCTTCTTAGGAAGCTTCTCCTCATCAGAAATGTACAGAGTTTGAAACTCCGTATGTAATAATGCCTGCACCTGACTTTCTATTGCTGATAAGACATCTGGAGAAACGGTTGATGCATTCTTGAGCACATACTCTTTGAAAGCATGCAGAGTCGCCCCCCGTTTTTCAGCATCTGAAGAAAAACACAATTCTATGACGACATCAAGGCCAAAGCGATCTCGGATACGCAAAGCATAATTTACCACTCGGAAACAAGCGGCGAGGTCGTAGGCATTCACACGAAAAATAGGAAAACCGAAAGCCTTAGCAATATCTGTACAATACGGAGTGGACCGTTCTTCTCTAGGAAGGGTAGAAAAGCTCCTGTGATTGTTCATCACAATGTGAATCGTTCCCCCCGTCGTATAACCAGACAACTGACTCAATTGCAGCGTTTCATATACAACCCCCTGTCCGGAGAAAGCCCCGTCTCCATGAACAGCGATAGCCATACTCTCTTGTAGGTTCAGGGAAGAACCTTGTCGCTGCAAAGCAGCAACCATCCCCTGAGCAATCGGATTAATCGCTTCTAAGTGACTAGGATTAGGTAAAACAACAACAGTACGCTCTCCCGACTCTTGTAAGCTCTTATAAACATACCCTTGCTGAGAACAAATATCGCCAACTGCATCTACTCCTCTCTCTGCCGGCCTATCCTCTAGCTCCATGAATACATAACGGTATGGCTTATCTAGAACATTCGTTAGAACATTCAGTCGTCCCCTATGCGTCATACCCATGATAAAATTATGCACTCCGAACTCCTCACCCGCTTCTATGAGGTAATTGAGCATGGGAATGAGACTCTCACCTCCTTCTAAAAAGGATAAATGACGAGAGGTATACTTCTCTTGGAGAAAGGCTTCAAAAAAAGTGGCTTCACAGAGATTCTGATAGTAATAGAGCGGGTCCGTGATGTAGAGATAGGGCCCTTTTTCCTCCATTAAATTCCAAATATATTCCTGCAGTTCTGGAGAGCATGTCTGCGTTTCCACAGCCAAGCTACCACAATACGCTGCTTGTAAGGCCTCTATAAGCTCAGCTGCGGACACCTCATCCTGAGGGAAAAACCCTAATGATAATACCCGCGTCTCTGGGGAAATATGACAAATCTGCTCCTGAATAACTGGAGAAACCTCAATAGAGAACGCTGGAGAAGATTGACTTTGCAAATATCCGTAACGACGGAAAACAGAAATGAGGAAACGAGCAATATGCTCTTTTCTTTCCAACAAGCACTCTTGTTTTGAAGGCTTCGAATCCATAGACGTGTCTTTATCATTTAGGAGAATCAAAAATGGTCTATAACAAAGCTTTCACTTGTTGACGATAAAAAACGTTTTTTCTCTTTTTAGAATTCAATTGCCATAATTTCCTCAGCAAGAAAATCATGAAACAAACGTCCCCTTCTATTTAAAAACACATGGGTAGCATTAGCATCCAATAATTCCTGTGTTCTAGAAGACGATAATAAAGCGCTTATCAGTGGGGCTGGGAAATCTGCTTTTACAGCTCCTTGTATCAATCGCAATCGGAGAGCAAGCGCTTCTTTCATACGCTCTTTATCTGAAAGAGTTTCTGAAAACTCTTCTGTCGGAAGATGTTTCCTAACAGCACGCAGGTAATGAGCAATATGAGAATAGTTCCTTGAGCGTGTCCCATGAAGGTATTGTGATGCCGATACTCCCAAGCCTAAATACGGCTTGTCTGTCCAGTAGTACACATTATGCCTAGAATAAGCATTCCCTTTTGCATAGGAGGCGAGCTCATAACGGGCAAAGCCCTTCTCTTCCAAAAAGCTCTCTGCCAATAGACTCATAGATGCTAGGTCTTCGTCAGAGGCGAGCGATGGTTGTAAGACTCGCCTATGTTTATAAAAAGATGTACGAGGATCTATAGTCAGGTTATATAAAGAGATATGAGAAATCGGAAGGTTCAATGCTGTCCGCACATCCACCAAAACATCTGCAACTTCCTGATTCGGCAGCCCATAGATCAAATCAATAGAAATGTTAGAAATATAATCAGAACACATTCTCACAGCTAACTTTGCCTTATCAGCTGAGTGTTCTCTTCCCAACACCTGCAAAAGAGGATCATGAAACGTCTGCACACCAATGCTTACACGATTGATCTGCGTACGTTCTAGACTTTGGAGGTATGCAAGAGAAAGATTCTCTGGATTGGCTTCTAAGGTCACTTCATTAGGAGCTTCTGTTAAAGATTCCAGCATGCGTTGTAGATACTCCGGAGGAACAAGAGAAGGCGTCCCTCCGCCGAAAAAGACCGTATCAATAAAGTACTCGTTTTTCAGAGAATCGAGTTTACGCTTCCCTTCCTGGATAACTGACTGGCAGTAGATATCCAACCAGTCTTGTCGGAAGGGAACCGTGTAAAAACTACAATAGTGACATTTCTTAGAGCAGTAAGGAATGTGGATATAGAGTGCTAAAGGAGTCCTACCATTCGTTTGCATCGGGATCGATAATACCCCCCCGTCTCCAGCGATTCCGATCACTGAAAGGATCTTCATCGTCTTCACTACCGTAATCGATCTCAGCTAATCCTTCTTCTCGTTCTTCATCACTTAAATCTAGCTCTACAGTTTCTCCTGGCTCCACATCGATTTCTGTTTCCGTAGGCTCTGCAAACTCCATATCGGACATGCTTGGCCCATCAGGATAGACAGTCTTAGCTGGGCTTCTTCTAGGAGCGACGTATTCCTCTATTTCCCCACTCTCTTTCAGAAACCGTAGCCGTTCTTTTTCTTCCTGAATCTTTGTCTCTAAAACACGAATCTCTTCTTGATGCCGATCCACCTCTTTCTTAGGGACCAATCCCAATTGCATCCATTGGGTGAGATCATGTAATTCTGCTTCTAATTTTTTCAGACGTTCACTTTTCATCTACTTTCTCCTTATTTTCGTGAACAGCCACTAAACTGATATGCCTAACAATTCACTACTACCAGCGAAACAGCCCCATTACACCACAGAATGTTTGCAATTCTGTACCATACAATGAAGCACTGACTCTTCTATATATAAAACACGTTCATCCTTATTGGCTTTTCATGCGGTGAAACACACAGCTGCAGATAACCTTCAAACCGCGTTGTATTCACTGAAGATAACTCCGAGTCACCAAACAACCCTTCACAATCTCTAGCTCACAGTACAACGTGCTTAGCTACTCCTAAAGCAAGGGAACTCTGCCGACTAACAAACCTTCCCACCAATAGAAAATGGGAACGGACGTACGTGGAATCCGCCACCACCTCTTTCCGTTTTGCATTGCTAACACGGAGGGCAAAAAATATCACTTTTTATTTTTGCTTCTATGAATAGGGGGAATGCCCACACAACTACATAGTACCCCATAAAAAAATAGTCGGGATCTTCACCATGCGTTGCCTTACATCCGACAAATCTTCCGACCGCAACCAGGTCTCTACGCTGCGCGTAGAAACAAATTCCTGTTCTCCTGTTAAATCAACTCCCACGCAGAGCTCGGTCTGAGAAGGCAAACACCGTAATAACGAGTCAAAAGTATGGACATTCCTGTAAGGTGTTTCTATACAAATGCAGGTTTGTTTCTTATTTGCGTGACTCTTAATACTCTTTTCCCTGTCTTTAGGAGTAGAGGGTAGATACCCTAAAAACGAAAACTCCTGTGCATATAACCCTGAAAGCATCAAAGCTAATGTAATCGAACAAGGTCCTGACACTCCCTGAACAGGAATCCCTAGGGTTCTAGCCCTACGAACAAGCTTCGCACCTGGGTCTGCAATACAAGGCAGCCCTGCATCTGAAACAAAGCCCCAATTTTCTTGTTTCTTCAACAAAGGCTCTAAATAAAAATCACAGGCTTTATTCGAGACATCATGTTTGCTTAAAACAGCAATAGGAAACTGTTGTGGCGAAGGATACTGACACAAACGCAAAAACGCCCTTCCCCCACGCTCACTCTCAACAATCAACCCCTGCAGTTGAGGTAAAATGTCTCGTACTATACTAGGAAGCAGTTCACTTCGTTTATTCCCCAGGGTATTTGGCAATAAATACAACGTCATGTTTTCCGCACAGGATCACCCTATAAAGTAATGTGTGCTCCCTCCTTTCACTTACTTCAAACTTTTTTAGAAGGCAACTGCCTATCGACCGCGTTCTAAGCCTTAAACTCTCTTAAAACAGAATAAGCCAAGTCTTAATCTCCTATTAAAAAACAGGCTCTACCAAAAACTATAGTTTGATCATATCTTCCAACCCTCTAGGAAGTCTTGACCACCTAAAAAGCTAGCAACCTAAAGAACATCTCACCTATCTTGGGAAAAGAAGGGTTTTCTTGGCTCTGATCTTGAAACTGGATTCTGTTTTATAAAACGTGTAATATCATGAAAGAGCCCTTCATTTTATGAAACACAAAAACTTTTTTAACAAAGGTTTAGCTGATATTTGGGCCATCTGAAAAGCGCTGAGCCAAACATAATTCGTCTTGTTGAAAGCAAAAAGTTCTGATCATGACCGCAACTGGGTACCAAGTTTCTTCTAGAAAATATAGACCACAGACATTCCAACACATTTTAGGACAGGAATCTGTTGTAACTGTCCTGAAAAATGCTCTAGCTTTTAATCGTGTTGCTCACGCCTATATCTTCTCTGGAATTCGAGGAACAGGAAAGACAACGCTAGCCAGGCTCTTTGCAAAAGCACTGAACTGTGATCAACTCTCCCCTGATCAAGAGCCTTGCAACCACTGTGCTTCCTGCAAAGAAATCTCTTCAGGATCTTCGCTTGATATCATAGAAATCGATGGAGCCTCACATCGAGGTATTGAAGATATCCGACAGATTAATGAGACTGTCTTGTTTATTCCTTCAAAAGCGCGTTATAAAGTGTACATCATTGACGAAGTGCACATGCTAACAAAGGAAGCTTTTAACTCCCTGCTCAAGACGTTAGAAGAACCTCCCGCCCATGTGAAATTCTTCTTAGCAACAACAGAGTTACATAAAGTACCGAGTACCATTTTAAGCCGCTGCCAAAAAATGCATCTAAAAAGGATTCCAGAGCCTGTAATCATCGACAAGCTCTCTATGATTGCCCAAGATCATCATCTTGAGGCATCAAGGGAATCTTTGCATCCAATTGCTAGAGCTGCCCAAGGAAGTCTACGTGATGCTGAATCTCTTTTTGATTATATCCTGAGTTTATTCCCTAATTCCCTTTCTCCTGATGCCGTATCCCAAGCACTAGGTCTGGTTCCCCAAGAGATATTGCAGAACCTAACACGAGCTATCCACCAACAAGATTATCCAGGAGCTCTTCTTCCCATCACACAACTCATAGACTCAGGTGTTGCGCCGGTCTCATTCCTCCATGACCTCACGCTTTTCTTCCGTAATATCCTCCTGAAACAAGAAGACTCCTCCATCAAAGATCTATTTTCCCAAGAGCAGCTGTTGGAAATTCTGGATTTTCTAGGAGAGTCAGCAAAACATGTCCAACAAGCTTTTTTCGAAAAGACCTTTTTAGAAACAGTAATCATTCACCTAATACAAATTTGCTCCCGCCCCTCTCTAAAAACCCTCCTTGCTCAAGTTCAGCAACCAGTACAAGCTATCTCCCCATCTCCTTCTGATATCCGACCTCTTACCCCTCCAGTTTCTGAAGAGCTCCCCTTACGCAAGCCTATCCCCCCCAAACCTATAGAAAGAAAAGAACCTTCCCTTTCTTGGCAGGAATCCGCTACTATAGATTCTCTACTACAATTTGCTGCTGTAGAATTTTCAGGTGTTTTAACTAAGGAGTAACAGAAATGGGTAGCGGATTCGCTCGCAAGAAAAAAGAAGCAAAGAAAATGGAACAGCAGTTCTTGGCTATGGAAGCTTCTCTAGAACAAAAACGCTACGTAGGAGAAGCGGGAAATGGACTCGTATCAATCACCCTTAATGGGAAATGTGATCTTATTGCCGTCCAAGTTAGGCCTGAATGTCTGGATCCTGAAGAACCTGAAGTAATAGAGGATTTATTCCGAGCTGCATTCACTGCTGCTAAGCAAGCTTTGAATGAAGATATGGCTATGATGTCATAAAAAAAAGCTTACCCATAATAGGTAAGCTTTTTCTTAAAATTATGAAAAAATTTAAAGATTACTAATGGTTTTAATCCTCGCTTTCTTTTCTAGTGAGAATTTCACCCAAATCTTTCAATGCCTCCTCTCGAGTCTTACCCCCCTCATTTACTTCTTTCGTGAGATATAGAACACACAGCCGGAGCAACAACTTTTCTACCGGGTTACCGCCAGGATTCAACCCCTTACCTTTGTTTTGATTGATGAAGCAGCAGCGGAAACAATTATTGGGAACGTGTTCAGGAGCAGCACCAGAACCGACGTTGATATAAATACTCTCACCTGCCCCTTCACCTGCTTTCTCACAGTCGAACTCTAAGCTAGAAAGACTTTCAGTATCACCTGTTTCGTCCGTATCCCATGAGCTTTCTGTACTATAACCCGAATCCTCTCCTGAGGTCTGCGCACCTTCAACATTTTCACTAGGAATATCACCAAGAGGGCAAACAATTTCAACCCCGGTTCCTGCATTTTCCGTATTTTCTTCTGCCTCAGTAGAAGTAGTAGAACCTACATCAAAGTAGATTTCGTCGTTCAAGCCTTTTGCCCCTAAGGAGTCTTTTAATTGATTAATTAATGGATCGTTTCGACCTCCCAAAGCCCCTTTCAGAAAACTAGATAATCCTACTACCATGATTTTATTTTCCGGCGCCTCCCAAAAACCCGTTACGTCATAAGAATTGCCTCTTCCCATTCTAATTTTCAGCTTAGTGAACAAGTTCCTCAAAAAAGCTAGCAAATTACGCCACCCCTGACTAGGTGTACTCCCAGGGTTCAATTTTATTTGAGGGAAGAGACCGCGGTAAGGTGGAGGGGTATCTTTCACTTGACTAGGAGACACATTATAATCAGGACCACCTCTTCCCTGTACAGCTTTCCGTACATGCTTCACTAAATCCTTCTGAGATCTATTTAAGTCTTTTTTACCTTTTGGTCCTCCAACATTACTATCATCAAGCGGGCTAGGAGATGAAGGCCTAACTGCCATTCTCCCCACAACTCCGACTCTACTGCAGCCTCTACTACCTACGTAGTTTATCTTCCCCTTACGAATATCCATATACCCCAGACCATTTCGGTAAATCTCCAAACCTAACTTCAATTGGAACATACCTACTCTTTCTTCAGGTACCCTCTCATCGCATCTCAACACACCCAATCATAACATACTATTACAACTCAACACCTTACAGACTTAGCCCTAGTTTAAGATCCCTTAACCATCTCTACTTACTCCCTCAAACTCGAACCTACTCAACTCATACATAATCC
>CALGBW010000062.1 GCA_937884635.1 uncultured Chlamydiaceae bacterium
GTTGTGACAACCAGTCCATCTAGGAGTTTATTGCTTAGCTATTGGGTGATTTATTAAAATCATAGGTTGCAGTATGAGTCTTGAAGACCAGTCATTTCCTATACCTCAATGGATTTACCGGGTAGGAATAGGACAAGATAGTCATCGGTTTTTATCAGAAAGTTCTACAAAACCCTGTATTCTTGCTGGGGTCATTTTCGATGACTATCCAGGTTTCCACGCAAATTCAGATGGAGATGTTATTTTCCATGCCATTTGTAATGCGATGTCTTCTATAACGAACAAGATTATCTTGGGAGAACTTGCTGACGAGTTGTTTTATGGTCAGGGAATCACGGATAGTGGGGTTTACCTGGCAGAGGCTTTGAAAACATTAAAACCGAATCAACGGATTACTCATGTAGCAATTACTATAGAAGGTAGTAGACCGAATTTCCGTTCTAAACTCTCTATCATGCGACAAAGCATCGCATCTGTTCTGCAAATTCCTGTAGAGTCTGTTGGAATTACCGCAACTTCAGGAGAGGGGTTAAGTGATTTTGGGTGCGGAGATGGTATTCAATGCTTTTGTTCTTTAACTGTTATGGAATACATTGGTTAGGCACATAGAGGACCTGTCAGTGGATCTGTTTTTATAGAAGGTAAGAGAAAATGACATCTTTATTGAAAACATTCTTAAATAAAGCCTTAGAAACAAAACAATCCAATTTGGCTTCTATAGCTTATTTGTCTGCCTTGGATCATTTGATTCATGCTTTTCCATCTGTAGGGAAAAGTATTGTTGCTGAGTTAAAAAGCCAGCGGTCACGATTAAAAATGATCGCGTCTGAAAATTATTCTTCCCTTTCTGTTCAACTCGCAATGGGAAATCTACTCACGGATAAATATAGTGAGGGGAGTCCCTTTAAGCGATTTTACTCATGTTGTGAAAACGTAGATGCTATCGAATGGGAGTGCGTGGAAACAACTAAAGAGCTGTTCGGAGCTGAAAGCGCGTTTGTACAGCCTCATTCCGGTGCTGATGCCAATTTACTGGCTGTTATGGCCATCATCACACAGAAAATTCAAAGTCCAGCAGTAGAGAAGCTTGGTTATAAAACGATTAATGAGCTGACGGAAGATGAATATGAACAGGTAAGAAAAGAGATAGCCTCGCATATTTGTATGGGGCCTTCACTTAATTCTGGCGGGCATTTAACGCATGGGACTACGCGTTTAAATGTTATGTCTAAACTCATGCGTAGCGTCTCTTATGGAGTTAATCCAGAGACAGAGTTATTTGATTATGATGAAATGGCTCGTTTAGCACGGGCTCATAAGCCTACGGTCATTATCGCAGGTTATTCCTCTTATTCACGTCGTTTGAATTTTGCTAAGTTAAAGCAGATAGCAGAGGATTGTAAGGCTGTTCTGTGGGTCGATATGGCTCATTTTGCAGGACTCGTAGCAGGACGTGTATTTATAGGGGAAGAGAATCCGATTCCTTATGCAGATATCGTCACAACGACTACACATAAAACATTACGAGGCCCTAGAGGGGGATTAGTCTTAGCTACAAAAGAATACGATTCTGTTATCAATAAAGCATGTCCTTTAATGATGGGAGGCCCCTTACAACATGTGATTGCAGCTAAGACAATCGCTTTGAAAGAAGCTCTCTCTGTAGATTTTAAAAAGTATGCTCACCAAGTTGTAGATAACGCACGTGTATTGGCCGAGTGTTTCCAAAAACACGGATTACGCCTGCTAACTGGAGGAACGGATAATCATATGCTGATTATCGATTTGAACTCTGTACAGCTTTCTGGGCGTATTGCAGAGGATGTTCTTGGGTTAGTAGGGATTGCTGTTAACCGTAACGCTATTCCTTCAGATACAAAAAACAAATGGGATACTTCCGGTATTCGTTTGGGTACACCAGCTCTGACAACATTAGGTATGACAGAGAATGAAATGGAAGAAGTCGCAAATATTATTGTGAAAGTCTTGCGAAATATTGTTGTGAGACGCAATGCTGGTAAAAACGAAGGAGAACTCGCTGAGGATATTCTACAAGAGGCAAAAAGTCGAGTGGCAGACCTATTGGCTCGATTCCCTCTCTATCCCGAAATCGACTTGGAAGCCCTGGTTTAATTAAGGAGTATGTGTCATGCCTGAAGCTGCTTACAAATTACAAGATACTATTGACAAAAAGATCTTAGAGGCTCGTAGGGTATTTTTCTCAGAAGCTGTAACCGAGAAAAGTGCTGCAGATGCGATTAAGAAGTTATGGTATTTGGAATTAACTAATCCTGGGCAGCCGATTGTTCTTGTTATCAATAGCCCCGGTGGTTCTGTTGATGCTGGTTTTGCAGTTTGGGATCAGATCAAAATGATGACCTCTCCCGTTACAACGGTGGTAACAGGACTTGCTGCTTCTATGGGATCTGTGTTAAGTCTGTGTGCTGCTCCAGGACGTCGTTTTGCTACTCCACATTCCAGAATTATGATTCACCAACCATCGATCGGGGGTACGATTACAGGGCAGGCGACAGATTTGGATATCCATGCTAGAGAAATCCTTAAAACAAAAGCCCGTATTATTGATGTATATGTAGAGGCTACGGGGCAGTCTAGAGAAGTCATTGAGAAAGCGATCGATCGAGATATGTGGATGTCGGCGGATGAGGCTAAGGATTTCGGTTTGCTAGATGGTATTCTCTTCTCCTTCAACGATCTCTAATTTTCGCTTATACTCAGGGGCGGGGAATTCATTTGTTCTCGGAGAGACTTCCCTAAGCCCAGAAGAGATTTGTGTTCTTTGCGCAGAAACACGGACGGATGGGTATCTTCTCATACAACCATCTTCTCTCGCAGATGCCAAGATGGTGATTTTCAATAGCGATGGTTCTCGCCCTTCTATGTGTGGTAACGGTCTGCGCTGTGCAATCGCTCATGTTGCAGAAGCACAACGTAAACAGCATATCTCCATGGAAACAGACAGTGGTGTCTATCAAGGAATTTTTTATTCTTGGGATCGCATTGTTGTAGATATGACATTGGATGATTGGCAACTTTCTCTATTTCAGTTAGATCACGGTCTTGCTTTTTTACCCCGCAGTGTGGGATTTGCCCATACGGGAGTCCCTCACTTAGTTTTATTTGTTCCTGACGTTTCTTCTGTAGATGTCTCTGCCTGTGGTCGTTTGCTGCGTTTTCATCAACACTTTTCCCCTGACGGCGTGAATGTCAATTTTGCCGAGGTGCTATCTCCTGGTCGGCTGCTTGTCCGTACCTATGAACGGGGATTAGAGCGAGAATCTTTGGCTTGCGGTACAGGTGCTACTGCTGTGGCTTTGATAGCTGCACAGGTTTATCAGTGGGAGGCTTCAGCAATAGATATTTGTACCTGGGGAAAGGAAAGGTTAAGAGTTTCTTGGAGTGCGGGACGCACGTTTCTAGAGGGATCTGTTAAAATTAATATTTAATAGTTTCTATAGCTTGATTATCAATAATTAATAGTTTATTTTATCTTCCTTAATTTGTTTTAGTTCCTATTTTTAGTATGTTGTTTACTAAATTAGATGCTATTTGTTTGCCCGCTCACGCTATTTATCGTCCAGTTAGTGAAGAGTATTCTCGTTTGCGGCTGTTCAGCGTGGCTTTATGTATCATTGCTTTTCTGGCGACAGTCTCATTACTAGCTGTTTCTGTTCTGGTTGCGATCCATAATTCTTTGTTAGGACTTTTTTTGGATCATAGTGTTTTTGTATACTGGACATCCTTCATGCAATTTACCATGAAGTTTTTACAGGATTGTGGGAAAGTGAATATTTTTGCAAATAGGGGAGCGCGAGTTTTATTCTTTTTATAGAAAAAATTGCAGTTCCTTGTTTTTCCTAGATTTTGTATGTTTTCTATTCCTGTGGGGGGCAGTCCTATTCTCAAAAGTGAGCTCTCTGTCTTTTTATTGTTAACAGATTTCTAAAGTTGAAGCCTATGACAACATCATCATATCCTGTTCCCCAAAATCCCTTGTTATTACGTGTCCTACGACTCATGGATGCTTTTTCAAAGTCTGATGATGAAAGGGATTTTTATTTAGATCGTGTGGAGGGATTCATCTTATACATCGATTTAGATAAAGATCAGGAGGATTTAGATCGTATCTACCAAGAATTGGAAGCTAATGCAGATCGCTACTGTTTGATTCCAAAGCTGACTTTTTATGAAGTGAAGAAGATCATGGAGACCTTCATTAATGAAAAGGTATATGATATTGATACAAAAGAAAAATTTTTAGAAATTCTACAGTCTAAAGATGCTCGAGAGCAGTTTCTAGAGTTTATTTATGACCATGAGACAGAGTTAGAGAAATGGCAGCAGTTTTATGTTGAACGTTCTCGGATTCGTATTATTGAATGGTTAAGGAATAATAACTTCCATTTTGTTTTTGAAGAGGATTTAGATTTTACTAAGAATGTTCTGGAACAGCTGAAGGTGCATTTGTTTGATGCAAAAGTTTCTAAAGAGCTTGTACAGGCAAGACAGCTTTTGGTGAACAAGGCAAAAGTCTACTATTCTAATGAGGCCTTGAACCCAAGACCAAAGAGGGGAAGACCCCCTAAACAATCCGCAAAGGTAGAGGCAGAAACAACAATTTCTAGTGATATTTATACAAAAGTCCCTCAGGTGGCTAGACGCTTCCTGTTCTTGCCTGAAATTACCTCAGCTTCCTCCATTACCTTCTCAGAGCGCTTTGATACAGAAGAGGAGTTTTTAGCGCATCTGCGTGGATCAGGGCGGTTTGAGGATCAATTAAACCTGGCGAACCTGTCAGAACGATTTGATTCGTTGAAAGAATTGTCAGAAAAATTAGGTTATGACTCTTTATCCTCTAGTAACTTTTTCGATGGTGATGATGAGGATGATGAAGACGAGGAAGAGGAAAAACCCGTTAAACCTAAATCAAAACGCGGTAGAAAGAAAGCAACAAGTTAAGCTTGTTGCTTTTTTAAAATCCAAATCGTAGCACTTCCAAAGAGAAGCTTCTTTTTCTTTTCCACATGAAAGCCCTCGGATTGAAACAGAGTTTCTAGGGTTCTGTCTTGGGGGAGCTTTTGGATGCTTTCACTCAAATACGCATAAGCAGAACCATGTTGATAATACCTGCCTATCCAAGGAACTATAGTATTAAGGTAGCAAGTATGGAGAAAATGGAGAGGGTGATAGCGAGGCGGGGCTGTCAGCTCCAGAATACCTAAGATTCCTCCTGGGATCAAAACACGAGACAACTCTTTTAGGGTATTTTCCGGTTCAACAAGGTTTCTTAAGCCATAAGCCATGCTCATAAGAGTTTCTGAAGATGAAGGAAGAGGAAGCTTGGTAATATCTCCTTCTATATAGGTAAAGGGGGCATTAGGGTGGTTGTGTTTGACGATATCCAACATGCCAGAGGAAAAATCAACTAAGGTAGCCGTGGCAGAGGGATACCTTTGGATATAGTGCAGGGCTACTTTCCCAGTGCCTGCACACAAATCCACTAAGTGAGTAGCAGGCCCTAGCATCCGAACAAATGTACGATTCCAGAGGGTATGAATGCCTAAGGAGAGTATGACATTAACCTCGTCATACGTTGGAGCTATAGCGTCGAACATGTGCTGAATACGTAGCTTCTTGTTGGATTTTGCCATAATACTCCTTGAATTTTTCTAGTCCGGCGTAGTCTGTGTCATGTAGTCGGTAACGACATAGATGATAATACCGTGTCAAAAGATCGATAGGGAGTTGAGTACGTTCCTGAGCTATGTAAAGCACATGTTGAGGATTTTGTTCAAAAACAGATAATGCGTTATCCAAAACTTCTTTCATATAAGGGATCATGGAAGTATCTGAAGAGAGTACAGTTGCAAATACAAAGGGGAGTTGGGTTGCTTCACTCCACACAGTTGCTAGGTCATAGGAGCGGTAAGGAGCAAGAGTAGGGTGGCGCAGAGCTGCGTCTCCTATGAGCAAAAGTCCATCATATATATCAGACGGCAGCTGAATCAGATCTTGAGGAGCGTAGAAATCAATATCAGGACAGGGAAGGTCCCAGATGTAACAACAGAGAATCAGAAGCAGGATCAGGGAAGAACGACTGTCATGAGTAGCTGCTAAACGAATTCTTTCTTTAGGAGAGAAAAAGGATTCCTTAGCATATAGAGTAACACTCATAATTCGTTGGTAAGCAGCAATGCCAAAACCTTCTACCTGCGAAAAAGGATGGGATACGCCTCCAAAGGCTGAAGTTAATGCCATACGCAAATCACCCTTGATAAGCTTTTTTAGCAAAAATGCAGGGGGCTCAAGATCCAAGAGGATATCCTTTTTCTTAGCTAGCTCTAATGAAAATGGTAAGGCGTTAATATAGTTCACGCAGCCAAAGGCTAGACGTTTTTTGAGTTGGTAAGACACGGGATTCGCCCTTGTTTAAGAATTAAAGACTCCATTCCTGCTTGATCCATCTTTATCGTTTCACCAGAAGAAGCCATTTGGAATACTCGCTCTCCTATATGAGTAGAAGATAAATCATTGGCTCCACTGGATAAACAACGCAGTGCTTCGTCAATTCCTAGATAGTTCCAAAGAGCTTTAATATGATAGAAATTATCTAAGAATAACCGTGCTGCTGCAATAATCGTTGCTGGGAGAATGTGATGAGCACGAAGACTTTGCTTGCGGATTCTATTCCCCAGAGCATTATTCTGATCTGCAAATTTTAAATAATATTCAACAACAGCAGATAGAAGAACTAAAAAAGCAGATGAAGGCTTTAAAAGCATGGGCATTTAAACAGAAATATGAATTAAGCAAAGAAATAAAATATCTACAACGAAACATGGCATCAA